>SFHI01000088.1 GCA_004555705.1 Clostridiales bacterium | reverse complement strand
TTGCCCATGTGAATACCGCTCTGCCAATCCGCTCTCTTCGCAAAGATGGCCTTTTGGCAATTTGACGATTAGGTCCAATGTTTTAAACTAACACGAAATAATAATGTCAGAAAACGCCTCATTTCATCTGGAAATGTAACATCATCCGATTTTAAATCGTCCCGAAGGGACTCCTTAACTGTCAACTGTCAACTGTCCACTGTCAACTATCCGCGCCGGGGTCAGGGGGCCTTATAGAACAGGCGCAGGATGGTTTCCTGCAGGGCTTCGGGGTCGGGGTAGAACTCCATATAGGTGTCCCCCACCACGGCCTCGCCCTCCAGGGTCAGAAAATCCCCCAGCTCCAGTTCCCCCACCTGCTTCGCCAGCCGGTCCAGCTGGTTCACGGTGCAGTCGGAAACAAAGGAATCGTTGACCCGGGCCAGGGCCCTGGTCAGAAAATCCGGGTCCTCCTGCCGGCACGCCGCCAGCCGCTGATAGAAGCCCCGCAGATACTGCTGCTGGAGCTCCATCCGGTGGAGGTTGCTGCTGTCGGACAGGCCGTACCGGGTCCGGACGTAGGTAAGGGCCTGGTCCCCCTTCAGGGTGACGGTGGCGCCCTTCTGAAGCTCCGGGTCCAGCCCGGTCATATCGTCCAGCACCTCCACGGTGACGCCCCCGGCCAGATCGTTGAGGATGCCCACGGCGTCCATGGTCAGTGTCATATAGTGGTCGATTTTGATGCCGCCTAAGAGGTTCGACACGGCCTTCACCGCGTTTAGGCAGCTGTCGGAGCCTCCGCTGCCGTAGGTATGGGCCAGCGCCAGCTGACCCACAAAGGTGCCCGCCGCGCCGCCGCCGATGCCCAGGCGGCGGATTTCCGTCATGGTGTCCCGGTTCAGGTGGAGCACATCCACCCGGCCCTCCTCCTCGGACAGCACCAGCAGCAGGAGAAAGTCCGCCTGGAGCTTGTTGGTGTAGCCCAGGGTTTCCTCCGGACGCTCGTATTTGTCCAGGCCCATGATGAGCACCGTCTCAATGCCCTCCCGCAGCACAGGCTCCGGATTCTCCGGAGCGGAGGAGGGGGCGGCTTCGGTGGGGACAGTAATTTCGGGGCTCTGCCCGGAGGCGCAGCCCACAAGGAGCAGCGCCAGCGCGAGCAGAGCCGCGAATACCCGTTTTGAATACTTCATCCGGAATCATCAGTCCCCGGACTGCTCCACCACAAAGGCGATGGTGCCGATCTTCTCCCGGAAGGTGACGTTGACAGTGCCGTCCTCCAGGATCTCCACCTGGTCGGCATCCAGGATGACCCACTGGCCGTCCACGAAGCACATGACCATCAGGAAGTCGTCCTGCTTCATGCCCAGCTTGAAGCTCAGGGTCACGTTGTTGCCGGTCTCGGTCAGCTTCTTGGCGGCCTCCTCGGAGACGGAAACATTCACCAGGTCACGAACCACCAGGTCCTCGGCCTTGACGCCGGCCTTTCTGTCCTCCAGAGCCTTGCCCAGCTCGGGAACGACCTCGGCCAGGGAAGCGGCGTTGGCCACGGAGTCATAGGCGGCCTTCATCTCCTCCTTGACGGCCTCGGGGGCGTCCTCGGAGTCGGCGACGGAGGTCATGACGATCTCCTCGGCGGGGATGCCGGCCACCACGTTGCCATCGGCGTCCTTGATGGCCACAGCGGCGCCCTCAGGGGCGTCGGGAGCGGCCACGAGCTCAGGGGCGCCCTTCTGCTCCACGCTGGGGGTGAAGCCCTCGGCGCAGACGGGGGCCGCCAGCAGGCCGATTACCAGGAGAATTGCCAGAAGCTTGGAAATCATTTTCATAGTGCATACCTCACTTTTCAAAGTTATAAGCATCTTCGGTTTCCCGAAGAGAGTCTTACAGATAGGCGCGGACCTTTTCCGGAAGCAGGTCCCAGTTGGGTCGGCGGCGGACCAAATCGTGGCAGTCGGAGCCCAGGCAGGTGATCCAGCCCTGCTCCAGCATTTTCATGGCATAGCCCCGGGTCTGCCAAAGGGTGAAGGCCTCCGCGTTGGCCTGCATCCCGATGCCCTCCCGGGACAGCTGACGCCAGAGATTCCGGGGCTGAAACCGCAGATACCGGTCCACATGGGCCAGCACCGGCCGGATGCCCTCCCGGTCCCGGAGCCGGAGCAGCTCGCCGACCGCCCGTTCGGTCCATCTTTCAAAGGGCATTTCCACCAGCAGGAGCTCCGTGCCCTCCAGCCGCAGCGCCGGAACCTCCTCCGAAAAGCTGATGCCCTCGAAAAAGTATACCTCCGCGCCCAGGGCGATCTCCGGGCAGTCCCCGGGGAGCCGGGGCTCCAGCAGCCGGAAGCTCTGCTCCCGCCGGGCCAGGAATTCCCGGGGGCGTTCCTTCCAGGGGTAGAAATGGGGGGTCAGGGCCACGGCGTCCACCCCCTGGCGTGCTTCCAGGCGGAGCATTTCCAGGCTCTCCCGGACGCTTTCGCTGCCGTCGTCCATGCGGGGCAGGATGTGGGTGTGAAAATCAGTCATGGCGCCTTTCGTCGTTTGCCCGGTAGTAGGACCTGCTGTAGCCCTTCCTGGCCATATCGGAGCCGGTCATCACAAAGCCCAGCAGCCTGCTGCCGGTGAACCGGAGCTTGCGCACCGCCTCGCTGACCTGGGCCCGGCTGCAGTAGTTCTGGCGGACCACCAGCACCATGCCGTCGGTGAGCTTGGAAACCGCGATGGCGTCGGACACCACCGTCACCGGGGGAAGGTCCAGAATGATCACGTCAAAGAAGCCCTTCAGGGTCTCTATGGTGGCGGCCATCTGCTGGGAGGACAGAAGCTCCGCGGGATTGGGGGGGATATCCCCCGCCGTGGCCACCCAGAAATTCTTGTTCAGGCCCGAGCGCTGCAGGATGTCCGTGCCGCCGCACTGTCCCGCCAGCAGGTTGGACAGACCCGGCGCGGTTTTCACGCCCAGGTATTTGGCCATGGTGGGAAGCCGCAGGTCCGCCTCCAGCAGCAGGACCCGCCGGTTCTCCTGGGCTATGGTGTAGGCCAGGTTGATGGAGGTGGTGCTCTTTCCCTCGCCGCTGGCGGAGCTGGTGATGCCGATGACCCGGCAGCCGGTCTGATCCGGGAAGCTGAAGCTCAGATTGGTCCGCAGCAGCTTATAGGCTTCGGAGGCGGCAAAGCTCAGGCTGGGGCCGATGGTTTTTTCCCGCTGCTCCGCCGACAGGGGCCGAAAGCCCCGGCTGTTTTGTTTTCCCATGGGCTGTTACCTCGTTCCGCTTTCCTGCCGGGACTGGCCCTGATAGTAGGAATAATACTTTTCGCCCTTCCGGGACAGCAGGTCCGGCACCACCGCCAGCACGGGCAGGTCGAACTCCGCGGCCAGCTCGTCGGGGCTGCGGAGCTTGTCGTCCGTCAGCTCCATCACCACAATGATGCCGCAGGCAAGCACCGCGCCCGCCAGCGCGCCGATCAGCGTGTTCTTGCGCAGGCTGGGGGAGGCCTTCTCGGCGGGGGCCACCGCGTAGTCCACGATCCGGGCGGAGCTGCCCTCCACAATGGAGGCGATCCGCTCCGGCAGAATCTGGGCGATGGTGTTGGCCAGCAGCTCCGCCTCGGCGGGGTCGGGGCTCGTCACCGTGATGCCAAAGACCTCCGTGGAGTTGACGCTCTCGGCGGTGACCATCTCCTGAAGCTCCTCGTATGTACGGGAAACCCCGGATTGCTGGATGACCTCCTCCAGGGTGGAGCGGGTATTGAGGATGACAATATAGGTTTTCACCAGGCTCTGGGCGGCGCTGAGCTCGCCCTGGCTGATGCTGACCTTGGTGCTGCCCACGGAGATGGCGCTGCTGTTGACGTACATCAGGGCCGTGGCCTCATACACCGGGGTGATGAAGAAGGCGGTATAACCCAGGGCGGCCCCTGCGAAAAGCACCACCGCCAGCACAATGGCCCAGGCTTTCCGCCACAGGGCCGCGGCCAGCTTCAGAAGGTCAATTTCGTCGTCGGTTCTGTTTTCCATTTTTCTTTCCTCTCCGGCATCCGCACCGGTGCGCCCCGAAAAAGGGGGGCACAACACCCAATCGTATTCTCATCTTGTAATTGTACTACAGAGCAGAGTAAAAATCAAGTTCATTCGAAAAATATGTAATAATCGGTTTCCCACAGCTGCCCGGCAAATTGGTGTTTGTCGCACTAAAAAAGAACTGTCATTGCGAACCAGGCCGCAGCCTCCTCCGCGCTAAGAGCCGCCTTCGGCGGTTGCGCTCTGGACGCGTCTGCGGGCGCAGTGGTGTGGCAATCCCCCAACAATTCAGGACGGTTTGTTAGGGCGTTTGTCCGTTTTCGTACATTTCCCCTCTAACCGGGGGATTGCCACGACCAGTGTGCGCACTGGTCTCGCAATGACAGCGTTTATTTGAATCGATCGGCTTGCTGAACGAAATTCGTTCTACATACCCAGGGTGACGCTGCTGTTTCCCTTCTCCAGCTGCTCATACACACTGCGCAGCAGGCTCTCCTGGAGGAAGGCCATGAAGGCAAAGCCGATGATGACCCAGAAAATCAGGGTCTGCACAAAGACCTTCAGGGACAGCAGGGCCAGCAGCACCGGCAGCAGGTTCATGAGCACCAGCAGCAGAGTCTTGGGCAGCTTGACCACCGCCAGCACCGCGGCGTTGTTCACGTGCTGGCGCAGGGTGTTGTTGTAGCGGGCGATCAGGGGGATCAGATAGGCGCAGATCCCCGCCGCCAGAAATGCCAGCACTCCCAGCAGCACATACATCACGGTGCTTTTGCCGAAGTAGGCCATCACCAGCAGCACGTCGCAGACCAGCGCCGCCGTCACCACCAGCTCCACCAGCCAGACCAGGGTCGCCTGCCGGAAATTGTCCCGGAAGGCCCGGAGGAAGGGCATGAAAATCCCGGCGTCCGTTTCGAAAACCATGTTCTGACAGACCTTGTGCAGCGCCGCCAGGGCGGCCCCGGCGGTGAATACGGGCAGGCAGAGCACGATTGTCATCACGTTCAGCAGCATCAGGTCCGCAACCCGGGACAGAAACTGCATAAAGGGATTGTCCAGACTGAAAAGGGATTTCATAGATTTGCCTCCTTGCGGGGGGTGCCGCGCATGGCGCTGGGGGACACCCCGAAATACTGGCGGAAATGGGTGTAGAAATTGTTGAGCTGGGGATAGCCCACCATTCCCGCAATGACGGATACCTTCTCACCGGTGTTCACCACCAGCCGCCGGGCCTCGATCATCCGGTAGGCCGTGAGATACTCGGTGAAGCGAAGCCCGGTTTCCCGCAGGAACACCCGGCCTATGTACTTGCTGCTCATTTCCAGATTCTGGGCAATGGATGTCAGGGTCAGGGATTCCCGGAAATCCGTGCGCACCGCCAGAAGGATTTTGTTGGTCAGCTTGCCAAAGGTGCTGTAGGGGACGCCCAGCACCGGGTCCCGTTCCACGCCGCCGGTGTCCGGTGTGCCGTGGAGCTCCTCCACCACCGCCCATTCCAGGAATTCCTTCAGTGACAGCGGGTCCGGAGGCCGCCGGAGCACGTCCCGGCACCCGGAGCGCATGGCCCGCCGCAGGTCGTGGGTGCCCGGGTGGTTGGTCAGCAGGCAGCACACTGTGGACAGCCCAAGCTCCCGCAGCAGCGACACGAATTCAAAGCCCATCTTCTCCCCCAGGTCCATGCCCACCAGGGCCACATGGGGCTGCTGGGCGGACGCCTGCTCCACAGCCTCCGGCAGGGAGTGGGCTGTGAGCACGCTGCCGAAGCCCAGGGCGTTCCAGTCCACCATGCCCAGAATCTCCCGGCACACCTGGGGTTTATCCACGATCAAAGCTCTGTACATACGCCGCCTCCTTCCGGGGTGAAAAATAAGTTCCCGCGTACCGGTTGACGCGGCAAACCGATAATTGCGAGCCAGTGCGCACACTCCTCCGCGCTAAGAGCCGCCTTCGGCGGTTGCGCTCTGGACGCGCCTGCGGGCGCAGTGGCGTGGCAATCCCCCGGTTAGAGGTAAAATATATCGACAATTGCCCTACAGAGTAGGGAAACCTCACAATTTTTGGCGGTAATCGTTACCCGGTTCCATGGGGCCGGGGGATTGCCACACCAGTCTGCGGACTGGTTCGCAATGACAGGTAATTTGTAACGCGCATCTTCAAACACCAATTTATCACTCTTTCCCCCCATTCTATCACACCGGAAGCGTTCGTGCAAGGACAAGAAAAATTTCAGTTGCTTTCCTGGAGGGAATTGAGTATGATAAACGCAGGAAAAGGGGCAGCTGTGGCCCCGTATATTAAGGAGGAAACATATGAAACGCTTTGGCGCTCTGGAGGCCGGCGGAACCAAGATGGTCTGCGCCGTGGGGGACGAAACCGGCCGGATTCTGGACCGGGTGAGCCTGCCCACCCTGACCCCGGCGGAGACAATGCCCGCCATGATCGATTATTTCCGGGACAAGGGAATCTCGGCCCTGGGCATCGGCTGCTTTGGGCCGGTGGACTTAAACCGCGCATCCCCCACCTACGGCTATATCACCTCCACCCCCAAGCTGTCCTGGCAGAATTACCCCATTGTGGAGAAATTCCGGGAGGCTTTGGGCATTCCCGTGGGTTTCGACACCGACGTGAACGCCGCCGCTCTGGGCGAGGCCACCTGGGGCTGCACCCGGGATGTGCAGAACAGCATCTACATCACCGTCGGCACCGGCGTGGGCGTGGGCGTCATCATTGATGGCAAGCCCTACCACGGCATGATGCACCCCGAGGGCGGCCATGTCCTGCTGAACCGGCACCCCGACGACCCCATGGTGGGAAGCGGCTGCCCCTTCCATGATAACTGCATGGAGGGTCTGGCGGCGGGGCCGTCTCTGGAAAAGCGCTGGGGCGTCAAGGGCGCGGAGCTCTCCGGCCGGAAGGAGGTCTGGGAGCTGGAGGCCTACTACATCGGCCAGGCCATTGTGGACTACATGATGGTGCTGTCCCCGGAGCGGATCATTCTGGGCGGCGGCGTGACCCATCAGGAGTGTCTGCTGCCCATGGTCCGCCGGGAGGTGGAGAAGCAGCTGGGCGGCTACCTGCGCTGCCCCGCGCTGGAGAATCTGGATACCTACATCGTCCCCGTCAGCCTCAATGACAACCAGGGCGCCATGGGCGCCATAAAGCTGGCCATGGAGGAACTGGGTGTTTATAATTGACAATTAACAATTGACAATTGACAATTAAGGAATCCCTTCGGGATGAAAAAAATAAATATTTATGGTCAGAAACATGGCACTTTATTTCAAAATCGTACCGTTTATGACACAATAATTGTCAATTTTCAATTGTCAATTGTCAATTCGGCGAAGCCGATTAAACACCAATTTGCCGCTGCGCTGATCTATGACGGATGTTTCATTGAAAAAGGAAAGGAAATCATTATGGAAAAGTACATTCTTCGCATGAAGCCCATTTTCCAGGAGAAAATCTGGGGCGGAAACCGGCTGGAGAGCGTCTTTGGCTATGACATTCCCAGCGACCACACCGGCGAGTGCTGGGCCATTTCCGGCCACCCCGGCGGGGACTGCGCCATTGCGGGCGGGCCCTTCGACGGGAAAACCGTGGCGGGCCTGTGGAAGGAGCGCCGGGAGCTGTTCGGAAACCTCCCCGGTGACCTGTTCCCCCTGCTCATTAAGATCATCGACGCCCGGGAGAACCTGAGCATCCAGGTCCACCCTGACGACGCCTACGCCGGGGAGCATGAAAACGGCGCCCTGGGCAAGACCGAGTGCTGGTACGTCCTGGACTGCGACGAGGGGGCCACCATCATCATCGGCCACAACGCCTCCTCCAGGGAGGAAATGGCCCGGATGGTGGAGGAAAACCGCTGGTCGGAGCTTCTGCGGAAGGTGCCCATTCACAAGGGGGACTTCTTCCAGATCAACCCCGGGTGCCTCCACGCCATCAAGGGGGGCACCCTGATCCTGGAGACCCAGCAGTCGAGCGACGTGACCTACCGGTTCTACGACTACGGCCGCCTGGAAAACGGCAAGCCCCGGCAGCTCCACATCGCCCAGAGCCTGGACGTGACCACGGCGCCCTTCGTCCCCTGGCAGGGGGAGCAGGAGAAAACAAAACGCCGGGACGCGGAAATCACCCACCTGGTCACCTGCCCCTACTACAGCGTGTACCACGGGGTTCTGGACGGGAAAACGGAGCTGAGCTTTGACAAGCCCTTTGTGAATCTCAGCATTCTTGCAGGCTCCGGCACCCTGGACGGCGAGCCGGTCAAGAAGGGCGACCACCTGCTCCTCACCGCGAACTACGGAAGCGCGAAGCTGGAAGGCAGGCTGGAATTCATCTGGTCCCACGTATAACCCCCGCCGCCCCCTCGGAAAGAGGGGGCGGCTTTTGCGCGGGGGAGGGGGTAGAGAATAGTGAAGAGTGAAGAGTGAATAGGTGTGGTGCCCCCCGGGGGAACAGACAGATAAATTGATGTTTGTAGGGCGAACCAGTGCGCACACTGGTGTGGCAATCCCCCGGTAAGAGGGGAAATGTACCGACAATTGCCCTGAAGAGCGGAAGTCGTTGCGATTTTTGGTGGTAGTCGTTACCTGGTTCCATTCAACCGGGGGATTGCCACGCCAGTGTGCGCACTGGCTCGCAATGACAGCGTTTATTTGTCAAACACCAATCTATCAGCCTGACGCGGTCAATGGATTGTTCATCGGGAAGGGCTGCGCAATTGTCAATTCGCTTCCCGATGATCCTTTCAGCTGACTGCATGGGCTTGTCGCGTATGGCTGTTTTCTTACAAAAAATTCATATTTCTCCCCTGGTTTCCGATTTACTTTCCATCCGGGATTTGGTATACTGAAAACAGAAAAACCGCCGGAGGTCCGGCGGAAGGGAGGGAACGGTATGATGTGGAACTGTTTGCTGTGGCTGGGACTGCTGGTGCTGTTTCTGGTGGCGGAGGGCGCTTCGGTGGCGCTGGTCAGCGTGTGGTTCGCCGCCGGAAGCCTGGTCGCCCTGATCGCGGCGCTGCTTGGGGGGCCGCTGTGGCTCCAGATTTTGCTCTTCGTGGCGGTCAGCGTGGGACTTCTGGCCATGCTCCGGCCGTTTGTCCGCAAGTACCTTCGCCCCCGCATCTCCCGCACCAACGTGGACGCGGTGGTGGGCACCCAGGGCTTCGTCACGGAGGCCATTGACAATGTGGCCGCCTCCGGCCAGGTAAAGCTGGGGGCCATGCCCTGGACCGCCCGGAGCACCTCCGGGGACCCCATTCCCACCGGCACCCGCATCCGGGTGGACCGGGTGGAGGGCGTGAAGGTCTACGTATCTCCCGCGGAGGAACCCGCCGTGATTCAGTGAGTGCACATCCGGCGAGATACTTGTTGTTTAATTGACAATTGACAATTCACAATTGACAATTATTGTATTATACGGGGCGATTCGAAAGAGAATTGCCTGGTTGCTAGCTGTTGCAATTCCATTATTTCATCCCGGAGGGATTCCATAACTGTCAATTTTCAATTGTCAATTGTCAATTCGATAAATCTGTCGGCAAACAATTTTTTTGCTGCTTGCCGGTAGGTATGAATTACTTTTAAGGAGGCAGAAAAATGGGTTTTATTCTTTTGGCACTGGTCATTATCGCGTTTGTGATTCTCATCACCAACATCTCCGTGGTTCAGCAGTCCCGGGCCTACGTCATTGAGCGGCTGGGCGCGTTCCACAGCGTGTGGGGCGTGGGTATGCACTTCAAGATCCCCTTCCTGGACCGGATCGCCCGGAAGGTGAGCCTGAAGGAGCAGGTGCTGGACTACCCCCCGCAGCCCGTCATCACCAAGGACAACGTCACCATGCAGATCGACACCGTGGTCTACTTCCAGATCACCGACCCCAAGCTCTACTGCTACGGCGTGGAGCAGCCCATGATGGCCATGGAGACCCTGACGGCCACCACCCTGCGGAATATCATCGGCGACCTGGAGCTGGACCAGACCCTGACCAGCCGGGACGTGGTCAACACCAAGATGCGGGCCATCCTGGACGAGGCCACTGACCCCTGGGGCATCAAGGTCAACCGGGTGGAGCTGAAGAACATCCTGCCTCCCGCGGACATCCAGAACTCCATGGAGAAGCAGATGAAGGCCGAGCGTGACCGCCGCCAGTCCATCCTCCAGGCCGAGGGCCAGAAGAAGTCCGCCATTCTGATCGCCGAGGGCGAGCGGGAGTCCGCCATCCTCCGGGCCGACGCGGAAAAGCAGGCCGCCATCCTGAAGGCCGAGGCCGAGAAGCAGGCAGCCATCCTCCGGGCCGACGGCGAGGCCCAGGCCATTCTGGCCGTTCAGAAGGCCCTGGCCGATTCCCTGGAACTCCTGAACGAGAAGGCCCCCAACGACCAGGTCATCAAGCTGAAGGCCATCGAGGCCATGCAGCGCGTGGCCGACGGCAAGGCCACCAAGCTCATTATCCCCAGCGAAATGCAGGGTTTGGTGGGTCTGGCCAGCGGCATCGCGGAAGCCGTTAAGAAAGACTGATTTTCCTCACCCCCGGCTTTCCCGCCGGGGGTGAACCATTGGATAACGTGTTTATAATTGACAATTAACAATTGACAATTGACAATTAAGGAATCCCTTCGGGATAAAAATATTAACGGTCGGAAACAAGGCGTTTTATTTCAAAATCGTCCCGTAGGGACACAATAATTTTCAATTGTCAATTCGGCGAAGCCGTCAAACTCCCAATTTGTCGGGCGGCTATATGACGCAATCATTGTCAATTGTCAATTGTCAATTGTCAATTCCCCGCCCCGGCCTGCCTGCTGCAGCCACCCTTCGGCCCGGTGGTAGATGCCCTGGGCGCCGGCGGCTACGGGGATCCACAGCAGGCTGTACAGGGGGCAAATCTGGCCCAGGAAATTCCCCAGCCGGTCCCGGTAGTCCCACACCGCGTAGCCCCGGTTTACGATCAGCCCCGCAGCCAGCTCCACCATGGTGATGATCCCGGCCCCCAACACCGCCCGAAGAAGGAACGGCAGCTTCCGGTCCAGCCTGCCCAGCAGCAGGAAGCACACGCCCCCCGCCAGGAACATACTGTAGTGGCTCCTGCCCCGCCACATTAGCTCCAGCCCCACATACCCTGCGCCCCCCAGGGCGAAGAGGGCGCATTGCTTTTTCACGTTCATGCTTTGTCACCTCCCGGAAAGTATAGCCAAAAATTCCTGAAAAAATCCGGAGGAATCTCTTGACAAACCGGGATTCCTTGGATATAATGACTAAGCTGATTTCGGCGGTGCCGGAATCCTTTGACCACACATGGCGGCATAACTCAGTTGGTAGAGTAGCCGGTTCATACCCGGTATGTCATCTGTTCGAA
>SFHI01000087.1 GCA_004555705.1 Clostridiales bacterium | reverse complement strand
TTGCCCATGTGAATACCGCTCTGCCAATCCGCTCTCTTCGCAAAGATGGCCTTTTGGCAATTTGACGATTAGGTCCAATGTTTTAAACTAACACGTAAATATTTTGAAATCATCCCGAAGGGATTCCTTAATTGTCAATTGTCAATTGTTAATTGTCAATTCTAAACACCAATTTATCTTTCCTCGCAGGGAAACCCACTGCACACGGATTCCCTAACCGCTCACTGTCAACTATATATAAGGAGGCTTCCATTATGTATTACAAGAACGCCAGAATTTTCACATCCGATTTCCGTTTCCATACCGGCGCCTTCGAGGTGAAGGACGGCCGCTTCGGCGAAATTCTCCCCGAAACCGTCCCCGCGGACGCGGTGGACCTGGGCGGAGCTACGGTGATTCCCGGCCTGGTGGATGTCCACAGCCACGGCAACTCCGGCGCGGACTTCTCCGACGGCAGCCTGGAGGGTCTTCGCGCCATGGCCCGGTGGTATGCCCGCGTCGGCGTCACCTCCTTCGCCCCGGCCTCCATGACCCTGCCCTACGACGTACTGGAGAAGGCCTTCGCCACCGCCCGGGCTCTGGCGGACGAGCCCGCGGAGGACGCTGCCCGGCTCATGGGCATCCAGATGGAAGGCCCCTACTTCTCTTACAAGAAGCGGGGCGCCCAGAACCCGGACTACCTGAAGGAGCCGGATTTTGAGGGCTTCAAAAAGCTGTACGACGGCTGCGGCGGCCTGATCCGGATCGTGGACGTGGCCCCGGAGCTTCCCGGTGCGGCGGAATTCACGGAAAAGGCTTCGAAGCTGTGCACCGTGTCCGCAGCCCACACGGATTCGGACTACGACCACGCCAAGGCTGTCTTTGACGCAGGCGCCACCCATGTGACCCACCTGTACAACGCCATGCCCCCCATCAGCCACCGCAATCCCGGCGTCATCCCCGCTGCAGTGGAGAACCCCAACGTTCGGGCGGAGCTGATCTGTGACGGCTACCACATCCACCCGGCCGCCGTGCGGCTGGCCTTCTCCATGTTCGGCGGGGAGCGGATGGTGCTGGTTTCCGACTCCGGCCGCTGCGCGGGAATGCCCGAGGGCAGCAAATTCGAGCTGGGCGGCCAGGATGCCTGGCTCCGGGACGGCGTGGCCCGTCTGGCGGACGGCACCATCGCCTGCTCCGCGGCCAGTCTGTGGCAGTGCCTGGTGAACGCCGTTCGTTTTGGCGTGAAGGAGGAGGACGCCGTCCGGGCCGCCACCTACAACCCCGCCTGCGCCATCTCCGCCCAGGACCGGATCGGCTCCATCGAAGAGGGCAAATACGCCGACTTCCTGGTCTGCGCCCCGGACTACAGCACCAAAACCGTCTATCTGGCCGGCCGCGCCCTGTAAACCAAGGGAAACGGCAAATTGGTGTTTGGCAAATAAACGCTGTCATTGCGAGCCAGTGCGCACACTGGCGTGGCAATCCCCCGGTTGAAAGGAACCAGGTTACAATTACCACCAAAAACCGCAACGTTCCCCACTCCTCAGGGCAATTGACGGTACATTTCCCCTCTAAGTAAGGGGATTGCGAACCAGTGTGTGCACTGGTTCGCAATGACAGAAAATTTGTAACGCACACTTACAAACAACAGTTTACCGTTCCATCCCTTCCCATTCCGATTCCATCACGAGGTAATTATGCGAAACCCTTTGATCGCGGACAGGGCGTTTTACCGCCGTGTCCTGGGGGTAGCCGTCCCCATCATGATTCAAAACGGCATTACAAACTTTGTATCCCTGCTTGACAACATCATGGTAGGCCAGGTGGGCACCATCCCCATGAGCGGCGTGTCCATCGTCAACGGTCTGGTGTTCGTCTTTAACCTTTGCGTCTTCGGGGCCTGCTCCGGCGCGGGAATCTTCACCGCCCAGTTCCGGGGCTCCCAGGATCACGAGGGAATCCGCCACACCTTCCGGTTCAAGCTGTTCATCTGTCTGCTTCTTTCCGCCCTGGGTATGGCCATCTTCCTGCTGGGGGGCACCGGGCTCATCGGACTGTACCTCCAGGGCGACGGCGACGCTCTCACCGCCGCGGGGGCCATGGACTACGGTCTTAAGTACCTTCGTGTTATCATCTGGGGCTTCCTGCCCTTTGCCCTGTGCAATGCCTACTCCGGCACCCTCCGAGAAACCGGGGAGACCGTGGTGCCCATGGTGGGCGGCATCACAGCGGTATTTGTGAATCTGATTCTCAATTACGTGCTGATCTTCGGCCACTTCGGCGCTCCCGCCATGGGCGTGGAGGGCGCGGCCCTGGCCACGGTGATCTCCCGGTTCGTGGAACTGATCCTGGTGGCCGGCTGGACCCATCTGCACCCGGAGCGCAATCCCTTTATCCAGGGCGCCTACCGTTCTGCCTACATCCCGGGCAGGCTCCTGTGGGGGATCACGGTGAAGGGCATGCCCCTGCTGGTCAACGAATTTCTCTGGTCCACTGGCGTCGCCATTCTGAATCAGTGCTACTCCACCTGCGGCCTGGACGTGGTTCCCGCCATGAACATCGCCACCACCATGTCGAACCTGTCCAGCGTGGTATTCCTGTCCATGGGCAACGCCGTGGGCATCCTCATGGGACAGATGCTGGGAGCGGGCCTGCCCGAACGGGAGGTACGGGATTCCAACCGGAAGCTCCTGGCCATCTCGGTGGCCTCCGGCGTGGTGTTCGGAGCGTTGGAGGCATCCCTGTCCGGGGCCTTCCCCCTGCTCTACAATACAACGAGCGAGGTGCGGCGTCTGGCAACGGAGCTGATTCTGGTGGTGGCCGTGATGATGCCCTTCCACGCCTATACCAATGCCACCTACTTCACCCTCCGCTCCGGCGGCCAGACCTTTGTAACCTTCCTGTTCGACAGCTGCTTCATGTGGGTGGTCTGTGTACCGCTGGCCTACTGCCTGAGCCGGTTCACCAGCCTTCCCATTCTGCCGCTGTACATCCTGTGCCAGATGACCGACCTGCTCAAATCCGTCATCGGCGCCCTCATGCTGAAGCAAGGCAAATGGATCCAAAATCTCACCCAATAAGCAATCCCCCACGGGCCCAAGCCCGTGGGGGTTGTCTATTGAACAGGTCAACAATGCGATAAATTTGTGTTTGTAGGGCTGCGTCCCAAATTCCCTGTCATTGCGAACCAGTCCGCAGACTGGTGTGGCAATCCCCCGGATGAATGGAACCAGGTAACAATTACCGCCAAAAATCGGAACGACTCCAATTCTCCAGGGCACTTTTCGGTACATTTCCCCTTTATCTGGGGGATTGCCACGCCAGTGTGCGCACTGGCTCGCAATGACAGCATATATTCGCCAAACACCAATTTTTCGTTCTGCCTTTTGTATGCCCATATCCTTACTTGATCGCAGCGCTGTTATTGAGCACCAGACTGCTGTACAGAAAAAGTACGTCCTGCCCGTCAAACTCCAGCAGCTGCCCCAGCAGCCCGGGGTTCACATACCGGATGTCCACCAGCGTCACCCTGGCATAGCCCTGCACCAACAGCGGGGCCAGGGACGAGCCGAAGGAATCCCGGAAGAGGATCAGCTCCCGGTCCGTGGAAGCGCCGGGGTTTTCGATGGTGAGCAGGGCCTTGGCACCGCCCAGGAAAACGTCGTACAGGTCCCGGCTCCCGGGGTCCCGGTTGTAGACCCCGGTCACCGCCCCGGTTTCGTAGTCACACACGGTGCAGGCAGCCAGCAGGTCGCTCTCCAGCACATACAGCCCGTCCGGCTCCATGGGCAGCGCCGCCTGACCGTAGTACACCCCGTAGAAGGGCTCCTCCAGCGCCGCGGCCCGGAAGTCCTCCTCCCGGGGTTCTTCCGCTCCCATGGCCTGACACAGAAGGGCCGCCGTTCCCAGCAGCCGCTCCTGCCGCCAGTGGGTGTCCGTCCGGTAGTAGTCCCCGGCGGTCAGGCTCCCGGTGATGTCCACATACTCCGCCCAGGGCATCCCCTCCCGGAGAAGCTGCTCCATCTGCCCGTAGTCCAGGGCCAGATGTCCGGTTTTCTCTGCCAGGAAGTATCCCTTGTCCGGCACCATGGCGGCATATACCCGGCAGCCCCCCGGCTCCAGGTAGTCCCGGTACACCCGGTTGAACCGGCCCAGGGCATGCTCCAGGGAGGTGACATTCAGCGGATACTCCTGCTTGACCGCGGTGCCCTCCGTCAGATAGATGCCATGGTTGTCCTTCTGCCCCAGGCAAAGGGTGTGAAAGAGGGATTTCATCCGCCGGAAGCCCTCCCGCAGGGGGAACTGATCCAGGGATGCCTTTTCAAAATCCGCCATAAACCGACCATTCAAAACCGTTTCCCCGGTGACCGCCGGCATCTGCGCCAGGGGCCGCCGCTCGGACAAGGAAATCTCCTTCGCGGGCAGCACCCAAGCACCCAGCACCAGCGCCGCCCATAAAACCACCGGCACCAAAGCCCAAAGGCTCCTTCGCTTCATCCTGTTCCCTCCTTCGTTTGTTCTCATAGATTGATTGTTGTTTAGAGTACTAAAATAGAACTGTCATTGCGAACCAGGCCGCAGCCTGGTGTGGCAATCCCCCAACAATTCAGGACGGTTTGTTAGGGCGTTTGTCCGTTTTTGTACATTTCCCCTCTAACCGGGGGATTGCCACGCCAGTGTGCGCACTGGCTCGCAATGACAGGTAATTTGTAACGCGCACCTTCAAACAACAATTTGTCGTTGTCAGAATCGGAAATACAAAAACGGGCTGAAGGAGCCGTCTACGAGGTACCCGGTGCACACCAGCAGCAGCCCGGTCATGAGCCCCGCTTCCAGAAGTCCGCCCACCCTGGTTTTCTCCAGCCGCTGTCCAAGGCGGCAGGGCAGCGGCGTGGCCCCTAAGATTCCCATAAGGAACAGCGGCGCGCAGCTTGCCAGATAGTACCCGGTTTCCTTTCCGCAGAGGGGCAGGCCCCCCAGCCCGAACAGGCACCGGAAATCCCCCGCCGCCTGAGAAAGGCTCCCTGCGTTGAACAGCACAAAGCTCAGCACCACCGCCAGCACCACATAGCCGTGGCGCAGCGCCCCGGGGAGTCTGTCCAGGGGCAGCACCTTTTCCAGAAGCAGCAGCGCCGCGAACAGCAGCCCCCACAGCACGAAATTCCAGGCCGCCCCGTGCCACAATCCGGTGAGCATCCACACCGTCAGGATGTTTACCACCCAGCGGACCCGGCGGACCCGGTTGCCGCCCATGGGGATGTAGACATAGTCCCGGAACCAGCCCCCCAGGGTCATGTGCCAGCGCCGCCAGAACTCGGTGACGCTGCGGCTCATATAGGGGTAGCGGAAATTCTCCGGGAACCGGAACCCCAGAATCCGCCCCAGGCCGATGGCCATATCGCTGTAGCCAGAGAAATCAAAGTAAATATTCAGGGTAAAGGCGATGGCGTACATCCAGGAAAACACCACGGTTTTCTCTCCGGACTCCCGGTAGAGCTTACAAAGCAGCGCGAAGTTGTCGGCCAGAATTACCTTCTTTCCCAGGCCCACCAAAAAGCGCCGCAGCCCCAGCCGGGCATCCTCCCAGCTGTGCTCCCGCTGCCGCAGCTGCCGCTCCACGTCCACATACCGGACAATTGGCCCGGCAATGAGCTGGGGGAACATGGCCACATAGGCCCCGAAATGCACGATGTTCTTCTGCACCTGGGCATTCCCCCGGTACAGGTCAATGGTGTAGCTGAGGCACTGGAAGGTGTAGAAGCTGATTCCCACCGGAAGCGCCAGCCGCAGCAGGGGCACCGAAAGCCCCGTCAGCGTGTTGAAGCTCCCGATGAAGAAGTCCGCGTATTTGAAAACCCCCAGCAGTCCCAGGCTGACAGCCACAGAGAGAATCAGCCACAGCTTCTTCCCCCGCTTCGATTGCGCCCGGTCCATGGCCAGACCGCAGCCGTAGAACAGCAGGATGGTAAAAACCATAAGCCACAGCAGCCTGGGTTCCCCCCACCCGTAGAACACCAGACTGGAGGCAAGCAGCCACCCGTTTTTGAGTTTTCCCGGCATGAGAAAGTATCCCCCCAGCACAGCCGGGAGGAAATAATATAGGAATGGGATACTGGAAAAAACCATAATATCTATCGAAAACACTCAAAAATCGGAACGTTTCGGGCGGATAATATCCGCCCCTACGGTGTAAACGCAACATTCTTGAAAACTGTAAACAACAATTTATTGTACTCTTGCACGCAGCGAAAAACGCTGCCGTCCCGGCCGGGAAAACGGGCCCGGCCCGGGATGGCAGCATCGCGCATGGGAATTTATCAGATCACGAAATCACAGGTCCCGCCCACCACGGTCTGGAACGCGTCCACAAAGGACTGGGCGGTCATTCCGCCGGTGGAGCTGACCATAATCAGCATCACCACATCGCCGTAACCCGCCACCAGCAGGTCGTCGGCCTCCACGCAGATCCACTTCCGGGGGTCAATGCCGGACTTCATGCGCTCTCCCACGGCCTTGGCGTCTGCGTCAGGAGCCACCCGAACCGCCACCAGGGAGAAAGCGATGGAACCCATCATGGGCTCGTAGGCGGCGGCATCGGTGAGAACCGAGGCATCCTCCAGGCCGGTGTAGCTCTTCACGATCCACTGCCCGTCCTCACTGGTGTCCGCCAGGTCGATGACGATGCTTCCGCCGGAGAATTCCACGGGGCGTTTTTCAATGATCTTGTTCACCAGTTCCTCCATGGTGCCCTCCACGCTGGGGGCGGAGGTGGCAGCGGTGGTTTCCTCGGGGGCCTTCTTGCCGCAGGCCGCCAGGGACATGGCCATGGCAAGCGCCAGGCACAGGCAGATAAGCTTCTTCATATCATTTTTCCTCCGATTTGTGAGTTTTCCGTGTCTTTGTCCATAGAATATGCCCGAAATGCAGCAGGAATATACCCGTCAGTACCCCGGCAAAATCGATCCACACATCCGCAAGGCTGGAGGATCTTTCCGGAGAGAATATCTGAATGGTCTCGTCCACGCAGGCACTCAGCAGGCCGCACAGGGCGGCGGGTACATAGCTTCCGCGCCCGCGCGTCCGGAAAAATCCCGTCAGCAGAACACCCAGGCAGGCGAATTCCGAAAAATGGGCGGCCTTGCGCAGGGCCATGGAAGCGTACTCCCCAAGGGGCGAGAGCAAAAGGCTGAGGTAATGCAGGAAGCCGTCGCTGAGCTGCTGGGATTCCGACCCGGGGAGCATGGAATTGCCCCAGATAAAGGCCAGGTTGGCAATCAGCAGCAGCGTCCACAGGTGCCCTGCCCAGCCCCGCCGCTTCAACCCAGAACCCCCAGGTGCTCCAGCAGAATCTTCACGCCCAGGGCAATGAGGATCACGCCTCCGGCCACCTGAGCCTTCTTTTCGTAACGGCTGCCGAACACACTGCCGATTTTCACGCCCAGGGCGGACAGGGTAAAGGTCATCAGGCCGATCAGCGTCACCGCCAGGAAGATGTTTTCCGTTCCCGCCATGGCCAGGGAGATGCCCACGGCCAGCGCGTCAATACTGGTGGCCACAGCCATGACGAACATGGTTTTGGCGCTGAAATCGGCGCTGTTTGTGGGGCAGGAATCGCCCTTTTCCAGGGCCTCCTTGAGCATATTCACGCCGATGAGCACAAGCAGCGCGAAGGCAACCCAGTGGTCAAAGGCCTCGATGGCCTCCGCGAACAGGGACCCCAGGAAAAAGCCGATCAGGGGCATCAGGGCCTGAAACCCGCCGAACCAGAGCCCGCAGGTCACCCCCGCCCGAACCGTAGCCTTCTTCATCGCCAGGCCCTTGCAGATGGACACCGCCAGGGCGTCCATGCTCAGCCCCACCGCCAAAATCAGCAGCTCCGCAATTCCCATATTTTGCATCCTCCCACTGTCTTCTCTCGGGCCGCATTATAGCAAAGCCCCGCCCGCAAGTCAAGATGAACCGCGTTTCTGAAACAGTAAATTTACAAATCCCCGGAAAACCGGGGATTTGAGCAATATTTTTTTCATTTTTTCACAGCCCCCGCAGGGCAAATTGGTGTTTGTTGCTGCGCTCCCCAATTGACAGTTGACAGTGGAAAGTGGACAGTTATGGTATCTCCTTCGGGGATTATTTGAAATAATTTTGATTCAAATATCGTCAATTGTACCGAAAAACGTAATGTTTCTGAACTCTATATTTATAATCGTCCCGAAGGGACTCCTCAACTGTCAACTGTCCACTGTCAACTGTCAATTCGGGCTCCGCCCGACAAACACCAATTTGTCACCCTCAGCCGAGAATCGCCAGCAGGCCTTCGGTCACCAGCACCGCAGCGGAGCTGACCAGGGCCACAGTCATGAGGCTCTTTCCCCGCCAGGCCGTGACCACCGCAGCGGCCAGAGCCGCCGCCCCGCTGATCACCGAATTGGTGCTGGAGAGGATGGCGGGGAAGGTCATGGCGGTCAGGCACGCGTAGGGCACATAGTATAGAAACGACTTTAAAAACCGGCTCCGGATGGGCTTGCGGAAGATGGTCATGGGCAGCACCCGAATGAGATAGGTGGTCAGGGCCATGACCGCGATGTATACATAGATGCTCACGCCGCGGCCTCCTCTTCCTTCACCGGGAACAGCCAGGCGCTTACCGCCGCGGCAGCCACTGTGCAGATCACGATGGAAAGCCCCGCGGTGACGTCCTTCAGCCCCGGCACCCAGGTGAACAGGCAGCTGCACAGAAGGGCCAGAGCCACTGCCGCCAGCACATTCCGCTCCTTCCGGGCGGGGGGCACCACGATGGCGATAAACATTCCGTAGAGCATGACCCCCAGAGCTGTCCGGATAGCCCCCGGCAGCACACTGCCTGCCAATGCCCCCAGCAGGGTACCTCCCGTCCAGCCCACAAAGGGCAGGCCCCCCAGTCCCAGCAGAAAGGGTACCGTCAGGGGCTCGGGGTTGGCCATGGCCAGGGCAAAAATCTCGTCCGTATTAAAAAAGGCAATGGCGAGCCTGGGGAGCACTCCGATCCGCTCCCCCATCCGCTGGCTCAGGGCCAGGCTCATGAGGGCGTAGCGGCTGTTGATGACCAGCTGGGTCAGGATCATCTCCCATAAAGTTGTCCCCGCCAGCAGCAGGGTCAGCCCTGCGAACTGTCCGGCGCTGGTGAGATTCGTGGCGGAGATCAGGGCCGCGTCCAGGGCCTTCACCCCGTTGGCCGCCGCAAGGGCACCGAAGCCGAAGCTCACCGAGAAGTATCCCATCCCCACCGGCAGCCCCCGCCGGATTCCCTGGGTGTATTGTTTCCAATTCATGCGCAATCCTTCCGTTTCCGGCAGGGTCAGGACTCCATCATGATCTCCAGAATGGTTTTGTCCGTTTCCCGCATTCCTTCTCTGGCCAGGCGGCCCACATTATGTACCGTATTGTCCACGCCCTTGGTGACGATGCCGTCGCCGCCGTAGAACTGCTGCCGGTCCAGGAACATCTGGTAGCCCAGAATTCCCGCGTCCACCGCCGAGGCGATCTTGGCCGCGCAGGAGGGCTTGGCCCCGTCGCAGATGGTTCCCGAGAGGATGGAGATGGCATTGACCACCGTGTGGGCGATGGCCTCCGCGTCTCCGCCCAGCAGGTAGGCGATTCCCGCCCCCGCGCCGCAGCCGGCACTGATGGCGCCGCAGTAGGCGGAAAGCCGCCCGATGCCCGCCTTCTGGTGGATGGTGACGAGATCACTCAATGCCACCGCCCGCAGCAGCTTCTCCTCGTCCACACCCATCTCCCGGGCGAACACCGCCACAGGCACGCTGGCGGTGATGCCCTGATTTCCGCTGCCGGAGACGATGACCACCGGCTTTTCACAGCCGCTCATCCGGGCGTCGGACCCGGCGGCGGCCCAGGCGGCAGCCTTTTTCTCCGGGGAAGCCCCCTGGTGGTGCAGAATCACCCTGCCCACATTGGCGCCCCAGTCTCCCTCCAGCCCGGCCCGGGCGATTTCCATATTGGCCTGAATCTGACGGCCCACAGTCTCCCGGATGTCCTCCGGGTCCACGCAGTCGGCGAAAGCCACAATATCCGCCACGCTGAGGCAGGACTTGTCCGTCAGCGCATCCTCGGCGCTGTCCACGATCTCCCGCTGCAGCAGAATCTCGTCATTCTTCTGCAGCAGAACCAGATTGGTATGGTGGTTCACAATCCGGATGCGGACGGTATCCGCTCCCGCGCCCACGGTCAGATCAATGTCGAACACCAGCTCCGAGGAGGCCGGCCGGATTTCCAGCCGGAGCCTGCGCATATACTCCCGGATTTCCCCGTGGCACTCCCGGGGAATGCCGCTGATGACCTGGAGTTCCCGGTCCGGGTCCCCCGCCACGATTCCGGCGCACACGGCAGCCTCCATACCGTGGAGGCCGCCGGTGTTGGGAACCACCACGCTTTTCACATTCTTAATGATGTTCCCGCTGACCTGAAGCTCCGCCCACTCCGGCAGCCGCCCCAGGGTCTGCCGCGCCTTGGCCCCCGCCAGGGCCAGAGCAATGGGCTCGGTGCAGCCCATGGCAGGCCGCAGCTCCTCTTTCAGAATGTTCACATACTGGGTGTAAAGTGTGTCTCCTTTTTTCATTGTGTTTCTCCCGCATTCCTGATTTATCTGACGTTGGTTCTGCCCCAAGCACACCTCCGGCATACCGATCAGTTGGTGTTTAGCGCACTAAAATAGAACTGTCATTGCGAATCAGCGCGCACGCTGGTGTGGCAATCCCCCAACAATTCAGGACGGTTTGTTAGGGCGTGTGTCCGTTTTTTGTACATTTCCCCTCTATCCCGGGGATTGCCACGCCACTCAAGCGCACTGGCTCGCAATGGCAGCAAAGAACGTATAAACACCCTGTGCCGGATTTACGCACAACGGGAGAGCCGCCCGGAGGGCGGCTCTCCTAAAATGGTTTTCAGCTTAGAACATGGGCACAACGGCGCCGGAGTAGTTGCTGTTGATGAAATCTCTGACCTCATCGCTGAGCAGAGCCTTCTTCAGGGCCAGGGTCTTTTCGGTATTCTCGTTGCCCTCCTTCACCACCAGGATGTTGCCGAAGGTGGTGGCGGCCAGGGAATCGGAAGCCTCAACAGCCAGGGCATCGGTACCGGCATTCAGTCCGGCACCCAGGGCGTAGTTGCCGTTGATCACGGCCACGGCCACGTCGTCCAGGAAATTGGGAATCTGCGCGGCTTCCAGTTCCACGATATCCAGGTTCAGGGGATTCTCCACGATGTCCAGCTTGGTGGCGGTGAGGCCAACGCCCTCCTTCAGCTTGATCAGGCCCTGAGCCTCCAGCAGCTGCAGACCGCGGGCGCGGTTGGTAGTATCGTTGGCAACAGCAACCTTGTCACCGTCGGACAGATCGGCAAGATTGGTTATCTTTTTGGAATACAGGCCCAGGGGCTCATAGTGCACAGTGGCAACGCTGACCAGGTGGGTGCCGTTGGCCTCGTTGAACTCATCCAGGTAGGGGGTGTGCTGGAAGTAGTTGGCATCAAGTTCGCCGTCCTCCACCACGTTGTTGGGAACCACGTAGTCATTGTACACGGTGATTTTCAGCTCCCAGCCGTCCTTGGCAAGAACTTCCTTCACCACTTCCAGAATCTCAGCGTGGGGGTTGGGGGTAGCGGCAATGGTAATCACCTTGTCGTCGGCTTTCTTGCCGCAGCCGGCAAAGAGGCCCAGACACAGTACCAGGGTAAGAACGATTGCGATGGTCTTTTTCATAGTGATACTCTCCTCTTCTCAATCAAATTGTTAACTTCTATTCTTCAGCCGCTTGTCGCAAGATGCAGCAATCTTGGTTCCAGCGGACTGGAAAATCTGTACCAGAACGATCAGTCCGATGACTGCCGCCCACATGACGATGAACTTGAAGTTGTAGTAGCCGTAATTGATGGCCATCTTGCCCAGGCCGCCGCCGCCCAGTGCCGCGGACATGGCCCCATAGCCAAGAATGGTTCCTATGGTGATGGTTGCCCCGGAAATCAGGCTGGGGGTGGCCTCGGGGAGCAGCACCTTGGTGACGATCTGCCAGGTAGAGGCGCCCATGGATTGAGCCGCCTCGATGACGGGAATGGTGGCGATGGTGCCCACCTTGGTGCCCACCAGGATTTTACTCAGGGGCAGGACGATGATCATCAGGATCAGGAAGGGCACGCTGCGCAGCAGATTGATCACCACGTTCACGAGCTTCATCAGCCAGCCGGGCAGAGGATGGATTCCCTCCTTCTCCCCGGTCACCAGCAGCACGCCTGCGGGAAGACCGATGACATAGGCGAAAATCACTTCCAGGGCCAGGGCATACAGCGTTTCCCATACGGCAAAGCCATACTCACTGCAAATGATCTCCCACTGCTGGGCCACCTTTACGGGATCGGAAAACAAATCAAACATTACTGGATCACCTCCGCGGTCACACCGTCGTGGTTATTCAAATAGTCCAGGACTTTCTTTCTGTCTTGTTGCTCCTCCGGCAAACTCACCAGCATGGTGCCGAAGGCCTTGCCGTCCACATTCCGGGTGTCCGCGCCCAGAATGCTGAGCTTGATGCCCAGTTCCACCGCCACGGTGGCGATGATGGGCTCCTCGGACATATTGCCGTTGAAGGCGATCCGCGCCACGGGGCCCTCCCAGGCGGACAGGGGCAGCGCCGTATCAGGGGTTACCAGCCGCCGTCCGGCCTTGGACTGGGGATTGGAGAATACCTTCTCCACCTGGCCGATTTCCGCCACCACACCGGCGTCCAGAATGGCCACCCGGTGGCAAATCTGCTCGATGACGGACATCTGGTGAGTGATGATGATCACGGTGATGCCCCGCTCCCGGTTGATCTGCTGCAGCAGCTTCAGGATGGAGTCCGTGGTCTGGGGGTCCAGGGCGGAGGTTGCCTCGTCGCACAGCAGCACCTCCGGATCGGAGGCCAGGGCTCTGGCGATGGCGATGCGCTGCTTCTGGCCGCCGGAGAGCTGCACCGGATAGGCGCCCGCCTTGTCCGGCAGGCCCACGGTTTCGAGAAGCTCCATGGCCCGCTTCCGCGCGTCCTTCTTGGAGACGCCCGCCAGCTCCAGGGGGAAGCAGATGTTGTCCAAGGAAGTCCGCTGGTCTAAGAGGTTGAAGCTCTGGAAGATCATGGAGATTTTCCGCCGCTGCATTCGCAGCTCCTTCGGTTTCAGCTCCGTCAGGTCCTTCCCGTGGAAAAGCACCTTTCCCACATCCGGCCGCTCCAAAAGGTTAATGCAGCGGACCAGAGTGCTCTTGCCCGCACCGGACAGGCCGATGATGCCGAAAATTTCCCCGGGCTGCACGGCAAGCGTCACATCCTGCAGCGCCTCCACCCGGCTGTCTCCGGAACCGAAGGTCTTGGAAAGCTTCTGAATTTCAATGATGGGTTCCAATGTATCCCCTCCTGCACAAAAAAACGCCCTTATGCTTGCAACAAGCACAAGGACGGGAAAATCCGTGTTACCACCTTGCTTCACAGACACCTCACGATGCCTGCCTTAGGGAGTACCAACATACTCCTGCGCGTTAACGGGCGCACCCGTCGCAGACTACCTATCGCCTGCGCAGCTCCGGGACCATGTTCGGCGAGTCTATCCGTACCCCTTTCCACCAACCGGGGTTCTCTGAACGGCATCAATCCGCTTACTCTTCCCTTCACAGCCTTGCTTGGGATGTTGGGCCGATTATAACGCAATTTTTCGCGTTCGTCAAGTCTTTTTTCAGGATTTGGAAAAAATGTTTCCGGTGCGGAGCGATCCGTCCGCTCCGGGCGTACACTTTACTCCTGGATTCCCTGGACCTCCAGCAGCTCCAGCACCCGCTGGCCCCGGGCGGTCAGAGCGAAGCTCCCCCGAACGGGGTAGCCGCCGTAGTCGCAGCCCCTGAGGGGCTGGTCATAGTCCAGGGAGATCAGGCCCTTTTTCTCCAGGCACTGGAGTGCCAGGCTCATTTCCTCCGATTCCTCCCCGGGCCGCACCGGGGCTTCCGCCCCCGCTTCCCGGGCCACAGGGAGAAAAGGAATCTCCCCCAGCTCCGCGAGCACCCCCAGCTCCGGCCCCGTCAGCTCCAGCGTTCCCGCGCACCCGGAACACCCGGAACACCCGGAACACCCGGAACAGTTTCCTCCGCAGTTTCCCATTCGTATACCTCCTCACAAAAAGAATTCCGTGCGGTAAATTGGTGTTTGTCGCTGCGTGTCAAAGTTTCCTGTCATTGCGAGACCAGTCCGCAGACTGGTCGTGGCAATCCCCCGGTTAGAGGGGAAATGTAGCGAAAAGTTACTGGAAGAGCGGGAACACTGCGATTTTCGGTGGGGATCGTTACCTGGTTCCATTCAACCGGGGGATTGCCACACCAGTGTGCGCACTGGTTCGCAATGACAGCAAAGAACGTACAAACACCAATTTGTCTGAGAGGCCTGTCAATTCGTATTCTTCCGAATTCATCCCGAAACGTCCTGAATTGTCAATTGTCAATTGTTAATTGTCAATTATTCAGCTCCTCCAGAACCTCCCGCGCGGCTTCGCCCATGTTCTGGCTCACCATGCCGTACTCTTTCTGAAGCTGCCGGAAATACCGGAAAAGCTCCTCCAGCTGCCGCATATGAAAATCCGTCCGCACGCCCACGTTGTGGGGATGCCACCACAGGTGGAAGGTGAGGCCCTTTTTCGCGGCGTGACGCATCTGGGCCTTGATCCTGCGCATTTTCAGCCCCTCCAGAAAGCCCAAGGGGCGGAAATAAGGCTTGTACATCCGCGACCCCGTCAGGTTCACGATCCCCTGCTCCACCCTGGGCGTATAGCCCCCCTGTCCCGTGAGAGGCAGGTATACATCCATCAGCCGCAGCAGCCGTTTCAGGGGGCGGAAATGGATTTTTCGGTGAATCCAGTCGTTTTCCTCGTCCCGGTAGGCGGTGAAGCCCAACTCCGACAGCACCCGGGTGTATTCCTCCCGGCACTGATTTCTCGGCAGCACCACCGAGCGCAGGTCATACCCCCGGGCCAGCCCAAGCTCCCGGGCGGAAACCATATCCATCCGGAATTCCTCCGGGGTCTGCCCCGCCTCCCGGCAGTAGTAGTGGCAGAAGGTGTGGCTGCCGATCTCCTGCCCCGGGGCGGCTGCAATTTTCCCAATCAGCTCCGGGGCGAAAAAGCAGTCCCGGTCCTCCGGCTTCATAGCCCGCAGCCGGGCATAGCCGTCCAGCGCCTCATCCGCGTAGGATGGCCCTTTTTCCGGCAGATATTCCCGCAGGGCCTCCGGATTCTCCCCGAAGAGGAAGCCCACCGTGGCCCAGGTGGCGTGGATGCCGTATGCTTCAAACAGCGCCAGCATTTTGGGAATGGCCTCCCGGCCTCCCAGGATGTGCTCCCGGTAGGCATCCAGCGTGGTCACATCCAGCATTCCCCAGAACAGCTCAAAATCCAGCGACACGATCAGCCGCGGTTTTCCCATAGCCCATACTCCCTTCCCGTATCCCGAATTCATCGACAAATTGTTGTTTTTAATTGACAATTAACAATTGACAATTGACAATTAAGGAATCCCTTCGGGATGGATTTATAATATGTTAACGTTCAAAAACAGTTTCTATTTCAAAATTCGTCCCGTTTATGACACAAAAATTGTCAATTTTCAATTGTCAATTGTCAATTCGGCGAAGCCGTTCAAACACCAATTTATCTCTCTAACCCATTCTCATACAGCCAGTATAACCGGGATTCCCCCATAAATCAACCCCGAAACGGCGCGGTACTTTACGTCACGGGTTAATGGAAAAGAAATTTTGATTTGGGACTTGACAAACGACCAATTGTTGCTATAATTGTCCATGTTCCATGCGGGTGTAGCTCATCCGGTAGAGCGCCACCTTGCCAAGGTGGAGGTAGCGAGTTCGAGCCTCGTCACCCGCTCCATAGATTACAGCCTTTGTCTGTCCGACAAAGGCTGTTTTTTTACGAAATAAATCCCTCGCGGGATTTGTGAAATTTGCTTCGCAAGAGAAATACGCCCGCGGCGTGTGAAATGCCTGAGGGCGTGAGGGAATTTTTTCATTTTCCGTCCCGCGGCAGCTTGGCAAATTGGTGTTTGGCAAATAAATACTGTCATTGCGAGACCAGTGCGCACACTGGTCGTGGCAATCCCCCGGATAGAGGGGAAATGTACCGAAAAGTGCCCTGGAGAAT
>SFHI01000086.1 GCA_004555705.1 Clostridiales bacterium | reverse complement strand
GTAACGTGTTCGAAAACTTCAAACACCAATTCATCGCTCTGTTTTCTATTCGTCCCGAAGGGACACCACAACTGTCCACTGTCCACTTGCTCAGCAATATACTGCTTTACCGAACTGCTTCCAAACGCGGCAGCGTCATTAACCGTCCACCAGTGCCACGGCCACGTCGTTGACGTTGGTGCCCGTGGGGCCGGTGATGATCAGGCCGCCCACCTGCTCCAGGGCGTGGTAGGCGTCGTTGTCCTTCAGCACGTCGAATACGGAAAGCCTCCTGGCGTTCAGCGCCCGGTTGGTCTCCCCGTCCACATAGCCCCCGGCAGCGTCCGTGGGGCCGTCGGTTCCGTCGCTGCCCACGCTGAACACGCATACCCCGGTGAGGCCCTCCAGCGCCGGAGCCGCCGCCAGGGCCAGCTCCTGATTCCGGCCGCCCTTGCCGTGGCCGGTGAGCTGCACCACGGTCTCGCCGCCGGCCAGGAACGCAAGCTTCCTCCCGCGGCCATAGTGAGTTCTGAGAATTGTCCCCAGGAAGCTGCCCGCCTCCTTGGCCTGGCAGCACAGCTGGTCCGTCAGAAGCACCGGCTCATAGCCCATCATCTCGCACTCCGCGGCGGCGGCGGCGCACAGCTCCCGGACGGAGCCGGTGATCTGGGTGGTCACATTGTCCAGATGTTTGGGGGTTTCCGCCCGGAGGCAATCCTTGGCCTGCTCCGTCAGCCGCAGGTCATACTTCACCGCGATGGCCTCCGCCTGGGCACAGGTGGTGCTGTCCGGCACCGCCGGGCCGGAGGCGATCATGTCCAGAGGGTCCCCCAGAATGTCCGACAGCACAATGGAGAACACCTTCGCCGGGGCGCAAACTTCAGCAAACCGTCCGCCCTTCACCGCGGACAGCCGCTTGCGGATGGTGTTGATCTCCACAATGTCCGCCCCGCAGGCCAGCAGCTGCCCCGTAATGTCCTGCAGAACCTCCGGCGGCACCAGGGGCTTTTCAAACAGGGCACTGCCCCCGCCGGAGAGGAGGAACAGCACGGTGTCCTTTTCCGTCAGGTTCTCCACCAGCTCCAGGGCCGCCTGGGTGGCAGCGAAGGAGTTCTCGTCCGGCACCGGATGGCCCGCCTCCCTGCAGTCGAAATTGCCGATGGGCCCCATGACGTGGCCGTACTTCGTCACCACAACACCGCTGTCGATCCGGTCGCCCAGACAGTCCCGGGCAGCCTTGGCCATCTGCCAGGCAGCCTTGCCCGCCGCCACCAGCACCACCCGGCCGGGGAAGGTCACGCCCTTCAAGGCCCTGGCCACCGCGTCATCCGGCTGCACCGCCCGGATGGACGCCGCCACAATCCGGTCCGCCCGTTCCCGCATGATTTTGTCCATAATCCGTCCTCCCATTCCCCGGAGCCTCCCGCCCCGGCAAAAAATTCCATGAAAGTGCACGTTACAAATTACCTGTCATTGCGAACCAGTCCGCAGACTGGTGTGGCAATCCCCCGGTCGAAAAGAATCAGGTAACGATTACCACCAAAAACCGCAGCGAATCTCACTCTTTCTGGAACTTTTCGATACATTTTCCCTCTAACCGGGGGATTGCCACGCCAGTGTGCGCACTGGCTCGCAATGACAGCATTTATTTTCTAAACAACAATTTACCGTCCTGCTTCCATGATCTTTCCTATACTCTAGCACGCCGGGAGAAAAATGTAAAGTTCCCCTTTCTTCGGTAAAAAAATCCCTGGTCATTCTGCCGAAATCGGGCGCATTCGGAAGAAATCCCCCGATTTTAGAAAGACTGCACAAAATAATCCCCCATTACTTTGTGCATTCCTCCGTTGACAATCCCCTGTCTCCAAATGTATAATGTATACACCACACAGATATTTTTGTGTATTATTCCCAACAAACAGCTGACCGTTTTGGAATTGGAAGGTGAAAATCCATGAAAACCATAAAAATTCCCTATTACACCTCCTCTCTGGACCTTCATGTGGAGGAAGAGAATCTGGAGGCCGTCATCACCGCGAAAACCGATACCTTTGATCCCGGCAAATCCGAGGCGGAGCTGGTGGAGGAGGCCCTGGCAAATCCCATCGGCACGAAGCGCCTCCGGGAGCTGGCCAAGGGTAAGAAGAAGGTCACCCTGGTCACCAGCGACCATACCCGGGCCGTGCCCAGCAAGCTGACCCTGCCCATCCTGCTGCGGGAAATCCGGGAGGGCAATCCCGACGCGGACATCACCATCCTCATCGCCACGGGCCTGCACCGTCCCACCACGGAGGCCGAGCAGCGCCGGATGTTCGGCGACGCCATCGTGGACAATGAGAAGATCGTGGTCAACGAGGCCTTCAAGGACGAGGACTTTGCCTACGTCCGCAGTCTGCCCTCCGGCGCGGAGCTGTGGGTGAACAAGGCAGCTTTGGACTGCGACCTGCTGATCACCGAGGGCTTTATCGAGCCCCACTTCTTCGCGGGCTTCTCCGGCGGCCGCAAGAGCATCCTGCCCGGCATCTGCAACGCCGCCACCGTCAACGAGAACCACTCCTACAAGGCCATTTCCAGCCCCTACTCCACCACCGGCGTCCTGGCCCACAACCCCATCCACGAGGATATGGTCTGCGCCGCCCGGGCCGTCAACGTCCAGTTCATCCTGAACGTGGCCCTGAACGGGGAAAAGAAAGTCATTGCCGCCTTCGCAGGCGACCTGGAGGAGGCCCACGCCACCGGCGTATCCTTTGTCCGGAAGCTGGCCCAGTGCCCCAGCATCACCGGCGACATTGTCATCACCTCCAACGGCGGCTATCCTCTGGACCAGAACCTGTACCAGAGTCCCAAGGCTGTGGCCACCGCGGAGGCCTGCTGTGCCGACGGGGGTGTCATCATCATGTGCGCCTCCTGCTTCGACGGCATGGGCGGCACCCACTTTGAGAAGCTCATTGTCCGGGGCACCGTGGACGAGATTGACGAATACCTGTCCAGGATTCCGCCCAAGGAGACCATTCCCGAGCAGTGGTGCGCCCAGATTTATTCCCGGATTCTGAAAAAACATAAAATCATTCTGGTCACCACCTACTTAGACCACGAGCTGGTCCGCAAGGCCAACATGATCCCCGCCTCCTCTCCCGACGAGGCCCTGGCCATGGCCTACGAAATGAAGGGCAAGGATGCCCGGGTGGTGGTCATCCCAGACGGCGTGGCCGTCCTGGCGGTTAAGGAATAAGGAGGAACCATGGAACTGAAATTAGCGCTGAAGGTTGACGACCTGGACAATGTAGCCACCATTTTCGCAAACGGAATCAAGGACGGCACCGAGGTGGAGGTCCGGGACAAGAAGGGCAATTCCGAGATCATCACCGTCCACGGCGACGTGCCCTACGGCCACAAAATCGCCCTGCGGGACATTGCCCCCGGCGAACACATTATGAAATACGGCGAGTGCATCGGCGCCGCCAGCCATCCCATCTCCAAGGGCGACTACGTCCATGTGCACAACCTGGACGCCCTCCGGGGCCGGGGCGATCTGTAAGGGAGGAACCGTCATGAGCTATACCTTTATGGGCTATCCCCGTGCCAACGGGAAGTACGGCGCCAGAAACCTGGTGGCCGTGATCCCCAGCGTCATCTGTGCCAACGATGTGGGCCAGGCCATCTGCCGCCAGGTCCAGGGCACCATCGGCTATTTCCATCACCAGGGCTGCTGCCAGCTGCCCATCGACCTGAAGCGGGTCACGGACACCCTGTCCAACCTGGGCCAGAGCCCCAACGTGGGTGCGGCGCTGATCGTCAGCCTGGGCTGCGAGGGCACCGACCATGAGCGGATGGTGGAGGAGATCCGCGCCTCCGGCAAGCCGGTGGAGATCATCCGCATCCAGGAGCTGGGAGGCACCTCCCGGGCCATCCAGGCGGGCATCGACGCGGCCCAGCGGCTGGTGCAGGAAATCTCCGGCCAGCAGCGGGTTCCCGTGGACATCTCCAACGTGGTCATGGCCATCAAGTGCGGCGCCTCCGACACCACCTCCGGCATGGCCAGCAACTGCGTCATCGGCTACATCGCGGACAAGCTGGTGGATCTGGGCGCCACCGTGGTGTTCGGTGAGACCACCGAGTTCCTGGGCGGTGAGCATATCCTGGCCCGGCGGGCGGTGGGCGGCGAAAACGGCCCCGTGGGACAGAAAATCTATGAGATCGTGGACCGCATGGAGAAGCGGGCCAAGGCCATCGGCGAGGATATGCGGGGCGGCCAGCCCACTCCCGGCAACATCGCGGGGGGCCTGAGCAGCATCGAGGAAAAGAGCCTGGGCGCCATCGTCAAGTCCGGCCACCGGCCCATCCAGGGCGTGCTGGAATACTGCGACCGGGTGGACGGCCAGAAGGGCCTGTGGATCAAGGACGCTCCCGGCCGGGAGCCGGAGATTCTCACCGGCATGGCGGCCACCGGCGCCCAGTTCATGATGTTCTCCACCGGACGGGGCGCGCCCCAGGGCTTCCCCTCCATGCCCGTCATCAAAATCTGCGGCAATCCCAACACCTACCAGCGGATGCAGCACGATATGGACTTGAACGCGGGCCGGATCATCACCGGTGAAAAGACCATCGAGGAGGTTGGCGAGGAGGCCTTCCAGCTGATGCTGCAGGTGCTCTCCGGCCAGATGACCAAGAACGAGGCCCTGGGCTACTTTGGCTCCATGGACATCTTCTGCCTCGGCCCCGTGATCTGACAGGCTATCCCGACGTTAAATTGGTGTTTGTCGATTTGTGATCGTAGGGGCGGCTATTAGCCGCCCGCAACCTAACGACGACAAACATGTTCGTTTTGTACGAAAACACGCAAAAAATTCAACGTTTCGGGCGGCTAATAGCCGCCCCTACGGTAGGAATGCAACGTGTTTGAAAACCATAAACACCAATTTATCAGCTTCCCCCTTTCGCGTAAAAGAGGTACTAAACGCTAAGGCGTTGGTATAGAAAGAGATTTACAGGAGGTTTTATCAATGTTGCATCCCGTACTGGCAATGGCCATCGGCATTGTGGTGATGATGGGTCTGATTATCTTCACCAAAATGCATGCATTCCCGTCCCTGATCATCTCCGCAATTCTGATCGCCGTTCTGGCGATGCCCTTCGGCCCGGAGGGCTCCGTGGTCGCGACCCTCACCGGCTGCGTCTCCACCGTTACCAAGGGCTTTGGCAACACCATGGCTTCCATCGGCGTTGTCATCGGCTTCGGCTGTATCATGGGCATCTTCCTGGAGAAGAGCGGCGCCGCCAAGCGCATGGCCCTGACCATCCTGAAGCTGGTCGGCGTGAAGAACTGCGACGTGGTTCTGGGCCTGACTGGTTTCGTGGTCTCCATCCCCGTGTTCTGTGACTCCGGCTTCGTGATCCTGTCCTCCCTGGCTAAGGAGTTCTCCCGTCTGACCAAGAAATCCATGGTTGGCCTGGGCGGCATCCTGGGCATGGGCCTGTACATCACCCACTTCATGGTTCCCCCCACGCCCGGCCCTCTGGCTGTGGTTTCCACCTTCAACCAGCACGGCGCCGCCATTGACCTGGGTCTGTTCATCCTCTGCGGCATCGCCATTTCCGTGCCCCTGTTCATCTTCTCCGTGCTGCTGTTCCGGTACTTCGGCAACAAGTACCCCGATCTGGTCGTTCCCTATGAGATCGACCGCTCCAAGTATTCTCCCGAGCAGCTGGTGGTCCTGGACCGGATCGCCGCCAAGCAGGCCAATAACGAAGACCTGGTCACCGAGGACTTCGCCGAGCTGCTGGGCGCCGAGAAACTGCCCAGCGCCGGACTGTCCTTCGCCACTCTGCTGGTTCCCATCATTCTGATCTTCGCCAACACCCTGGTGGGCCAGATCGCCGTCCTGAAGGGCACCGCCGTTGCCAACGTGGTTTCCTTCCTGGGCCAGCCCGTCATCGCTCTGTTCATTTCCCTGTGCATGGGCGCGTTCCTGCTGTGCGCTTCCTACGACAAGAAGACCTGCGTCGGCCTGATGCAGGAAGCCTGCCGTGACGCCGGTCCCATTGTGTTCATCACCGCCGCTGGCGGCGCTCTGGGCGCTGTCATCAATGCCACCGGCGCTGCCGGCATCATGGCCAACTGGATCGTGGCCACCGGCATCCCCGGCATCCTGGTTCCCATCATCATCGGTGTCATTATGAGATTCCCCCAGGGCTCCGGCACCACCGCTATGATTACCGGCTCCGCCATCATCGCTCCCATGATGGGCGTGCTGGGCATCAACCCGTATCTGGCGGCCATGGCCCTGTGTCTGACCACCATGTGCCCCAGCTACCTCAACGACTCCTACTTCCACGTGGTCACCAACTTCTCCGGCATGGACATCAAGACCAGCCTGAAGACCTGGTCCATCGGCTCCATCCTGGTTCCCGCCTTTGGCTCCGTGATCCTGGTGATCCTGTCCCTGTTCATCCACTAAGCGCCAAAAGAGGGCTGACCCCGGTCAGCCCTCTTTTTCACACCACCGGCGTGGTAATCGTTACCTGGTTCCATTCATCGGGGGGATTGCCACACCAGCGTGCGCGCTGGTTCGCAATGACAGGTAATTGCGGCACAGCCCGACAAACAATAATTTACCGCGCCTGCGATATCCATAAAAAACCGGGAGGCGCGAGGCCTCCCGTTCCTGATATATCCTATTCTACCGGCTCAGGTGCTCCTTGATGCACTGGCAGGCCAGCTCCAGATGCCGGGTGTTGGTGGCGCAGGCGGTTTCCACATCGCCCACCGCCAGGGACTGGACGATCTGCCGGTGCTCCTCCAGCGACTCGTCAAATCTGCGGTGGCTGGACAGGGACAGCACCCGGAACTGCTGGTTCATGGAACGAACCCGGTCGTAGGTGGAAATCACCAGACTGTTTTCGCTGAGCTCCACAATCCGGTTGTGAAGAATCTCGTCGGTCTGGGTGTAGACAGCCAGATCCCCTGTGGCATGGGTATGCTCCAGCTCCTCCAGAATGTCAAACAGCTTCTGCAGTCTGGCCGAGGTCATCCGGCTGCGGCTTTTGCGGATGGCGTAGGACTCCAGCATCACCCGCATATCGAAAATCTCGTCAATATCCCGGGCGGTAAATTCCTTTACGAACACACCCTTGTTGGGAATCTCCATCAACAGTCCGTCCGCCACCAGCCGGCGCAGCGCCTCCCGCACCGGGCTCCGGCTCACCCCCAGATATTCCGTCAGCTCCGTTTCCTGGAGCCAGGAGCCGGGGGCATATTTCCCCGCGCAGATTTCATCCCGCAGAATCTGGTACACCTGATCCCGGATGGTTTTGATGTGCTTGACCTCCGCCATATAGCATCCCTCCTGGGCAGTAATCCGACCCGCGTTCCCCCGCGGTAACCGCAACGCGACAAATTGTTGTTTATCGTATTTACGCTGTCATTGCGAGCCAGTGCGCACACTGGCGTGGCAATCCCCCGGTTAGAGGGAAAATGTATCGACAATTGCCCTGTAGAACTGGGAAACACTACGGTTTTTGGTGGTAATCGTTACCTGGTTCCATTCATCGGGGGGATTGCCACACCAGTCTGCGGACTGGCTCGCAATGACAGGTAATTTAAACAAGTGCTGTAAACAACAATTTATCTTTCCGTCAATCTGTCTTCTGTCTTCATTATACCGCCTTTCCGATTTTTTGCAAGGGATATGGACAGATTTCCCATTTTCTGCTATAATTGTCCAAGTATATATTTTGGAAAGAAGGAATTTCTTTGAATTATGTCCATCTGAAGGGCACGGGTCTGGCCGTGTCCAAGGCGTGTCTCGGCACCATGACCTTCGGCGGTCAGGTAAATGAGGCCGACAGCATCCGCATCATCCATGCCGCCCTGGATCAGGGCATCAACTTTGTGGATACCGCGGACCTTTACTACCACGGGGAGAGCGAAACCGTCACCGGCAAGGCGCTTGCGGGCCGCCGGGAAAACGTGATCCTGGCCACCAAGGTCTTTAATCCCATGAGCGACGACCCCACGACTATGTGGACATCTACTACCTCCACCAGCCGGACTACCGCACCCCCATTGAGGAAACGCTGGAAACCATGGACACCCTGGTCCGCAGCGGGAAGGTGCGCTACATCGGCGTCAGCAACTACGCCTCCTGGCAGGTCTCCGACCTGCTGGCCTGCGCCCGGGAAAACCACTGGAACGGCCCCGTGGTGACCCAGAATGTGTACAACCTGCTGACCCGGGGCATCGAGGAGGAGCTGATCCCCCAGACCCGGGCCCACGGTCTGGGCGTGGTGGTCTACAACCCCCTGATGAGCGGCCTGCTCACCGGCAAGCACGCCAAGGGCCGCCCCGCGGAAGGGACCCGTCTGGCGGACAATGCCACCTATCATGACCGCTATTGGTCCGACGAAAACTTCGACGCCTCTGAGGCCCTGGCGGACATTGCCCGTCAGGCCGGTCTGACCCCGGCAGAGCTGGCCCTGCGCTGGTGCGCCAATCAGGAGGGCATCAACGCGGTGCTCATCGGCGTGAGCAAGCTCTCCCACCTGGAGCCCAACCTCAGCGCCGTCCTGGCCGACCCCCTGCCCCGGGATTTGCTGGAGGCCTGCGACCGGGTGTGGAGCGGCATGAAGGTAGGCACCCGTTTCCGCTACTACCGCTGAGCGAGGCGCGCAATGTCACAGGTTTTGCTGAGGTCCTCCTCGTTTCTGTTTGTGATGCTTCTGGGGGCCGTTCTGCGGCAGACCGGCTTCTTCGGCCCCAAGGATTACGTCATCCCCATGAAGCTGGTGCTGAACATCACCCTGCCCGCCGCGGTGATCACCAGCTTCGCCTCCTACCGTCCGGAGCCGGCCCTGCTGCTGTGCGCGGCGGTGGGCTTCTGCCTCAACTGGATGGTGCTGGGCGTCGCCCTGCTGTGCAGCCGGGGGAAAAGGCGGAATGTCCGGGCCGTGTGGCTCAACAGCGTGCCGGGATACAATATTGGAGCTTTTGCCCTGCCCTTTGTCCAGAGCTTCCTGCCCCCCGCGGGGGTGGTGGGCTGCTGCCTGTTTGACGCGGGCAGCGCCCTGATGTGCACCGGCGGCACCTTCGCCTTCTCCGGGGCCATTCTGGACGGAGGCGGAGGGATTTCCCTGCGCCGGATCGGGAGGAGCCTTCTGTCCTCCCGGCCCTTCCTGACCTACGCGCTGATGCTGGTGCTCTCCCTGGCGGGAGTGGCCATTCCGCAGCCCATTGTGAATTTCCTCAGCCCCCTTTCCTCGGCCAACGCCTTCCTCTCCATGATGATGGTGGGCATGATGTTCAACGTGCAGCTGGACCGGCAGATGCGCAAGGATGTGGCCGGGATGGTGGCGGTCCGGGTGGTCATGGCGGCTGCCGCGGCCGGGGGATGCCTCCTGCTGCCCCTCCCTCAGGAGGTCCGGCAGGCCCTGGCCATTGCCTCCTTCGCCCCGGTGTCCATCGCCTCCACCGCCCTGTCCGAACAGGCCGGCGGCGACCCCGCCCTGGCCGCCTGCGTCAGCTCCCTGACCATCCCCATCAGCGTCACCGTTATCACCGCCCTGCTCACCCTCTTCGGTTCGCTGTAAAACGCGATATGCCTGTCAGATTTACGCAGAAGTCCGACAAATTGGTGTTTGGCGCACTGAAAAAGCACTGTCATTGCGAACCAGGCCGCAGCCTGGTGTGGCAATCCCCCGGTTAGAGGGGAAACGTATCGACAAGCACCCGGAAAACGGGGATTGTTGCGGTTTTTGGTTGTAATCGTTTTCTGGTTCCATGGGGCCGGGGGATTGCCACGACCAGTGTGCGCACTGGTCTCGCAATGACAGGTAATTCGGGACGCACACCTACAAACACCAGGCGACCTCTAAAAACTACTTTTTGGTGTTTTGGGCGAGAGATTTTGTTCCAACAAAAGTTTTGGAAAGTTCGGAATACTTGGTGTATTGCGAACTTTTCAAAATGCATTGTTGGGGCAAAAGATCCGCCCAAAACCCAAAAGGGTAGTTTTTAGAGGTGCCCACCAGTTTCCGGTTTGCTGAGCCAAACCAATAAGCACAGGTGGCGCATAAAATACGGTGCTCCATCCCGCTCTTCCGCAATCGAAAGAACACCTGCGCTTGCCTTCCGGGGCACAGCGCAGGTGTTGTTGTATCAGATTTATGGGGCAGCAAACCGGAACCGGGGTTTGGCGCGAAGGGATTCTCTCCGCCGGCAAATTCATTCGGCGCATTCCGCGGCCTTGTCCAGCCTGTAATTCCGGACATACAGGAGCAGGTCCACAAAAACCATAACGAAGTTCAGCACATAGAAAAACATCACATACCACTTAAAGGTATCCGCCAGCAGCTTTGACGCGATCCCGCAGACATAGCCAACCAGGATGAGGATCAGGAACGGCAGGCTTTTCCCCCGGGTTGTTCTCGCCTTGTAGGATTTCATCACATTCATTGGCCAGGAAATCCCAAAGCTCACGATCATCAAGATTTCGAACACTTCACTCATAACAATTCTGATCTCCTTTTCTATATTATGCTTATCAGCCTGGCGCAGGGAACCGGAAAATGGGTGTTTGAACGTCAAATGCCGCAATGCAATACAACTTTGCTGTAGGGGAGGCATTTATGCCTCCCGGCGGTAAAAGGTTACCGTTTTCCACGGCATTGCGGCGAAAACGTACTGCCCTACGGGAGGCATTAATGCCTCCACTACCGTGTTAACGCAGTGCGTGCGGAAATCGCCAAACACCAATTTGCCGGCCGCTGAGCAAAACCGATAGGCACATTTTGAATTACAAAGCCGCCCAGTCAGGGCTGGCCTCGAAAACGCGGCGTTCCCCCTTCCAGGGGAAGCTGAGGCGGCAGGAAAAGAGCATGGGCGCGGTTTCTGCGTCCCGGGAGCCGTACTTGTGGTCCCCCACCAGGGGGAACCCCCGGGAGGCAAACTGCACCCGGATCTGGTGGCTCCGTCCGGTGTGGAGCCGAATGCGGACCAGGGATACTTCCCCGGAAGTGAGCCGGGTGAATTCCAGCCGGGCGGGCTTCACTCCCCTGCGCTCCCGTTTTACCACAAACACCTTGTTTTTGGCACTGTCCTTCCACAGGAGGTCCTGCCAGTCGCCCGCATCCGGAGGCACGCCATGCACCATGGCCACATATTCCTTGACAAGGCTCCCCTCCTGTACCAGCCGGGACAGGGCGGCGGCTGCCTGGCGGGTCCGGGCGTAGACCATGACCCCGCCTACGTTTTTGTCCAGCCGGTGGATGGGATAGATTTCCCCGCCCAGAGCCTCCCGGAGTGCTTGGGGAACCTCCTTTTCCGAATCCAGGCCAACCGGCTTGACGCAGACCGCCATCTCCCGGTCGGAATACAGAATCTCCATGGGATTCCCTCCTTCCTTTTTGGGGACAGTATAGCATAGCGGTGGAGAAAGTGCAAGAAACGCGGCAAAAACCATCGGTTGCGCTTGCAACTTTTTGAAGGATCATGTATAATGGGGCAGATTGGAAAACAGAAGAACGATAAATTGTTGTTTACGCGTGTGCACCGAAAAACGCTGTCATTGCGAGCCAGTTCGCAAACTGGCGTGGCAATCCCCCGGTTAGAGGTAAAATGTATCGACAATTGCCCTGCAGAGTAGGGAAACCTTACGATTTTTGGTGGTAATCGTTACCTTGTTCCATGGGGCCGGGGGATTGCCACACCAGTCTGCGGACTGGTTCGCAATGATAGGAAATTTGAAATGTGTAGTATAAACAACAATTTACCGCTCCGCATAGATGACAGACAGGAGGAATTGGATTGACCACCAAGGACTATCAGCGCCTTTCGCCGCTGGTGATTTTTCTGCGCTATTTCGGAAACCACAAAAAACTCTTCGCCGTGGACGTGCTGTGCGCCATGAGCATCGCGGCCATTGACCTGGCCTTCCCGCTGGTGACCCGCAGCGCGCTGTACGACATGCTGCCGGGGAAGCTGTACCGGACCTTTTTCATCGTCATGGCGGCGGTGATCGTGTGCTATGTGCTGCGTTCGTTCCTCAATTACATTGTGGCCTACTACGGCCATACCTTCGGCATTCGGGTGGAGGCGGACATCCGCGCCGACCTCTTCCGGCATATGCAGGAAATGAGCTTCGATTTCTACGACAATAACCGCACCGGCAAGCTGATGGCGCGGCTTACCTCGGACCTCTTTGAGCTCACGGAGCTTGCCCACCACGGGCCGGAGGACCTCATTACCTCGGTGCTGACCATTGTGGGGGCTCTCGTGGTGATGGCCCGGATTCAGTGGCGGCTGGCTGTGGTGGTGGGGCTGATGATTCCCGTGTTCCTGATCGTAGTGATGACCATGCGGGAGCGGATGAGCCGGGCATCCAGGGTGGCCAAAGAAAAGGTGGGACACATCAACCAGGAGATCGAAAGCAGCCTGTCCGGCTTCCGCACCGCCCGGGCCTTTGGAAACGAGTCGGTGGAGGAGGCCCGGTTTGACGCGGCCAACCAGCAGTTCAAGACCTCCAAGCGGGAATTCCACAAGGCCATGGGATTGTTTCACAGCAGCGTGGAGTTCTTCCTGTGCAGCCTCAACGTGGTGGTCATCGGCTTCGGCGGCTGGTATGTGATGCAGGACCGGATGGACTACCGGGACCTGCTGACCTTCACCTTATATATTTCCTCCTTTGTCAACCCCATGCGCAAGCTCTCCGGCTTCTCGGAAATGTTCGCCAACGGCTTCGCGGGCCTCAGCCGGTTTGTAGAGGTCATGCGCGCCGAGCCCACCATTCAGGACGCCCCCGATGCCCGGCCTCTTGAGAATGTCCAGGGCCACATCCGTGTAGAGAACGTAACCTTCGCCTACGAAGGGGAACTGGACGTGCTGAAAAACGCCACGCTGGAGGTGCAGCCCGGGGAGACCATTGCCATTGTGGGCCCCTCCGGCGGTGGCAAGACCACCCTGTGCCAGCTGATCCCCAGATTCTATGACGTGCAGTCCGGCAGCATTTCCATTGACGGTCTGGACATCCGCAAGGCCACCCAAGCGAGCCTTCATGAGAACATCGGCATTGTGCAGCAGGATGTGTTCCTGTTCGCGGACACGGTGCTGGAGAACATCCGCTACGGCAAGCCCGGGGCCTCCCTGGAGGAGGTGGCGGAGGCCGCCAGGAAAGCGGAGATTTACGACGATATCCTGGCCATGCCCCAGGGCTTCGACACCTTCGTGGGAGAGCGGGGCACGCTTCTCTCCGGCGGCCAGAAGCAGCGCATTGCCATCGCCCGGATTTTCCTGAAGAATCCCCCCATCCTGATTCTGGACGAGGCTACCTCCGCCCTGGACTCGGTGACGGAGTCTAAAATCCAGCGGGCCTTCGACCATCTGGCTGTGGGCAGAACCACCCTGATTATCGCCCACCGGCTTTCCACCATCCGCAGCGCCAGCCGGATCGTGTCCATCGCCGACGGAGAAATCGCCGAGTGCGGCACCCACGAGGAGCTGCTGAAAACCGACGGCATCTACGCCCAGCTTTATAAGACCCAGAACGCTCTGGCTCTGGAGGCCATGAAATAACCGAATGCCGCCCCAACGGGGCGGCGTTTTTGCGTTCAGGAGCCCTGGGCCCTAACCATATCGGCCATGTATTCTACAAATTCCTCCAGGGATGGTTTTCTCCCTTTTGTGGGGAATGCATCCCAAACCGCCCGAACACTGGGTTCGGATTGGAAAAAGCCTCGTCCAATGCACTCTGCATCTGACTGCGGACATATTCCGGGGTACTATGGTTTTCTTTTGCCAGCATACGAATAATGGAATCCAGTTCTGATTTGCGCACAGCAAACACCTCCCACTGAATAGAATACCACATTGTGGAGATAATCACAATATGGTAACGCCTCTGTTTTTCTTATAATGTAGAAAAATGAGGTAGGAGGGTGTGTAATGCTGGATTATTCCCCGTTGTGGGAGACCATGGAACGCAAAGGGGTCAGCCAGTACCGCCTGCTGAAAGCCGGAGTGGACAACAAGACCCTGGACGCGCTGAAAAAGGGAAAAAACATCACCCTTCTGACCCTGGAGAGGATTTGTGATATTCTGGACTGCACTCCAAATGAAGTTGTACAATTCATTAAGTGACGGGGCAATCTCAAAAGATATTACGGTAGTCTCCTTTTTATTCCCAAATAAATTTACGGAAGCAGGATTCTTCAGGAATCCTGCTTCCGTAAATTAGATTTCATGTTAACACGTCAGATTTTAAATTCTTCAGGTTCTATGCCAATCATTACAATTGGTACTGTGGGATTGGAACGACCTTCTCGG
>SFHI01000085.1 GCA_004555705.1 Clostridiales bacterium | reverse complement strand
GGCACCGAAAATTACATCATTTATTCGATCCGTCTCTGATTGCCGGTGCAGCCGGAAGCCGTATCGAACGAAACTATGTATTACCGCTTATTGCTGCTTCTCATATCGAAATTATTCCGCTGAAACCGGACAATCCAAAGCAAAAAGAAATTCTGACATTGATTCGGGATTCCTTTACTCTGGATGCTGACGAACCGGGTTATGAATTGCATATTCGCAATGAATTAAAGGAACCAACGCCCAGGGAGCGTGTGCCCCCATCGTAGCTTTCCAGATATTTTACACTTTCTATGCTTTCATAGGATACGGTGTCGCTTCCCGCGAAGGTCGCTTTCACTGTGAAGGAGTCCTGACCGTAGGCAACACTGATCCTCCCAAAAAAGCATACCGCTGCCGCAAAAACCAATGCGGCAATGGTGATCAGCGAACCTGTTTTCGACCGCCTGTTTTCCATTTCCAGTTCCTCCATTATTCTCCTGTCTTGCTTCCATTCCCTTCCGCGGATAAGTTGATTATAGGAGAGCTTCAACACCATGTCAAGAACCAGCCATCCAATCTGTACTTTTTGCTGCCTGGTTTGTGCAGTAAACAGAAAAATTGTTGTTTGAACGGCTTAGCCTTCCGGTTTTCTGTCATTGCGAGCCAGTCCGCAGACTGGTGTGGCAATCCCCCGGTTAGAGGGGAAATGTACCGAATAGTTCCCAGAATAGTAGGAGACGCGGCGATTTTTGACGGTAATTGTTCCTGGTTCCATTCAACCGGGGGATTGCCACGCCAGTGTGCGCACTGGCTCGCAATGACAGCATATTTTTGCGTGTGCATGCGTAAACAACAATTTACCGCTCTCATATGAATTTCTCCGGTGAGGGTCATTGTAACTTTCTTACGCGTCCGGCAGAGGAACTTTCCAAGAATCCCCAACCGCCCCTTGACTGTTTCCTTCCAATCGTGTATGATTATACCAAACATTTGACCGAGGGAGTGAGCACTACGGACACCAACCGAATGAAAAAAGCCGCCGAGTGGTTCTACTCCACCGTGTTCCGGGAGGAGTCCATCCGTCCCCGGCCCGAACAGCCCAAGGAGCGCCTTCCCGCTGCCCTTCTGGCGGCCCGCTCTCTGGAGCAGGGCCTTGGCGCCCGGGATTCCCGCAGCGCTCTGTTTCTCAAGCAGGCCAAACTTCTGGAGTTCTATTCCGATGGCTATCCCTTTGACAAGAGCGTGATCTGCTATTACCCCACCTACCAGGCTCTCTCGGATCAGGAGCTGCGAGGGTACTTTTCCTGGCGGACGAAGCTTCGTGCTGGAAATCTGCAAAAAACCTCCCTGTCCTTCGCTTTCCTGTATATCTACGAGCTCCTCAACCAGATCGGCGTGACGGACCCCCTGGACGGCTACGAGAAGCTGCTGCGCTTCCACAAGGACTACGGCGCTCTGGACGGAAAAATCCTCCCCTACCTGAACCAGTGGCTTTACGAATACGCTGCCTACTACGAGCTGGAGCCCGGGCTGCTCTGCGCCACGCCCCAGGTGATTTTTGACAATTACGTGGCTGTTTTGGAGGATGTGCAGACCCAGGAACCGGAAAGAATTGTGGAGGCAGTAAAATACTTCACCAAGTGGCTGGACCGCTCCAAGTTTTACGCGGAACACCGGGAGGATATGGATCAGGTCATTGTACGGGTGCTGCGGAAGGTTTCCGGCCACTATGCCCACTGCAAAAACACGATGATTCAGCAGTATTTCGGCAAGCCCCTGGAGCTGTTTGCCACTCCCTTCTCCACCGCTGTATTCTGCCACCGGGAGAAGTCCCGGGACCGGGAGTACCGCCTGAGCCGGTATACCCTCTACCGGTGCCGCAACGGCTTCTGGACCCTCTACCGCCTGGATATCCACCAGCGCCCCAACCCCAAGCTGAGCCAGCTGGTGAAAACCATCGATTCCCTCATGCGCCAGGAATACGGCTACGGCCATCCGATCAAGTGCGAGACGGACACCAAATGGATCCTGAAGCTGATCGGTGAGGAAATCCGGGGGCTATTGGCCGAGAAGGAAGCCGCCAAAGCGAAGGTTGTCACCATTGATTTTTCCAGGCTCTCCGCCATCCGCTCCGACGCCGCCCTGACCCGGGACAAGCTTACCGTGGAGGAGGAGCTGGAGCCGGAGGAGCCCCAGTCCCCGGTACAATCCATTCCGTTCCCGGAGTCTGCCACCCCCACCCCGGAGCAAACCCCGGATACGCCCCTGGACGAGGCGGAATACCGCCTGCTCTGTTGCCTGCTCTACGGCGGAGACCTGGGTTGGGTCCAGTCCGAAGGGCACCTGCTGTCCGTACTGGTGGATGGCATCAACGAGAAGCTATACGACTCCTTTGCGGACTCCGTGCTGGAAATGAATGACCGCCCGGAGCTCGTGGAAGACTATATTGATGAACTGAAAGAGATGGTACGCCCATGAAAATTCCCAAACGAATCGCCCAGGCCCTGATTAACTCCCTGAAGGGCGGCGTTGTGCCCCGGGTGGGGCTTCAATATGTGGCCGTGGGGCGCAAGGATGAAATTGACGCCCTGCTGCGGGATGTGGAAATCGTGGCTGACGGCGGAGCCTCCTTCCGCTTCATCGTAGGAAAGTATGGCAGCGGCAAGAGCTTTCTGCTGCAGACCATCCGCAATTACGTCATGGCGAAAAACTTCGTGGTGGTAGACGCGGACCTGTCCCCGGAGCGGCGGCTCCAGGGCACCCGGGGCCAGGGCCTTGCCACCTACAAGGAACTGATCCGGAATATGTCCACCAAGACCAAGCCCGAGGGCGGCGCTCTGTCGCTGATCCTGGACCGGTGGATCAGCTCCGTGCAGCAGGAGGTCATGGCCTCCTCCGGCCTCAGCGCCACCGATCCCGGCCTTCCAAAGCTGGTGGAGAAGCGGATTTCCGCGGTGATCTACTCCCTGAACGAGATGGTCCACGGCTTTGACTTCGCCCGGCTTCTGACGCTCTATTATGAGGCCCATATTCAGGGGGACGACACCCTGAAGGCCAAAGTGCTCAAATGGTTTCGGGGGGAGTACCCCACCAAATCCGAAGCCCGGCAGGAGCTGGGGGTGAACATCGTCATCACCGATGACGACTGGTACGAATACCTGAAGCTGTTCGCCGCCTTTCTCAAGCAGGCGGGCTACGCCGGAATGCTGGTGCTCATCGACGAGCTGGTGAACATCTACAAGATTCCCAACGCCATCACCCGGCAGTACAACTACGAAAAAATCCTCACCATGTACAACGACACCATGCAGGGCAAGGCCCAGCACTTCGGCATCATCCTCTGCGGCACCCCCCAGTGCATGGAGGACCCCCGCCGGGGCGTCTACAGCTACGAGGCCCTCCGCTCCCGGCTGGCCGAGGGCCATTTCACCGGGGAACACAAAGACCTCCTCTCCCCCGTCATCCGCCTGCAGCCGCTGACCCACGAGGAAATGCTGATCCTCATTGAGAAGCTGGCGGACATCCACGCGGGACTGTATGAGTATCCCCAGATCGTCACGGAGCCCGATATGGTGGACTTCATCCAGATTGAGTTCAGCCGCATCGGCGCGGACACCCACATCACCCCCCGGGAGGTCATCCGGGACTTTATCCAGGTGCTGGATATCGTGTACCAAAACCCCGGGGTAAAGGTCCGGGAGCTTCTTGGCAGCGACCGCTTCATCTTCGCCCAGAACGCCGTGGAGGAAGAAGAAACCTCCCCGGGCTTTGCAGAGTTTGAACTGTAAATTGTTGTTTACAGCAATTTCACCGTAGGGGCGGATATTATCCGCCCGTAACCTTTCGTCTACAAAAGCACTCCGTTCTGACGGAAATGCTCAAAATACGGAACCTTTCGGGCGGCTAATAGCCGCCCCTACGGTAGCAACGTAAGGTGTTTGAAAACCGTAAACAACAATTCATCTTCCCACAACGCAATTCTCCACATCCATTTCGAGGTAAACTATGGGTACTTTTGACCGTTACGCTCCTTTCGTCCAGGAGTATATCTACCGCAACCATTGGGAAAACCTGCGGGCCATCCAGGTGGCCGCGGGGGAGGCCATTTTCAATACCGATGACCATGTGCTGCTCACCGCCTCCACCGCCTCCGGTAAAACGGAAGCTGCCTTCTTTCCCATCATCACCCTGTTTTCCGAGGACCCTCCCGCCTCCATCGGCTGCATCTACATCGGGCCCCTGAAAGCGCTGATCAACGACCAGTTCTCCCGCCTCAATGACCTGTGTGCCGAGGCGGGCATTCCCGTCTGGCACTGGCATGGGGATGTGGCCCAGAGCCACAAGGAAAAGCTGATGAAGCATCCCTCCGGCATTCTCCAAATCACCCCGGAATCCCTGGAGGCCATGCTGCTGCACAAGCACTCCGCCATTCCCCGGCTCTTTGGGGACCTGCGGTTCGTGGTCATTGACGAGGTGCATTCCCTGCTCCGGGGGGACCGGGGCGGGCAGACCCTGTGCCTCATTGAGCGGCTCTCCCGCCTGGCGGGGGTGAATCCCCGCAGGATCGGCCTCTCCGCCACCATCGGCGACCCGGAGGGCACGGGAGAATTCCTGGCCCTGGGCACCGGGCGAAAGACCATCATCCCCAAAATCGAAGCCAAGGGAAGACGCTGGCGGCTGAGCATGGAGCATTTCTATGTGAAGGATGTCCAGGCCGGCGAGGACCGTACGGATATCGAGGCCCTTCCCGTGCTGGAAGAGCAGACCGACCAGGCTCCCGCCAACGCCGACCCGGGGCTGGGATATATCTTTGAGCACACCCGGGGGAAAAAGTGCCTGGTGTTCGTCAACTCCCGGGAGGAGTGCGAAACCGTAACCACCACCCTGCGGCAGTATTGCGAGCGTAATCACGAACCAGACCGATTCCTCATCCACCACGGCAACCTCTCCGCCTCCTTCCGGGAAACCGCCGAAGGAATTATGAAGGACGACTCCCAGTACATGACCACCGTGACCACCGCCACCCTGGAGCTGGGCATCGACATCGGGCGGCTGGAGCGGGCTTTCCAGATTGACGCTCCCTGGACGGTGTCCTCCTTCCTTCAGCGGATGGGCCGCACCGGGCGGCGGGAGCAGCCCCCGGAGATGTGGTTTGTCATGCGGGAGGACGAGCCGGAGATGCGTTCCATGCTCCCTTCCACCATCCCCTGGAAGCTGCTGCAGGGCATCGCCCTGGTGCAGCTGTACCTGGAGGAGCGTTGGGTGGAGCCGCCCCGCCTGGACCGGCTGCCCTACAGCCTTCTCTACCACCAGACCATGTCCACCCTGGCCTCCTGCGGGGAGCTGTCCCCCCGGGCCCTGGCCGACCGGGTACTGCGGCTTGCCTACTTCCGCAAAATCAGCCAGGAGGACTACAAGGTGCTTCTGCGGCACCTGATTTCCACGGACCACATCCAGACCACCGAACAGGGCGGCCTGATCGTGGGCCTTGCCGGGGAGCGTGTGGTCAATTCCTTCAAATTCTACGGCGTGTTCCAGGAAAACGAGGAGTACACCGTCCGCTGTGACTCCCAGGAGCTGGGCACCGTGGTGCTGCCGCCCCCTGTGGGGGAAAAGCTGGCCATTGCGGGCCATGTATGGCTGGTGCTGGACGTGGACCACAAGCGGCATCTGGTCTACTGCGAGCAGGTGCGGGGCAGCATCCCCGCCTACTTTGGCCAGTGCCCCGGCGATCTCCATACCAAAATTCTGCAGCGGATGCGCCTGGTGCTTCAGGAGGAGCGGAGCTACCCCTACCTGATGAAAAACGCCGTGGCCCGGTTGGAGCAGGCCCGCTTTACCGCCGCCCACTCCGGCGCAGCCCTGCAACCCCTCATCAACCTGGGCGGCACCATGTGGTGCCTGCTCCCCTGGGTGGGCACCTATACCTTCCTCGCTATGGAGCGGTTTCTGAAAATCAAATGCGGGGAGCGTCTGGGCCTGCGGAACCTGGACTCCGCCCGGCCCTACTATATGCAGTTTACCATGAAGGCCGACGCGCGCACCTTCTTCCGGGTGCTGCTGGATGAGATTCAGAAGCCCATCGACCCCCTGGAGCTGGTGTACCCCAAGGAGCTGCCCCTCTTTGACAAGTATGACGAGTACCTCCCCGAGGAACTTGTCCGCAAGGGCTTCGCCCTGGGCGTTCTCGACCTCCCCGGTCTCCGGGAAACCATCCTCAGCTGGGAGCCCCTTTCCAATTGAGCGCAAACCGGACAATATTTGGCGGCCCCGAAAAGCAGCAAAAGCTGTCTTTCAGAGCCGCCATTTTGTTTTGTTATGTCAGCAGGAAGGAAAATTGTTGTTTACAGCAATATCACCGTAGGGGCGGATATTATCCGCCCGCTTTGCTGACGACTACGGAAATGTCCATTTTATCCGAAAATGCTCA
>SFHI01000084.1 GCA_004555705.1 Clostridiales bacterium | reverse complement strand
AAGTCCTTGACCACCTTGTAGCTGACGTCCGCCTCCAGCAGTGCCATCCGGATCTCCCGCATGGCCTCCTTCACATCCGCTTCCTTTAAGCGGCCCTTGCCGCGGAGCTTTTTGAATGTGGCGGAGATTTTTTCGGTTAAGCCTTCAAACGCCATGTGTTACTCCTTCAGTGTCTGTGCGGCAGCGATAATCCGCCGTGCCAAAGCCGAAACAGCCGGATCAGAGGATGGTTCCAGCTTCGCCGCCGCCTCCAGGATTTCCTCCCGGGCAGCACGAATCTGGGCATCCCGCTTGACGCATCCGATGTTCTCCTCCATCCGGCGCAGGAGGGCCTCGGTCCGGGTCAGGTTGTCGCAGACCGCCTGACGGCTCACACCCAGCAGCTCTCCGATTTCACCCAGGGACAGATCCTGATTGTAGCGCATATCGAAGCAATCCCTCTGCCGGTCGGTGAGCATCCCGCCGTAGTAATCAAACAGCAGAGCCATTTCCAGCGCGTCCATGGAAACCTCCTTGTATCAAGTCTCTTTCCTTGACACCGGAGTATTATAGCACACCATAAGCCCCCTGTCAAGTATTTTTCCGGAACAGGTATTGAAAGGGTAAATTGTTGTTTGGTGATTTCGCGCACACTGCGTACTTATTGTAGGGGAGCCATTTATGGCTCCCGTGACGCAGTACGTTTTCGCCGAAACGCTCATATAATCGGTACATTTCACCGCCGGGAGCCATGAATGGCTCCCCTACAGTGTTATTCCGACATTTCCAAAACGGATCTGCAAACACCAATTTACCTTCTCAAACCACATACCATCTGCTCTGCTCCCCCACGGTCACAAAGCCCAGGCGTTCATACAGGCGGATGGCTCTTGTGTTGGTGGAGGCCACCTCCAGGCGGATGGGTTCGCCCTCTGCCAGAGACATCATGGTGTGCATCACCCGCTCCCCGACGCCCCGCTGCATGGCGGCGACGGTCCGAAGCTCCCCGTCCTTCAGCCACCCGATGCCCAAAAGGCGCCCATTATCGTGAACAAAATAGGCCCCCGGCTCCCGAAGGATGTGCTCTTCGTCCCGGGCCTCCAGGGTCGCGGCGTTATCCACGTTCCGCATGGCCTCGTTGCACAGCTGCCGCCACTGGGATGCCGTTTCCTCCGTCACTGGGAACAGGCAGGCCAGCTTCTGCACGTCCACCCAGGCCGTCCCCCGCATTTCCAGCACAGCCGTGTGCAGCGGCCATTCCGAAAGCTCCGGATGGCCCTGGGCGTATACCCGCTCCGCCCCCGCCATGCGGCAGAAGGAAGCGCACTCCTCCACCAACTGCCCCAGTTTCCCCGGTACGACCTCCCGAATCCGGATATAGGCCTCCCCCCGGTAGGGAATCTCCCGAAGCTCCAGACCGGCCACTCCAAATTCAGTGGCAAAAAATGGAAAATCCTTCACCAAATCCCCCCTTTTTTCTAATCATAGCACAAGAAAATCTTCTCCGCAAGCGTCCCTTTTTCCGGGCCGCCCCTTTGCGGCGGCAAAAATCGGCGGAATTTCTTGTGCAATCTGCACATTTTTACCAGTGGTTTCTATGGCACAATACCGAACTATCCTCCAATCTTTTTGAATTTGTTGTTAAACCGCCACATTCTCCCTTGATTTCCACATTTTTTAATGTATAATATCATTCGTACATAACCCGTCGGAAAGGAGGTTCATTCCATGAAGAAGATTATCTGCAAGAAGGAGTACGATACCGAAACCGCCACCCTGATCAAAAAGTATTCCTTCGGCGCTCTGGGCGATCCTGCCGGTTACGAGGAGGACCTGTACCAGACTGAGGGCGGCCTGTATTTCCTCCATGTTGGCGGCGGCGAGGCTTCTCCCTATCCCACCGAGGATATCATCCGTATGGCCAAGACCAAGGTCAACGAGTGGATCGAGAATCATTGATTCTCCTCCCGGCAACGCTCAAAACCAACATACCGCCTCCGGCGCAAAGCTGCCGGAGGCGGATTTTTTGCCCGTCCCCGACGGGGGTACGATAATTTGTTGTTTGAAACAGTTGACAGTTAGATAGAATGCTATGTTTTCCGACATCATTATTTCAATTCCATCCCCGAAGGGGATACCACAACTGTCCACTTTCCACTGTCAACTGTCCACTGGAGCGCAGCGACAAACAACAATTTATCTTTCCTGGAAACATTGTGTCCGCTTGACAGCTATGGTATGCTAAAAGGTAGAAATCCACGTACCAAGGACGGTATTCCCATGAAAAAAACCGCGATCATCCTATTGCTGGCCCTGGTGCTGGCCGGTCTGCCGGGGTGCGCTTCCGAGCCCCCCGCTCAAATCGCCGCCACCACGCTGCCGGTGTATGAGTTCACCCAGGAACTATGCCTGGGAACCCCCCTCACGGTGACGAGGCTGGTTACCGAGCAGGTGTCCTGCCTGCACGACTACTCCCTGAACGTCCGCCAGGTCAAGGCCGCCGAGGCGGCGGAAATCCTGGTGATCTCCGGTGCGGGGCTGGAGGATTTTATGGAGGATCTGCTCACAGGGAAACCCCTCATCGATGCCTCCCAGGGAATTGACCTGCTGTGCGGCGAGGAGCACGAGGCCGAACACGAGCACGAGCATGACCACGGCCACACCCACGAATCCGACCCCCACATCTGGCTCTCCCCCATTCTGGCGCAGCGGATGGCCCGAAACATTTGCGCCGGTCTTACCGACCGGTATCCCGATTACAGCCCCATCTTTGAAGAAAACCTCACCGCGCTGCTGAGCCGGCTGGAGGCGCTTCAGCAGTACGGGGAGCAGACGCTGTCTGATCTTTCCTGCCGGGAGCTGATTACCTTCCACGACGGCTTTTCCTACTTTGCCGATGCCTTCGGGTTAACCATTCTGGAAACCGTGGAGGAGGAATCCGGCAGCGAGGCCTCCGCGGGGGAGCTGATTCACCTGATCGAGCTTACCCGGGAGCATCACCTTCCCGCCATCTTCACGGAGCGCAACAGCAGCGCCTCTGCCGCTTCCGTCATCTCCCAGGAAACCGGCGCGGGCATTTTTGAACTGGACATGGCCATGGCCGGGGACAGCTATTTTGAGGCCATGTACCGCAATCTCGACACCATCAAGGAGGCACTCCGATGAATCTGGATATCCACGGCGGCTCCTGCGGCCACTCCTGCTGCCTGCGGGTGGAGAACCTCAGCGTCACCATCGGCGGTGAGAAGATTCTCCGGGACATGAATCTTCACGTTCACTGCGGAGAGCTGGTGGCCCTCATCGGCCCCAACGGAGCGGGCAAGTCCACCTTCCTCAAGGCGGTGCTGGGCCAGCGGGAGTATGAGGGCGTCATCGCCTTCTCCCAGCCCGGCCAGCGCAGCCAGAAGCCCCGGATCGGCTACGTACCCCAGAGCCCCAGCTTCGACCCCAGCGACCCGGTCAGCGTGGAGGACCTGTTTGCCTGCTGCATGAGCAGGCGTCCGGCCTTCCTGGGCCTGTCCAGGGCCATGCATCAGACGGTTTCCGAGTGCCTGGACCGGGTCCACGGCACGGAGCTGATGCACAAGCGGGTGGGCACCCTCTCCGGCGGCGAGCTGCAGCGGGTGCTGCTGGCCCTGGCTTTGGAGCCTCTTCCCAACATTCTGATTCTGGACGAGCCGCTGTCCGGCGTGGATGTGGAGGGCATGGAAACCCTGATGGACATGCTGGACGAGATCCGAAAGACCTACGATTTGTCCATTCTCATGACCACCCACGATTTTTCCATGCTGGAGCGCTACGCCGACCAGGCGGTGCTCATTGACCGCACGGTGCTTGCCGCCGGCACCCCCCGGGAGGTTCTGGGCGGCGAGGCCTTCCGCCAAACCTTCCACATGAAAGGAGGCAGCCTATGAGCCTCTGGTATACGCTCTGCGAAGCCATTCCGCTGGAAATGCTTCGCTGGGATTTCATGAAGAACGCCCTGCTGGCGCTGCTGCTGATGGCGCCCCTGTTTGGGCTGCTCTCCACCATGATCGTCACGGGGCGAATGAGCTTCTTCTCCGATGCCCTGGGCCACTCCGCCTTTACGGGCATTGCCCTGGGCTGCATCTGTGGCATGACCATGCCCATTTACGCGGCGGTCATTTTCAGCGTGCTCTTCGCCCTGCTGTTCTCCTTCGTCCGCAGCCGCTCCAACCAGGCGGCGGACACCCTCATCGGCGTGTTTTCCAGCAGCGCCGTGGCCCTGGGCATTTTCGTGGCCACTCTGGGGGGCGGCAGCTTTACCAAGTACAATAAATATCTCATCGGCGATATCCTCTCCGTCACCCCCGCCGAGATCGGGCTGCTGGCCCTGGTGCTCATCCTCGTACTTCTCTTCTGGGTGCTCTCGGTGAACCGGCTGACCCTCACCGCCATCCACCCCCAGCTGGCCTCCTCCCGGGGGATCCCCGTGGGACTGTCCCAGACCCTGTTCACCGTAGCCATCGCCGTGGTGGTGACGCTGACCATTTCCAGCGTGGGACTGCTGATTCTCAACTCCCTGTTGGTGCTGCCGGGAGCCTCCGCACGGAACGTGGCAAAGAACCTCCGGCAATACCACGGCTTTTCCGTGCTCTTCGCGCTGATCGCGGGGCTGGGGGGACTGACGGTGTCCTACTACTCCGGCTGCTCCGCGGGAGCCGCCATCAGCCTGCTGCTCACGCTTCTGTTCGCCGTGACCTTCCCTCTGAGAAAGCGCAGGGCCTGATATGGACAATGTGAATATTCAGGTCATTGCCAGAATGCGCAGCGATTTCGCCACCAAATTCGGCATCCCCAGGCAGAGCGGATTGGTTCCGGAGCTTAGGTCCACCATCGTATTCGAGCCGGAATTCCGCAATCCCGATGCCCTGCGGGGCATTGAGGAATTCTCCCACCTGTGGCTCATCTGGCAGTTTTCCGAGGCAGTCCGCCAGGGCTGGTCCCCCACGGTGCGTCCGCCCCGGCTGGGAGGCAACACCCGGATGGGGGTCTTCGCCACCCGTTCCCCCTTCCGGCCCAACAACCTGGGGCTGTCCAGTGTAAGGCTTCTGGGGGTGGAGCAAACCAGGGATTTTGGTATGGTGCTCCATGTGGGGGGCGCAGACCTGATGGACGGCACCCCGATTTTTGACATCAAGCCCTACATTCCCTACGGCGACTGCCATCCCGACGCCACCGGAGGCTTTACGGACCGGGCGGGAGACTTCCTGCTGAGCGTAGATTTTCCCCGGGAGCTGCTGGAAAAGCTGCCCCCCGACAAGCGGGAGGCAGCCCTGGCGGTATTGTCCCACGACCCCCGGCCCAGCTACCAGCGAAACGAGGACCGGATTTACGGCCTGACCTTCGCCGGGCAGGACATCCGCTTCACCGTTCGGGGGGACACGCTCACCGTTGTGGAGGTCACGCCTCGTAAATCTGACGACTGCCGCTGACGGCCTCCCCCAGGTAGTCGTTCACCCACTGCAGGGCCTCCGCTTTATCCCGGTTGAGCAGCCTGCGGTGAAGCTCCTGCATATTCATTCGCAGCTCCGCCACCCCGTATTTCCGGCAGAACCGGATCCACAGGGCTGTGCAGGGCACCTGGAAGGAGGAGTAGATCAGGGGCAGAATGGTGTTTCCCCCCGCCAGAGTCATGCCGTGGTGGAACCGGAAGGCGATCTCCGCCGCCCGGGCCAGGGTGGGCGGAGGCAGCGTTCCCAGCTCTTCCACGTACGTGCCCAGCTTTTCCAGTTCCTCGTCGGAGGCAAAGTCAATGGCTCGCCCCACGGCCATCTGCTCCAAGCCCCAGCGCACCTCCAGAATGGAGCGGATTTCCTCTTTTCCCAAAACACCGCCGTTATACTGCATAATGGCCATGAGGGTGTCCAGATTCCCGTTGCGGCGGTAGTCCGCCACATAGGTTCCCTGCCGGGGCCGCACCTCCAGAAACCCGCGTCTTGCCAGCTCGGTAATGCCTGCGTTCACCACTGCCCGGCTGACGTGCATCTTCTCTCCAAGCTCCCGCTCCGGCGGGAGCTTTGTGTTTACCGGCAGCTCGCCGGAGAGAATCCGGTCCTGGAGCTGATTGATAAACATCTCCTTCAAGCTGGGGGCGTACAGCGGATGAAACTCCATGGCAATTCCTCCTTCTTTTCTTGTGGTCATACCACGTACCACAACTCCATTTTACCATATAGATTCACCAAAATCAAGGTGGAATCCCCGAATAAAAGGTAGAAAAACCCCACTATTATTGACAAATAATAGCGAGGTGTTTACACTATAGACATAAACAGAAGTTCTGGTTCAGCCAGAGAAGGAGCGGATGCCCATGGATCGTGTAAGGGTTCTCGAAATCAAGCAGAGCGTATTTTCCAACAATGATGCCCAGGCCCGGGCCCTTCGGCAGGAGCTGAAGGAGCGGGGGGTGTACCTCATCAATCTCATGTCCTCCCCCGGCTCGGGGAAAACAACCACATTGACCCGCCTCCTGGAGGCGCTGGGGGACAAACTCCGTATCGGCGTGATGGAGGCGGACATCGACTCCGACGTAGATGCCCGGACCATGGCCGCTGCCGGGGCCAAGACCATCCAGCTCCACACCGGAGGCATGTGCCACCTGGACGCCTCCATGACCCGCCAGGGGCTGGAAGGGCTGGGAACGGAGAATCTGGACCTGGTGGTGCTGGAGAACGTGGGCAATCTGGTGTGTCCGGCGGAGTTCGACACCGGAGCGGCCAAGAACATCATGATTCTCTCCGTGCCGGAGGGACACGACAAGCCCCTGAAATACCCCCTGATGTTCCAGGTCTGCGACGCGGTGATTGTGAATAAGATCGATGTGATGCCCTGGTTTGACTTCGACCTGGAAAAATGCGCGGAGTACGTCCATATGCGCAATCCCAACGCGAAAATTTTCCCCATCAGCGCCAAAACCGGCGAGGGCATAGAACCCCTGGCCCAGTGGCTCCTGTCCGAAGTCACCGCCTGGCGGCAGTAAAAGCATTCCAGGAACGATAAATTGTTGTTTACACGTGCGCACCCGATAAAACGCTGTCATTGCGAGCCAGTGCGCACACTGGCGTGGCAATCCCCCGGTTGAATGGTACCAGGTGGCGATTACCACCAAGAACCGCAATAATCCCCATTTTTTCGGATGCTTTTCGGCACATTTCCCCTCTAACCGGGGGATTGCCACACCAGTCTGCGGACTGGTTCGCAATGACAGGAAACTTTGACGCACAGCGCCAAACAACAATTTATCTGACCGTTACCCGATATTTTGATTCGTCCCGAAGGGACACCCTAACTGTCAACTGTCCACTATCCACTGTCAACTGAATTTAGAAGGGAGATATATTATGGCAGATCATTTAGCGGGCTTTGTCCCGGATTTCGTGGAGAAGGAGGAACCCCGGGAGGTGATCCTCAAGCTGGGGCACATGGTCACAAACCGCATCCCCTACCGTCTGGGGATGAAGAAGCTGACGAAATACGACCCGGAATACTGGGGCCTTTCCGTGCTCCTGACGGATGAAATGGCGGAAATCGCACTGAAAATGGGCGTGCGCAAGCCCAAGACCCTGGCGGAAATGGTGAAAATCACCGGCATGGAGGAAAAGCATCTGGAAGAGCTTCTGGAAACCATGTCCTACCGGGGCATTGTGGAATACAACTGGGAGAACCCCACCCACACCAAGCAGTACGTGCTGCCCATGTTCGTCCCCGGCAGCGCGGAATTCTCCAACATGAATGCCGCCATTCTGGCGGAGCACCCGGAAATGGGCCGGTTCTTCGAGCGCATGAGCCGCCTGCCCCTGGAGAAGGTCACCCCCATGGTGCCCCCCGGAGGCGCGGGCATCGGTATGCACGTGATCCCCGTGGAAAAGGCCATCGAGGCGGAGAACGAATCCATTGACTTGGAGCATATCTCCCACTGGCTGGACAAGTACGACGGCAAATACGCCGCCTCCCCCTGCTCCTGCCGCCGCTCCCGTATGACCTTTGACGAGGGCTGTGCCGACGATCCCGAGGGCTGGTGCGTGGCCGTGGGCGACATGGCGGACTACGTGGTGGAAACCGGCAAGGGCGGCCGCTACATCACCCGGGAGGAGGCCCTGGACATCTTCCGCCAGGCGGAGGAGAACGGCTTCGTCCACCAGATCACCAACATCGACGGCAAGAACAAAATCTTCGCCATCTGTAACTGCAACGTCAACGTCTGCTACGCCCTGCGGACCTCCCAGCTGTTCAACACCCCCAATATGTCCCGCAGCGCCTATGTGGCGAAGGTGGAAAAGGCCGACTGCGTGGCCTGCGGCAAGTGCGTGGAAAGCTGCCCCGCCGGTGCGGTAAAGCTGGGCCGGAAGCTGTGCACCAAGGACGGCGGCGAAGTAAGCTACCCCAAGCACCCCCTGCCCTCGGAGCAGAAGTGGGGCCCCCATATGTGGGACGAGGACTACCGGGACAACAACCGGATCAACTGCTACGACGTGGGCACCTCCCCCTGCAAGACCGCCTGC
>SFHI01000083.1 GCA_004555705.1 Clostridiales bacterium | reverse complement strand
AGGGGTCTCCTGGCAGTTCACTACGGATGATGCTAGAATAAGGCTCAAACATCTCTATCCGGAAATAAAGTTTTAAGAGGGACTAACTAGTAGGGGCGGATATTATCCGCCCGAAACGTTCCGATTACTGAGCATTTCCGATAAAAACGGTCCACTGTCGATATCGTCAGGTTGCGGGCGGCTAATAGCCGCCCCTACGATAACAAACCGCCAAACAACAATTGATCGCACTGCGGGTATATCTCGAAATACGAACAGAAGCCACCCATCTCAGGCGGAGATGGGTGGCTTTTTGGGTTTTTGGGCGCGGATGATGCCGAGAAACCAGGTTAGGTCCTCCCGGTCTAAGACCCGCGCCAGGGTGAGAAGACTCCCCAGCAGCACAGCAAAAGCGGCGCACCGGGAAACCGGGGTTTTCAGGTGCCCTGCGCACCATAGGGCTCCCATAGCAGAGGCCAGGGCCAGGGCGGGGGTATGAAGGGGAAGCCGGACACCGGAGATTTTCAGAAGCCGCCGCAGACTCAGGATGAAATTCACCAGATGGGTTACAAGAAAGCTTGCAAAATACCCCTCCATCCCCCAGCGGGGCAGCAGCACATACAGAAACGCCACGTCCATGGCGGAGGTGAGGATGTTGTAGCGCACGCAGACCTTCTGCTGGCCCAGGCCCTTGGTCATGGCGTCCACAATGGCGTCGCAGTAGAGCATGGGCGCAAGCATGGCGTACAGGCGCAGATACCGCCCCGCCTCGGCGCTGCCGTAGAGTTTTTCGCAAAGAGGCTCCGCTGCCAGAAACAGCATCCCCCCAAAGGTCAGGGCATAGAGGGCCGCCACCTTCAAAACCCGGCGGACCAGATAGCGGATGCGCCCACGGTTTTCTCCGGCGGCGCACCGGGCCAGCTCCGGAATCAGCAGCTCCGCCAGGGCAAAGAGAATGCAGGCCGGGAACATGAGCACCGGAAACACCATGCCGCTGACGGTGCCGAAGGCCGCCAGGGGGTCGGAAATCCCGGAGTTCAGGGCCAGCCGCCGGGGGACCATGAGATTCTCGGCGGCGCTGATTCCCGCTTTCAGAATATCCGCCAGAGCCAGGGGCACGGCGGCCTGGAGGAGCCGGTGTCCCAGGGGAATGGAGGGACCCGCTGCCCCCCGCTCCCGCAGCCGCAGGGTCGTCAGGCAGGAGAGGGTCAGACAGCCCCCCAGGCCGCTGCCCAGCAGAATGCACTGGCAGGCCCGCCCAGCGTCCTGGCCCGCGAATATGGACAGGGCCAGCAGGGTAACGGCCATGGTGAAAATTTGCTCCGCCACCTCCACCGCTGCCAGGGTGCCGATACGGTTTGCCGCCGTGAAATAGCCGGTCATTACCGCGCACAGCCCCGTCACCGGAAGAAACGCCGCCAGCAGGCGGAGAGCCTGGGTCGTCCGGCCGTCTCCGATCCAGGATTGGGCGATGGTTGGCGCCAGGGTGATGAGAAGCAGGGCCACTGTCCCGCTGCAAAGAATGCTGTAGGTAAAGCATTTTGACAGCACCCAGGGCACGCTTCCGGGGCGTTTGCGGCCCAGCTCCTCGGCGGTGAGGTACATGGACGCGGTGCGGATGCCCCCGATCCCCGCAATCATGGCCATGTTCCCCACGGACATGGTCAGCTGCAGAAGCCCCACCCCGGCGGGACCGATTTTAGTGCTGATGTACACCTGGAAGGAGGTTCCCGCCAGCCGCAGCAGCAGATTCACTCCGGTGAGCATCAGGGCGGAATAGAACATGGGCTTGCTTTTCGGCAAAGAGAATCCCCCCTTGTCCACAGCCTATGCAGACATGGGGGGAGGTATGTTTGCCGGAGACGAGTTGACAATTGACAATTAACAATTGACAATTATGGTATCCATTTGGGATGGGAATCAGCCGAACAGATAAAATGTTGTTTGAAGATTTCAAACACATCACATTGCTACCGTAGGGGCGGCTATTAGCCGCCCGAAACGTTTCGTATTTTGAGTATTTCCGTTAGAACGGAGTGCTTTTGTAGACGAAAGGCTACGGGCGGATAATATCCGCCCCTACGACAACGAATCGGCAAACAATAATCTATCGTACTTTATCATGCTTCCGGGTTGAATTCCCGGCAGTACAGGGTCAGGGGACATTCCGCGCAGTTGGGATTCCGGGCGGTGCAGCAGTCCCGGCCGAAGAGGACGATCCGGTGGCAGAAATTGCTGCTTTCCTCCGGAGGGAGGACGGCACGCAGCTGCTGCTCCACCTTCTCCGGCTCCTTGCCCTGGGATAACCCCAGGCGGCCGCAGATGCGGATGCAGTGGGTGTCGCAGACCACGCTGCCCGGCACGCCGTACAGGTCCCCCAACAGCAGATTGGCGGTTTTCCGTCCCACGCCGGGAAGCCGCAGAAGCTCCTCCATGGTGCCGGGAACCTTTCCGCCGTAGTCCGACAGCAGCATCTGGCAGGCCAACACGATGTCCCGGGCCTTGTGCTTGTAGAAGCCGCAGGAGCGGACGTGCTCCTCCACATCACCAATATCGGCGCCCGCCATGGCTTCCAGGGTGGGATAGGCGGCGAACAGTCCCGGGGTGACCAGATTCACCCGGGCGTCGGTGCACTGGGCGGACAGCCGCACGGCGATCATCAGCTCGTAGTCCTTGCCATAGTGCAGCGCACACAGGGCATCGGGATACCGCTGCTTCAGAATATCAATGATGGCGGATACTTTGTCGTTCATAATCGGGACTCCCTTTCGGAATGGGAATGTTGGAGGGGAGAGACAAATTGTTGTTTGACGCACTAAAATAGAAGTTGTCATTGCGAACCAGACCGCAGCCTGGTGTGGCAATCCCCCAACAATTCAGGACGGTATGTTAGGGCGTTTGTCCGTTTTTCATACATTTCCCCTCTATCCGGGGGATTGCCACGCCAGTGTGCGCACTGGCTCGCAATGACAGGAAACTTGAAGGCGAAGCTGCTAAACACCAACTTTGTCGCGCTCGGGATTGCGGCGCGGAATGGGGCCTCAGTCCTCGGGGGTAAGCGTTACCCGGTTCAGGCGGAAGGCCACGGAGGATTTCAGGTATTCCAGGTACGCTTCGTCCTGGCACATGGCCTTGCTGGGGGTATCGGACAGCTTGGCCACGGGGCGGCCGTTGACGTACTGCAGCTTGATGACGATGTTCAGAGCGGTTTCCGCCGTGTCGTTGGAGCAGAAGGTGCCGATGCCAAAGGACACCTTGGCCCGGTCCTTGAAATAGTCGTTTAAATGCTGGGCCCGGTCAAAATCCAGACTGTCGCTGAACAGCAGCTGCTTGGTCCGGGGGTCCACGCCGTACTTCTCATAATGGGCAATCATCTTCTCGCCCCATGCGTAGGGGTCGCCGCTGTCGTGGCGGACGCCGGTGTAGTTGTTCACCATGGAGCGGTTGAAGTCCAGCAGGAACAGGTCCGTGGTGACGGTATCGGTGAGGGCGGTGCCGTTGTCCCCGTCGTACTCCGTATACCAGTCCTTCATGGCGTAATAGTTGGTGTAGGCCAGGGGGATGGAGTCGATGCCCTGGTACATCTGGACGAACTCGTGGGCGTAGGTGCCGATGGGCTGCAGGCCGTATTTCTTCGCCAGGTACACGTTGGAGGTGCCCACGCAGTTATGGGTTTCCGTGGCCAGCCGCTTCACCACCACATCCTCCCACTCCCGGGAGAGTCTGCGGCGGCAGCCGAATTCCGCGAATTTGAAGGTATATTTTCCGGACTGGAAATCGGCGATTTTCCGGTTCAGCTTCTCCTCGGCGCTGCGGCGCAGGGCTTCATAGTCGAAGTTCATACGGAAATAGACCTCGTTGATGATTTCCAGCAGGTAGATTTCAAACTGCATGGCGGAGAACAGGGGCCCCTTCACCACTACGGAAAGCTCCCCGTCCTCGGTTCTGCCGGTGGTCACATACTCCCGGATGGGGTGCCACAGCCTTAAAAATTCCACATAGTCGTTCTTGATGAACCGGATGGAGCGCAGATAGTCAAGCTCTTCTTTGGTAAAGCGCAGGGTGCACAGATGGTCGATCTGGGCGTTGATCTCGCAGAGCATCTCTTGGGTGAATACTACGCCCTCATTGCGGCACTTGAAATGGTATTCGCCGCAGAGGTCCGTGTGTTTGTGGAAAATGACCTGGTCCATATTGAATTTGTACAGGTCGGTGTCCAGCAGGGAAATTACAATGGGTTCCAGTTTCATAGAGATAACCTTCTTTGATCGGTTTATAGTGGGGAAAATTGTATAGCGCACTGAAAAAGAACTGTCATTGCGAACCAGGCCGCAGCCTGGTGTGGCAATCCCCCAACTTTTCCGGACGGTTCGTTAGGGCGTTTGTCCGTTTTTGAAGTTTCCGGAAGAACCGGGGGATTGCCACGCCAGTGTGCGCACTGGCTTGCAATGACAGTTTTTTTCGAGTGTGCACGCGTAAACAACAATTTATCGAATTATTTTTCAAAGCATTTTCAGATGCTGTCGGTTTCCTGTTGGGCCTGGGAGGCAAGGACAATTTGACGAAGCTGGGGGTACTTATCCCAGAGCCTGGGGTTGGTGTGTTTTTTCCAGTTTTCAAAATCGTCCTGCAGGAAAAACTGCCGCATCTGGGTGGCGGAAATGTCGATGGTTTTGGGAATGTACAGCTCGGAGATGGTGAGACCCGCCACGCCGTCGAACCAGTCCAGGCGCCGGGACTCCTTGCCGGAAACCAGCAGGTCCGGCATGGCCCCGAACCGTTCCAGGACATTGCGCAGTACATACTCCCCCCAGCGGGAGTTGTTGCCCACGCCAATATCCGGCAGGGGGTACACCCGGATGCTGTCACCGAACACGGCGCGGAGCATTTCCTCCCGGATTTCATAGGAGAAGGGGTTTTTGTTGGTGAGGGATTCCTGAGAGGAGCCGACGAAAACCCCCACCTGCTCGCAAAGATGCAGAGCGGTATTCACCATTTTCTCATGGCCTGCGTGGATGGTCTGGAACCGGCCCACCAGGATTCCCAGCTTGTAGGGCTTGTCCATGGTTCACGCCTCGGGAAGGTGGGGGTCAAAGGCGGGCATCAGCTGGAGCTTGAACAGATTCCGCTTGTGGAGCGTATCGATCCGCTCCTTATGGGCCTGGTTCTCAATTTCCCCGGTGCGGATGTACCGGTCCAGCTCGGCGTAGGTGAAGCCCAGGTTCTCCTCGTCGGTTTTGCCGCAGAGGCCGTCGATGGGCACCTTGTCCACCAGCACATCGGGCAGGCCCAGCACCCGGCCGACGGCTTTGACCTCCTGCACTGTCAGGTGGGAGCAGGGGCTGAAGTCTCCCGCCGCGTCGCCGTAGCGGGTGGAGTAGCCCACAAAGTCCTCGGACAGGTTGCAAGTATTGGCTACCCGGCCATTGAAGCTCTGGCTCACGGCGTACAGGGTGGACATCCGGATTCTGGGGGGCAGGTTGGTGCGGCTCTGGGCGGACAGCTCGAAGGGAATGCTGCGTTTTAAGCCCTCCACCGCGTCCTGAATGTTGACCACAAAATGCCGGATACCCAGGTGTTCCACCAGGAGCTTCGCCATGTCGATATCCGCCTGCTCCCCGCAGGGCATCAGCACCCCGATGACCCGGTCCCGCCCCAGGGCTTCGGCGCAGAGGGCCGCCACCACGGAGGAGTCCTTGCCACCGGAAATGCCTACCACGGCGCAGCAGTCCGGGCCATTTTCCGCGAAGAAATCCCGAATCCAGGCCACACAGTCGTTTTTTACCTTTACCGCGTCAAACATAGCCCATTCCTCCAATCAATTCAGAATGTCAATCTGGCAGCTTGCCATGGTGGCGATGGCCGCGTCATGGCTCTGCGGGGTGACCCCCGCGCAGCAGGAGGCGTCCACCGAAATCCGCTTCTCCGGGAAATGAGCTTTCAGCAGCAGGGCGTTGGATACCACGCAGATATCCGTGCACAGTCCCACCAGCTCAATGCTGAAATCCTCCTCCCTGGCTTTTTCCCGGAGAACCCCGGGAAGGGCGGTGCTGCCGAAGGTGGGCTTCTCCACAGCGGTGAAGCCCTTCTGCTCCAGAGCGGCGGCCACGGCGCTGTCCAGGGCCCAGCCTGGGGTGCCCTTTATGCAGTGGGGCACAGGAAGCTTCTTTCCCTCGGCGGTGTCCATGTAATTTACGTGGTGGGTATCGAAGGTGGCAATGAGCTCGCCGTCGAAGCCCTCAATTTTGCGCACCACATTGGGAACAATGGACATTGCCTCCGGGGACCCCAGCGCTCCATCCACAAAATCCTTCTGCATATCCACAACGATCAGGAATTTTTTCATGGCAGTTCCTCCCTGCAAATCTGTTTTCTTTTCACAGTATATCATATTCCACGGTTTTTTCAACTAAGGGGGAAAGATAAATTGTTGTTTACAGCACTAAAAAAGAAGTTGTCATTGCGAACCAGTCCGCAGACTGGTGTCGAACTTCTCGGAAAATCCGGGGGATTGCCACGCCAGTGTGCGCACTGGCTCGCAATGACAGTGTTCTTTCAGGTGTGCACGCGTAAACAACAATTTATCTGACCGTTTGGCACGAAAACGCCCGCTTCTGATTGGGAAGCGGGCGTTGGGGTTATGGGGTAACTTCTCCGGCGAGATTCCGGGAAAAAAGCTTCGCAATCTGCTCCGGGTCCAGGCCCTGGCCCAGGGCCCACATGAGCTTGGTCATGGCGGCCTCGCTGGTCATGTCCCGGGCCTGGATGACGCCCAGCTCCAGCAGCTTCCCGCCCACCTGGTACACCTCCAGATTGGCACTGTCGTAAAGGCACTGGGTGGTGACCACCACGCTGATGCCGTCCTCCACCGCCCGGCGGATGCCCCGCAGGCCCTTGTGGAGCACGTTGACGCCCCCCAGGCCAAAGGCTTCAATGACGATGCCTTTGTAGCCCATGGCGGCCAGCATATCGAATACCGCCGGATTCAGGCCCGGGGTCAGCTTCAGCAGAAAGACGTTCTGACTGATCTCCACGCAGAGCCGGGCGGGGCCGGAGGGACGGGGCAGCACCCGCTCGTCCACCACCAGCCCCCGGTTGCTGACCTGGGCGGCGTAACGGGCATTGACGCTCTCAAAGGCGGAAAAGCCCGAGGCCCGTACCTTCACCGCCCGGCAGCCCAGCATCACCTTCCGGTCAAAGGCCAGGAACACCCCGGGATACCCGGAGGCGGCCATGGCAAAGGCGGTGCGCAGATTGTCCGGTCCGTCGGAGAGCATGTCCGCCAGGGGCAGCTGGGAGCCGGTGAACACCACCGGCAGGTCGATGTCCGGCAGCATGAAGGTCACGGCGGAGGCGGTGTAGGCCATGGTATCGGTGCCGTGGGACACCACAATGCCGTCGAAGCCCTCCCGGCCCTCAAAAATGCTCCGGGCGATGAGCTGCCACTCCTCGGGGCGGATGTTGGAGGAGTCCAGGCAGATCACGTCCCGGACGGTGATGTCATAATAGGTGCGAAGCTGCTCCAGCTCCCGCTCCATGACGTCGCTGCGCTGGGGCTCCAGACCCTGGCCCCCGGGGACCGAGGCGATGGTGCCGCCGGTGGTCAGAAGCAGTATTTTCTTCTTCATGGGGTTCCTCCCGCCTTTTTGTTTGTGCCCCTATTATACCCCCGGGAAGCGGCGGGGTCAATAAGAAGAAATATTGGCAGGTGGAATAATCCCGCCAAAAATGGCAAACAATACCTGCAAAAGAGGGAGAACGATAAATTGTTGTTTTCCGATTCGTTATCGTAGGGGCGGATATTATCCGCCCGTAGCCTTTCGTCTGCAAAAGCACTCCGTTCTAACGGAAATGCTCAAAATACGGATCGTTTCGGGCGGCTAATAGCCGCCCCTACGGTAGCAATGTGATGTGTTTGAAATCTTCAAACAACAATTTATCGTTTGCCCGATTTGAACTACACATGGTGATTCATGGAGGTATTGGTATGTTTCGAACGCGTATTGCCCTGGTTTTGGCGGCAGTGGCCCTAATGGGGTACCTGATTGTCCCGGCGGCGGGGGCGGAGGTGGACTGCGGCAGTGTCTACTGCTTCTCGGCGGAAGATTTTTCGGGTACTGAGGAAATCGCGGGAATCTGCATTACGGACCTGCCCCAGGAAATGGCGGGGACCCTGGCCCTGGGCAGCCGGATTCTGCGGCCGGGGGACATTCTGACGGCGGAGCAGGTGGGAAAAATGACCTTCACCCCCGTTCCCGGAGAGGAGGACCGGGAGCTTCAGGTGGGGTATCTGCCGATCTATGAAAACAGTGTGGGCCCTGACACGGCCCTGACCCTGTCCATCCGGGGCAGGGAGGACAAGCCCCCGGTGGCGGAGGACTGCGCGGTGGAGACCTACAAAAACCTGAGTGTCACCGGAAAGCTGAAGGTCTCCGACCCCGAGGGGCAGCCCATGACCTTCACCGTCACCCGGCAGCCCAAGCGGGGCACCGTGGAGCTGGGTGCGGACGGCAGCTTCACCTACACCCCCAAAAAGAATAAGGTGGGGGTGGACTCCTTCGTATTTACGGCCACGGACCCCGCCGGAAAGGTGTCCCGGGAGGCCACCGTAACGGTGACCATTCTGAAAGCCACGGATGGTACCCAATACACCGACACCAAGGGCCTGAGCTGCCAATTCGCAGCGGAGTGGATGAAAAACACCGGCATTTTTGTGGGGGAACGGCTGGACGGAAACGCCTGCTTCCAGCCGGAGAAAACCGTCACCCGGGGGGAATTTACGGCCATGCTGGTGAAAACCCTGGAGCTTCCCAAGGAAGAGGTCACGCTCACGGGATATACCGATGACATCCCCCAGTGGCTCCGGCCCTATGTGGCCGCGGCAGTGCGAAGCGGGCTGACGGCGGGACTGCCGGATCAGGAGACCTTCGGCGCGGAGAAACCCATTACCGGAGCAGAGGCGGCGGTGATGGTGCAGAACGCGCTGGGCCTGAAAGCGGCGGGGGAGGAAAAGGAAGAGGTCCCTGCCTGGGCGGAATACGCTCTGCGGGCCGTAGAGGAGGCGGGGCTGACCCTGGACGCGGAAGCGCCTCTGACCCGGGCCCAGGCCGCGGAGCTCATGTATCAGGTCTCCGGGAGGATCACGGAACCCACCCGGTATTACAGCTGAGGAAAAATCAACGCCGCCCCGGGCAGTTTGCCCGGGACGGCGTTTCGCATCAATAGTTCACTTTGGACAGGGCCTTGGTCAGGATGGGGGTGCCAACCACGGTGGCGATGATTTCGGGGATCATGTAGCCACCGTTGTAGATCGCGGAGAACATCCAGGGGCCGTGCTGGAAGACAATGTGGCTGGGATCGTCCGCGTACCACTCCAGGTCCAGAGCGTACCAGATCACCGCGCCGGAAACAATGTGGCAGGCGTAGCGGAGCACCGTTACCAGCAGCGCGCCCAGGGCGGCGGCGATAAACAGGTTGGTGGTGGAATTGCCGGTGAACTTCACATCCCGGAACAGTCCGCCCAGGCCCAGCAGGGTGAAGGGGAGGATGTAGTCCGTCAGGATGCACACCACGATGCCCATGGGGGTGGGGACATAGGCCACCGTACCCAGGCCCAGCAGGAGCTGGATCAGGGAGTGGGCAAAGCCTGCGAACAGGCCCACCTTAATCCCTCTGCGCATGGACAGGACGATGATGGGGGCCATGGACAGAATGGTGACGGAGCCGCCATAGGGGGCCTCCCAGATTTTGAGCATGCTCAGCACCGTGGCCAGGGCCACCATGATGGCGCTCTCCGTAAGGATATGGGTGCGGGAAGAATTGGCTGCCATAAAAGCAAACCTCCTGAATAAAAAAGTATCGCATTGCAAACCCGTCCAGGTGCAATGCGACACATTTTGCGTCTCATATGTGCATCTTTCCCTCCGACGGTACTAGCCGTATCAGGTTCACGGGTCTGGGCTGCATTACCCACTCTCAGCCGGACGCATCCGGCTCCCCGAAGACGAAATTGTTTTTGCGATCTTGCTACATTATAGCGAAAAAAGAGAATTTGTCAAGCCATTTCCAGTGTCAGGGGACGGCCGCCCAGGATGTGGAAGTGCAGATGCTGCACGGTCTGGCCCGCGTCGGGGCCGCAGTTGGACACCACCCGGTAGCCGTTCGTCAGACCCTCGGCTTTGGCAATGGCGGGAATCACCTGGAAGATGTGGGCGACCAGGCTGGAGTTTTCGGCGGTGACGGCGTCGCAGTCGGCGATATGGGCCTTGGGAACCACCAGCACATGGGTGGGCGCCTGGGGCGCGATGTCCCGGAAGGCAAGAACCAGGTCATCCTCGTAGACCTTGGTGGAGGGGATTTCTCCCGCGATGATTTTGCAGAACAGACAATCAGACATTTTGGTTTCCTCCTGTTTTAAAGACCGAATACATGAAAGCCCAAAAGGCTCACCACGGTCATAATGATTCCCGCAATGATTACTCCCAGAGAGACGGCCACGGCAGTCTCCTTGCCGCCCATATCCAGAAAGCTGGCGCCCAGGGTCCCGGTCCAGGCGCCGGTGCCGGGGATGGGGATGCCCACGAACAGCATCAGCGCCACCAGAGGGCCGTATTTGCCAAAGCGGCCGGAGGTGAGCCTGCGTCCGGCCCGCTCCCCCTTGTCGTGGAAAAACCGGCAGACGCCGCCGATGAACCGCTTGCCCATGCCCCAGAGCAGAAACTTCCGGGCGAAAAAGTAGATCACCGGCACCGGAAGCATATTCCCCACCACGCACACGGCAATGGAGGGAAGCGGATCCAGGTCCATGTGCATGGCAATGGGAATGGCCCCCCGCAGCTCAATCAGGGGCACCATGGATACGAAAAAAATGGAAATGTACTTGATCAGCATTTCATCCACCTAAAAACCATTTTCTAAACATTATAGCATAAATCCCGCCGGGAAGCAACCTGTTTTACGGGGAAGGGAAATTGTTGTATGAAAGGGTGCATTGCAAATTACCTGTCATTGCGAACCAGTCCGCTTAAGTGGTGTGGCAATCCCCCGGTTAGAGGGAAAATATACCGAATAGCACCCCAAAAATGGGGATTGTTACGGTTCTTGGTGGTAATCGCTACCTGGTTCCATTCAACCGGGGGATTGCCACGCCACTCAAGCGCACTGGCTCGCAATGACAGCGTTTTTTATGCGCACAATTTCAAACAACAATTTATCGGGATCGTTTCAGCGGAGGGATTCCAGCAGGCTGATGACGTCCGTCAGGCTGTCCGCGAGACCGAACAGGAGGGATTTGGTATCCGCGTCCGGCAGGTCCTGGTCGGGCACCATCACGTCCATACAGCCCGCCCCGTGGGCGGCCAGAATTCCCACGGGGGAATCCTCCAGGGCCAGGCAGTCCTCCGGGGGAAGGTTCAGCGCGGCGGCTCCGGCCAGATAGATGTCCGGAGCGGGCTTGCCCCGGGGCACGTCCTGGGCGGTGCGGATGGCCGCGAAGCCCTTCTCCAGGCCCAGGGGGGTCAGATGCCGCAGCACCCGGTCGATGGGGGTGGCGGTGGTGATGGCCGCCGGGATATCCCGGTCATGGAGGTAGGCCAGCAGCTCCCGGATGCCGGGCTTGGGCTCCACGCCGTGCTCCTCAATATAAGCGTCCATCAGCTCGCAGCGTTTCAGGCGCACCTGCTCGTAATTGAGCTCCGGGCCGAACCAGCTTTTGAGACGGGCTTCTCCCGCGGCCCGGTTCAGGCTCCGCATCCCCAGGGCGTGCTCCCGGGTCATGGGATAGCCGCAGGCAATGCCCGCCTCCTGCCAGAAGCGGGTGTAGAGCTTCTCCGTGTCCAGAATGACACCGTCCATATCGAACAGAATGCCCCGGACGGGTCTGCTCCGCTGGGGCTGAAAAATCGAATAGGCCATGAAATGCCTCCTGACAGAATTAGGATGGGAAGGTGAATTGTTGTTTACAGTTTTCAAGCGCACTTCGTCCTTACTGTAGGGGAGCCATTCATGGCTCCCGTAGAGCAGTACGTTTTCGCCGAAATGCTGAGAATATC
>SFHI01000082.1 GCA_004555705.1 Clostridiales bacterium | reverse complement strand
CCGCAGACTGGTGTGGCAATCCCCCGGTTAGAGGGGAAATGTATCGGCAATTGCCCTACAGAGTAGGAAAACGTTGCGATTTTTGGTGGTAATTGTCGCCTGGTTCCATTCATCCGGGGGATTGCCACACCAGTGTGCGCACTGGTTCGCAATGACAGCGTTTCTTATACAAACACCAATTTGTCGGGCAGCTGAGTAAAACCGATAAGCACATTCTACAATATCGTTGGGTGTACAATCCAGAATGCCGCACGCAATGTACCGGCCCTTTCAGTATTTCTGAATCCTTTCCTCTTTTTCCCTGAGACGCGCGATAACCGCGTTGACCAACTGGACATCCTTCTCGGAAAGCCCCTCAACGCTGACGGTTGCGGTGGCCTTTACGCCCAGCAAATAATCGGTGGAGACCTTGAAAAGGTACGCAAGCTCCACAACATACTGTGTGGACGGGACAGAAATCCCCATTTCCCAGGCATTGACCCCGGAGCGTGTGATGCCCAGCTTCTTCGCAAGGTCCGCCTGCGTTAACCCGTTCTGTTCCCGTAGGGCTTTGATTCTATCGGCTACCATATTACCACCCCTGACAGTATGGTAAAATAGTCGAAAAGATATTACATTATCAATATGATATTATTATTTGACAAACCCCAACAAAAGTGTATACTGATTACAGACATTTTTAATGTTGTTACGGGGACGGGTACCGTGACAACAATCGAAGGCTGTCAATGTACCCGTCCCCGTGACAATCACTGGCGTGACGATTATGTTTGTTCCGGCCGGACAAATTCCATGATGTCCGACACCTCGCAGTCCAGAAGGATGCACAACTGGTCAATGGTGTTGGTGGAAACGCTTTTTCCTTCCTTCATGGCGTAATAGGTGCTCCTGGCAAAGCCCATTTTCTCAAGGCGGTACGAGGAAATTTTCTGCCTTTTCAGCGTCTCGAAAAACGGCGCGTAGCTGATCAATTTCCTCACCTCCCCAAAGCTACAATAAGTATAATTGCAAATTTGGGGGTTGCGTATGTCAAAATATTCGTACATAATATTGGAGAAAGGAGGAATGAAAGATGGTTGGTGAACCCAGGGAAAGCGCAGAAGAAGAGGAAGAAATCCTCACCCCCAGCTACCACGGGGAGCTGTGCCGCCACAACGGGGAGAACCCGGAGTATGAGATCGCCTGTGATGAATGCGACTTTTACTTATTCTGCTTCCCGGACTGGAAAGAATACCTGTGACGGAAAGTCCGTCCCCTCCCGCAACCCGGAAGGGGACGTTTTCGGTATCAAACAGCAAAGTGGGAAATTGATGTATGCCGAGATGCCACCGTAGGGGCGGATATTATCCGCCCGCTTTGGTTTCGTCAACGAAAATGCTGCATTTTATCGGAAACGCTCAGAAACTTGAACGTTTTCGGGCGGATAATATCCGCCCTTACGGTGGAGACGTGACGTGGTGAAAACTTCAAACCCCAATTTCACACCCGGGGCGGCCTGGGTGTGAAAAAGCGGCTGACGGGGAAGGGGCTTCCCTGTCAGCCGTTTTGAAGCAGCGCTTGGGTATCCACGGTGATCTGGGCGCCGTGGATTTTGTCCCAGGAGAATTCCTTTGCCAGCTCCCGGGGGGAGACGGCCTCGGCCCGGGCGATGAGGCCCGCGGCGTGGGCAAGCCAGCCGGTGAGCTGCTGGGGGGTCATGCGTTTTTGCAGCTCCCCCAGATCCAGGTCCCTGTCCCGCTTGCTGAGCCGCCGCCCGTCGGCGGCCAGGAGCATGGGCACATGGGCGTACTCCGGGTGGGGCAGGCCCAGAAGCTCCTGCAGATACATCTGCCGGGGAGCGGAGCTTAATAGATCCATGCCCCGGACCACCTCGGTGACCCCGGCCTCCCCGTCGTCCACGGTGACGGCAAGCTGGTACACGTACACCCCGTCGGCCCGGCGGACCACCATGTCCCCGCAGTCCCGGCTGAGCACGCACCGGTACTCCCCCTGAACCCGGTCCTGCACAACCCACTCCCGGCTGTCCACCATCACCCGCCAGGCGGGGGGCCGGGTGAACGCCGCCCGCTGCGCCTCCGTCAGGCTCCGGCAGGTGCCGGGGTAGACGTAGGTGCCGTCGGACAGATGGGGGGCGTTCACGCTGTGGAGCTGGCTGCGGGTGCAGTAGCAGGGGTACACCAGCCCCCGGGCCTCCAGCGCCGCGAAGGCCCGGTCATAGGCCTGCTTCCGGGTGCTCTGGGCCGGGGTCTCCAGGTCGTAGTCAAGCCCCAGCCAGCGCAAGTCCTCCCGGAGGGTCTCGGCAAATTCGGCGCTGGTCCGCTGGGTGTCCAGGTCCTCCATCCGAAGGATCATCCGCCCGCCCCGGGACCGGACGCTGAGCCAGGCCAGCAGCGCGGAGAACACGTTGCCCAGGTGCATCCGGCCGGAGGGGGTGGGGGCAAACCGCCCCACAGGGGTCAGCTCAGCCACTGCAGCCACCAGACGACCACCGCCGCGATACCCGCCAGCTCCAGCAGGGCCACAATGGCCAGGGGAATCAGACCCCGGCGCTTTTTGGCGGGGGTGGGCTCCTCGGCCTCCAGCAGCTCCCGGGACAGCTCCCGGGTCTCACGGCTCTCGTGGCCGGAGGCTGCCGGATTCTTTTCCTTTTTCCGGGGCGCGGGCTCCGGCTCCAGGGGGGCCGGCTCCTGGGGTTTGGTATAGTCCTTGTCCAGCAGCGCCAGAATATCCGCCAGGTCGTCTTCCTGGTCGTGCCGGTTCATTTTCCGAAGCTCCTCATCCAGAGCGTCAAAAGCCTTCTTTTCATCCTCAAACAATGGCGTTCCCACCTTTCCGAAGATAATAGTACCGTATTTTCCGAAAAATGTAAAGGGGAAAAGGCTTCTTCAGTGCCCCCGCGCCCGGGGAATCGGTGTTTATAATTGACAATTGACAATTAACAATTGACAATTAAGGAATCCCTTCGGGATATATTAAATTATGTGCTTATCGGTTTTACTCAGCTGCCCGACAAATTGGTATTTGATCGTCAAATACGCGACACGGTACGACCATGCAGTAGGGGAGGCATTGTTTTGAATTATGGTATGATTGCCACCGGCAATCATTATAATTCTGATTCGCTGCGCGGAGCACCACTCCCGGCGGTGAGATGTCACTGCTTTCCGGGGCATTTCGGCGAAAACGTACTGCCCCACGGGAGGCATCAATGCCTCCCCTACAGTAAGGACACAGTGCGTGCGGACACTTTCAAACACCAATTTGCCGAACCGCTGCGCTGAGCCGGTTCGGATTCAGGAGATAAATTGTCAATTGTCAATTGTCAATTGTCAATTGAACACCCCTTCCCCTCCGGCGGAATTTCTTCCCGGTTCCCGCCCTTTCCCCATATATTGTGATTTTTCTGCCCTTTTGCATCCCACATCTTGTGTTTCGACAGATTCCGCGGGGGAAGAATGCTATGATGATTCCGGACTTCCGGCATACAGGCGGATCACCGCGGCGGTGGCGTCGTCCTCCGGCCTTCCGGAAGCCGTCTCCAGGAGCCTTTCCGCCAACTCCCCAGGCGGTGCGTCCGGAGCCAACCCCACCCGGCGGGGGACAGCCTCTCCGTCCACGCCGTCGCTGACCAGAATCAGCGTCTCCCCTCCCCGAAGGGACAGCCGCGCCGACCATTCCCGGCCCTCCGTCACCGAGAGCCCGGGAGGCGGCATGGCTGTCCCGATTTTTTCCGTCCTGCCCCGGCGGACAAGGTACCCCGGAGCGCCGCCCCATTTGTACACCATGGCGAACCCCGAGTCCAGCCGCAGCTCCGCCAGGTCCACCGTCACCGCCCCCGCCCGGTTTTCCAGGGCCAGCAGGGAGTTGATGCCCCGCATGGCGTACCGGGGCGGGTAGCCCGCCAGCAGCAGCTGCCGCAGAAGGCCGATTGCTCTGCGACTGTCCTCCCGGGCCCCGGGCCCCACCCCCATGCCGTCGCACAGCAGAATATAGTACCGCCCCGGGTCCCCGGGAAAGGCCGCCCACCGGTCGCCGCTGACGGAGGTTTTCCGCCGGGTCCGTATCCCGGCCCGGACCCCGTAGCGGACGGCCCTGGCCGGAGCGCCCCGGGGGAGCCTGTCCGCCAGGCGGCGCAGGTACTCCTCCAGGAACAGGTACTGCTCCTCAAGGGCCCCCCGGCACTCCGATTCCCGGCGCCGCTCGGCCTCCATCCGGCGCAGGCTCCGGCGGGCCTCCCGCAGCTCCCGGCCCAGCCGCCCCGGCTTGCGGCAGGGGTAGGCGGCCCCGTCCTCCAGCGCCTGCACCCCCAGCCGCTTCCGCTCCAGGCAGCTTGTCCGGAGGACGCAGCTGCCGCAGGCCCGGGCCCGCAGCCCCTGGAGCAGGGCCTCCCGGTCGATTTCCGGGGGCCGGGTCCGCCGGAGCTCCAGGGCGAATTCCCGCATGACCTCCGCCGCCAGCTCCAGCCGCACCTGAGCGCCTCCGGTGCCCCCCTGCCGCAGCTTCCCGGGGATCCGGGGGAGCCCCAAGCGCTTGCGCAGCCGGGCCGTCATCCGCCGCAGCCAGCTGCCCACCATGACCATCATTCGTGCGCCACACCTTTCCTTTGGGATAAAAGAATCCTACCACGGCGGGAAAATATATTCTGTCGGAACCGATTCCGCCGGAAAGATTCTTGCATCCAGGGTCAAGGGTGTGTATAATGGAGGGAAATAAGCGGCCCGGCAAATTGGTGTTTGAAAGTGCGAGTTCAAAAAGCGCTGTCATTGCGAGCCAGTGCGCACACTGGCGTGGCAATCCCCCGGTTGAAAGGAATCAGGTATCGATTACCACCAAAAATCGCAGCGACTCTCACTCCGCCGAGCGTTTTTCGGTACATTTCCTCTCTAACCGGGGGATTGCCACACCAGTGTGCGCACTGGTTCGCAATGACAGCATTGATTTTCCGGTCTGACGCGGGAATGTTTTTTGGAGGGCTGTATGGGCAGAGAATTGGAATACAAGTTCCGGCTGACGGAGCGTCAGTACGCGGAGCTTTGTGAGGAATACGGCCCCCTGGCCGAGACGAAAATGGAGACCGCCTACTATGACACCCCGGACCGGGCCCTGGGCGCCGGGAAAAAGACCCTGCGGCGCCGGCTGGAAAACAGGGTCAGCGTGGTGACGCTGAAAACGAACCTGCCCGACGGCAGCCGGGGGGAGTGGGAAACCGTGGCCCCCACGGTGGAGGCGGGGCTCGCGGCCCTGAAGGCCCAGGGCGCCCCGGTGCCGGAGGCGGAGGGGCTGGCGGAAATCTGCTCCGCCCGGTTCACCCGGCTGAGCAGGCTCCTGACCATCCCCGGCGGACAGGCGGAGCTGGCCCTGGACCGGGGGATTCTCGCGGGGCAGCGGGAGGAAGCGCCCCTGCTGGAAGCGGAGCTGGAGCTGAAGCACGGCCCCGACCAGGCCCTGGCCGCCTTCGCCCGGGAATTCGCCGAAAAATACGGCCTGGAAGAAGAGCCCCAGAGCAAATTCGCCCGGGCCAGACGCCTGCGGTAGCGCACCCATCTGTCAGAGAGGGAATTGACAATTGACAATTGACAATTAAGGAATCCCTTCGGGATGAAATTTAAAATGCTTGTCGACCTAACTCAGCAAACCGGAAAAATGGAACTTGAAGTTATCGAATGCCCCCTCCCTACAGTGGTTGTTTCAAAATTTACAAACAACAATAGGGCAGACTGCTGAGTTAACCTCATAAGCAAATATAATATTTTGGCCCAAAATAAGATGCTTTATTTCAAAAATCGTCCCGTTTATGACACAATAATTGTCAACTGTCAATTGTCAATTGTCAATTCGGCGAAGCCGCAAACACCAATTCGCCGCGATTTATGACAAATCACCCACAGAAAGCGAGAGATAGAAATGGCCGAGCTGCAGAGTCTGTTCCGACGGTATGACCGGCTGGTGCTCTTTGACACGGAGACCACCGGGCTGACCTTCCAGCGGGACGAGATCATCGAATTTGCCGCCGTGGCGGTGGAGCAATCCCCGGAGGGGCCCAAGGTGGTGCGGGAATACGACGAGCTGGTGACGCTGTCGCCGGGGATGTTCGTCCCGCCCCAGATCGTGTCCCTCACCGGCATCACCGACCAGGACATCCGGGAGCGGGGCCTGCCCAAAACCCGGGTCTGCCGGGACATCGCCGAGCTGATTGCCGGGAATACCCTGCTGCTGGCCTACAACGCCCACTTTGACCTGAGCTTCCTGTATTATATGCTCCTGCGCCACGGGGACCCCGCCATTCTGAAGGGGAAGGACAAGCTGGACCTGCTCACCGTCTACCGGGACCGCCACAGCTACCCCCACCGGCTGAAGGACGCCATCGACCGCTACGGCCTGTCGGGCCAGGTGGTGAACTCCCACCGGGCGGTGGACGACGTCATCGCGACCCTGGCCGTGGCAAGGGAGATGGAGAACGAAAAGGACGATCTGGAGCATTATGTAAACCTCTTTGGGTACAATCCCAAGTACGGCATCTCCGGCAAGGCCATCGGCTCCGTCACCTACCGCCCCCAGTGCTTTGACCCGGTCAAACCGCTGTACGAGGTTAATTGACAATTCTCCCGCCTGTATCGGGTTTGCAAATTGTTGTTTAGAATTGACAATGCGAATCAAGAGTTGAAACAGGCAAAAAACGGCAGAAAATGTGGTAAGCAATAGAAAAAATGGTGTCATTGCTTTCCCCTCTAACCGGGGGATTCCCACGCCAGTGTGCGCACTGGCTCGGAATGACAGCGTGATTTCTGCGTTTCAACTCTTGACTGGCATTGACAATTGACAATTAACAATTGACAATTAAGGAATCCCTTCGGGATGAAATGAAAAATATCGGGACACAATAATTGTCAATTTTCAATTGTCAATTGTCAATTGATTCTTGCCGGAGGTGTATTATTATGTATAACGAAACCTGTTATCAGCTTGGTGTCCGCCGGAACTGTATCCGGGAGCTGTTTGAGTTCGGCCGCCAGCGGGCCCAGGTGGTGGGGGCGGAGAATGTGTTTGACTATTCTCTGGGAAACCCCTCCCTCCCTGCGCCGCCGGAGGTGAACCGGGCCATCCACGACATCCTGAACCAGGAAGAAAGCCTGGCCGTCCACGGCTACACCTCCAACATAGGCGACTACGAGGCCCGGGCCGCCGTGGCCCGGGATTTGAATGAGCGGTTCGGCGCGGACGCCCGGCCGGAGGAAATCTTCCTCACCTGCGGCGCGGCCCCCGCCCTCATCGCGGTGCTGCGGGCCCTGGCCGTTCCGGAGGGCGAGGTGCTGGCCATCGCCCCCTATTTCACCGAGTACAAGCCCTTCACCGAGTGCTCCGGCCTCCGGTTCCGGCTGGTGCCCCCGGACATCCCGGATTTCCAGATCAGGCTGGACGCGGTGGAGGCCATGCTGACCCCCCACACCCAGGCCCTGATCCTCAACTCCCCCAATAACCCCAGCGGCGTGGTCTACACCCGGAAAACCCTGACGGAGCTGGCTTCCCTTCTGGAGCGGAAGGAAAAAGAGTACGGCCACCCCATCTACATCATCTCCGACGAGCCCTACCGGGAGCTGGCCTACGGGGTGGAGGTGCCCTTCATCCCCTGCATCTACGCTGATACCGTGGTGTGCTACTCCTACTCCAAATGCCTGTCCATCCCCGGGGAGCGGCTGGGCTATGTCTACGTCCCCCGGCGGGCCGCCGATGGGGAGCAGCTGTACTGGACGGTCACCGGCGCGGCTCGGGCCTCCGGCCACATCTGCGCCCCCAGCATCTGGCAGCGGGTGCTCGTGCGCTGCTCCGGGCTGAAGCCGGACCTTCAAAGCTATGACCGGGCCAGAACCTTGCTCTATGAGAGCCTGAAGGACATGGGCTACCGCTGCGCCAAGCCAGACGGCGCCTTCTACATCTTCGTAGAGGCCCCCGGCGGCGACGCTGCTGCCTTCTCCGAGCGGGCTAAGAAGAAAGACCTCTTGGTGGTCCCCGGCGGGGACTTCGGCTGCGCCAGCTACTTCCGGCTGTGCTACTGTATCCCCTACGAGAAAATTCGGCGCTCCCTGCCCCTCTTCCGGGAGCTGATGGACGAATGCCGCGCCGAGGGACTTGTTTGAGTGGACAGAGCGAACCCATCGGGGTGACAAATTGTTGTTTGTAGAATAAACGCTGTCATTGCGAGCCAGTGCGCACACTGGCGTGGCAATCCCCCGGTTAGAAGGGAAATGTACCGAAAAAATCCCGGGAAAGTGAGTCCGCCTACGATTATTGGTGGTAATCGTTACCTGATCCCATTCAACCGGGGGATTGCCACACCAGTGTGCGCACTGGTTCGCAATGACAGGAAACTTTGAGGCGAAGCCGTTCAAACACCAATTTGCCGAACTGATCCTGATGCGCATCCACTGTTAACTGCTTATTGGAGGCTTTATGCTGCAAAAGAATGAAATCTACGAGGCCTTGGTGACGGACTACACTGCCGAGGGCCAGGGGGTAGCCCATGTGGACGGCTGCGCCGTATTCCTGCCCAACGCCATCGCCGGGGAGCGGGTGCGGCTGCGCATTGAGAAGGTGGGCAAAACCTGGGCATCCGGGAAGATCGTGGAAATCCTGGAGCGCTCCCCCCACCGGGTGAATCGGGAGTGCCCCGTCGCCAAGCTCTGCGGGGGCTGCGATTTCTGGCACATGGACTACGCCGAGGAAACCAGGCTCAAGGCGGAGCGGGTGAAAGGCTGCCTGAACCGGCTGGCCGGGGAGAACCTGGAGGAGGTGCCCATTCTGGCGGCACCCGACTGCCACGGCTACCGGAACAAGGCCCAGTACCCTGTGGCCAGCAAAAAGGGCCGGGCCTACGCGGGCTTCTTCCGCGCCGGCACCCATGACGTGGTGGAAAATAAGCGCTGCCGGATTCTGCCGGAGGAAACCGACCGGGTGAAGGACGCGGTTATGGATTATGTAAACCAATACCGGGTCAGCGTCTACGACGAAGCCACCCACACCGGGCTCCTGCGGCACATCTACGTCCGCCGGGGTGCGGTGTCCGGGGAAATTCTGGTGTGCCTGGTGGTGAACGGGCGCAAGCTCCCCAGGGCCGAGGCTCTGGTGGAGCGGCTGAAGAAGATTTCTGGTTTCACAACTTTGGTGCTGTCCGTCAACACGAAGAAGGGCAATGCGGTGCTGGGAGACGAGTTTATCACCCTCTGCGGCCCCGGGTACATTCAAGACACCCTCTGCGGCCTTACCTTCCGGCTGTCGCCCAGGTCCTTCTACCAGGTGAACCACTACCAGGCCCAGCGGCTCTACCGGGCGGCCATGGAACAGGCGGGCATTACGAAAGCGGACACGGTGCTGGACCTCTACTGCGGGGTGGGCACCATCACCCTGGCCATGGCCTCCGCCGCCGGGAAGGTCATCGGCGTGGAGGTGATCCCCCAGGCCGTGGAGGACGCCCGGGAGAACGCGGCCCGCAACGGCATCCAAAACGCGGAATTTTTCTGCGGCGACGCGGGCCAGGCGGCGCTTGCGCTGGAAGGGCAGGGCGTCCGTCCGGACGTCATCACCGTGGACCCGCCCCGGAAGGGCTTAAGCGCCAACGCCATCCAGGCCATCTCCCGGATGAACCCCAGGCGGCTGGTCTACATCTCCTGCGACCCCGCCACCCTGGCCCGGGACGTGGCCCTGCTGAAAGAAAAAGGCTTCCGCCTCCAGTCCGCCCAGGCCGCCGACCTCTTCCCCCGGTGCGCCCATGTAGAATCCATCGCGGTTTTAAGCCGGTAACAGCTCAGCAAATCGGCATAACGCGGCAAGAAGCCTGATTGGGAGGGTACTTCGCATGAAAGAAAACAGATACACCGGCGGTTGGTACGCATGGCCCGCGATTGTTCTGACATTGTGTTTTTTCTGGCCCGTGGGACTGTACCTGTTGATCAAAAGATTGTCCGTTGATAAGAAATCGGCTCTGGGCGTCGGGAAGGCCGCCGGAATCATCGGCGGAGCGTTTTACCTCACTGCGATTGTCGGAATCCTTGCCGGTTTAACCGACGGTTTCTCTTTTGAGGATTGGGCAATGATCCTTCTCTCCGCCGCGGGGGGCTTTGTCCTGTGCAGAGCCGGAAAGAAGTTAAAGAAGGAAGCGGCGCTTGCCAAACAGTACCTTGCCATCCTCAACGGAAATGTCCGCCGGATGGATTCCATCGCTTCCATAACCGGGAAGCCCTATGATACGGTAAAAGCCGACCTCCAGGAGCTGATCAGCCGGGGTTATCTCGAAAACGCATACATCAACGAGAGCACCGGTGAAATTGTACTCCTCTCCGGCTCCGTTCCGCCTGCCCCAGCGGCCAGGGTCGTTACCTGCCCCTGCTGCGGCGCAAATAACACCGTTTCTGGAGCAGGCGGCCGGTGCGAGTACTGCGGTTCCCCCATTGGCGGGCTCTGAGGGACGCCCGCTGACGGGAGAGGCGCCCTCCCGAAGCTGGCCGCCGACCTGTTCCCCCGGTGCGCCCATGTGGAGACGGTTGTCTTGCTTTCCAAGGGCGAGATCGACTCGAAGAACATTCGGGTTGAGTTCTCTTTGGAAGACATGGACATGTCGGAGTTTCAGGACGGCGCAACCTATCCCCAGATCAAGGCGTATGCGTTGGAGCATACCGGTTTGAAGGTTTCCAGCCTGTACATTTCTCAGGTCAAGAAGAAATGTGGGTTGGAAGTTGGAAAGAACTACAATCTGCCGAAATCGGAAGATTTCAGACAAGCCCCGACCTGTCCCCCGGAAAAAGAGAATGCAATCCGAGAGGCATTGCAGTATTTTGGGGTGATCTGAATTCCATTGCCAACACACTGTTCCATTTCTAATGCAGTGCCGGAACTAATAAAAGCGCTGGGAGGACAACAGATGTGCTCTCCCAAGCGAAACAGTTACACACCCCCAGCCGAGATGGTTATCTCGGCCGGGGGTGTTTTTGTTGAGATGTGGATTTCAAAGGTGACAAGTAACTGATTATATTATCGCTTGTATATCTATGGATTATTGCCCTGTGCCGCCCATGCGCCCCCAAAAATCTTGAACCAAAAATTTCTCCTTACCTTGGGAGTTTGCAGATAGACTTTCCTCAGCTACAATACCTTCAATTACAGCAGCACCAGTAAAACATGCATTGGTAGAAGATACTTCCAATGGAAAACCATTCTTCAGTGTTTTTTAAGGCTATTTTGAAGGAGTTCAAGAGATATATTCTAGGAGATCGGCAAATCGGCTTAAGATAAAGTCCCCGCAGCCTCTACCTGCAGCATCGCCTACAGTAGCAGCTTTCATTCCGCCAGCATGAGCCGCTTCCACACCGGAAACGGCATCTTCCACCACCAGACAATCCGATGGTGCCAGACCGAGGTATTCAGCGGCCTTCAGGAATACCTCGGGATCTGGTTTCGACCTTGAAATATTTGTTCCGTCGGAGACAGCATCAAAATAGTCAGACAATCCAATGCGCTGAAGAATGAATTTTGCGTTTTTTGAGGAGGAGCCGACAGCGAGCTTGAGACCCCTTGCTCGCAGAGCGTCTAACGTAGAGCGGACTTCCTGGCTCAGATCAGCAGGGGACATCTGGGTAAGAAGCTCGCGGTAATATTCGTTCTTCCAGTCAGCATAAGCAATTTTCTCACTGTCGGTATAATGCTTGCCGCCGAGTTCTTCCAGAATATTCATA
>SFHI01000081.1 GCA_004555705.1 Clostridiales bacterium | reverse complement strand
CAAACGCCAATTTGCCGAAATTGTCCATCCGTCCCAGAAGGGGACACCGCAATTGTCAATTGTCCAATTGTCAATTGTCAATTGATCGTGGCTATCCTTCTGCCGCTCTGATCGATGCAATCATCCGGGCAGGACATAAATTTGTCATGCGGTGTCCTACGGAGTTTTTGCGTTCTATGAATCTGCCTTTGGCAGATAATACCTTTGAGCATAAATTTACCAAGCTGAAATATCCCATAAAAGTCCGCATTGTAAAAATCCAACTTTCTGACGAAATAACGGAGTATCTTATCACGAATCTATTTGAAACCGATATTTCTTTAGATGATTTCAAATGGCTCTACAATAAGCGGTGGGGTATTGAAACCAAATACGACGAAGTGAAAAACAAGCTGGAAATTGAAAACTTCACAGGCTATTCACTGACTGCCGTTTTACAGGATTTTTATGCAACTGTGTTCCTGGCAAACTTGGTAGGTGTTCTGGAGTATGATCTGCATGAAGAGATTGAGGCGGCGCATAGCAACCCCGAAAACAAGTACGCTTATAAAATGAACATCAGCATGACTATTTCGGAATTAAAACGATCAGTTGTTGAAATGCTTGCAACAACATCCCTCCTTAAGCGGGAGTTCCTGTTCCAGAAAATAACAAGGCGCTTAATGAAAGCGGTGGTCCCAGTGCGCCCAAATCGTTCTGAACCCCGCGAAAAGAAGCACAATTCTGCAAAATATCCGCAAAACAGGAAACATATTTAGCCTTTTTGTCATACGCTTAAGTTGATGACATTGCCCCGGGGGGAAGGTGCCCCGAAGGGGCGGATGAGGAATGGCGAAACCTGGAAATTCCTGCAGCGGTTGGAATTACGGTCGCTGCGCGGTCCCCCTATTGAATTATGGTATGATTGCCACTGGCAATCATTATAATTCTGATTCGCTGCGCGACGCGCCGCCCCCGGGGGAAGGTATTATTTCGCCGACATCCCTGCATACGCCAATTTATCGGTTTGGTGCGTTAAGCCGATTTGCGCAATTTGAAATTTTTGCCACTCCTGCTCCCAGAGTAGAGACGGGGTGTGACGTGGGAACCGGCGGAAATTGTCAATTGTCAATTGTCAATTTCTTCTCCAGCCGTTCCCGTTCGGCTTGGCTGAGGCGCAGGTAATTGGGGGTCAGGGACGCGGCGTCGCGGACTTCTCCCGCCTCGATCTGCGCTGCTGCCGCCAGGGCCACGCCGGAGGCACGCTGGTGGCGGCGGTGCTCCGGGGGAGGCGCCAGGTTGGGCACGGTGTCCTTCAGGGTGCGGTAGGTCAGTTCGCTGCCGTCCCCCACCAGGTAAATGGTTCCGGAAATTTCCCGCAGCTCGCCCCCCAGCTCCTCCAGGGAGATGGCCCGGTCCTCCCGGAGCCTGGTGAGGCTGCCGCCCTCGGCACGGAAGAGGGCGTTGTACACCTGGCTGCGCCGGGCGTCCATCACGGGGCAGACGGTGCCCTCCCAGGCTCCCAGGGTCAGAGCCATGGCCTGAAGGGTGCTGACGCCGCACAGAGGCAGCTCCCTTCCCCAGGCAAAGCCCTTGGCCGCGGCCACGCCGATGCGCACCCCGGTGAAGGAGCCGGGCCCCGCGGCTACGGCCACATGGGTCACGTCCGCGGGCGTTTTCCCGCACTGCTTCAATAAATCCTCCGCCATAACCATCAGGGTCTGGCTGTGGGTCAGGCCGGTGTTCTGGTAGCTTTCGCCCAGGAGCGTCTCCTCCCACAGCGCCACGGAGGCGGCTTTGGCAGAGGTTTCAAAGGCTAAGATCAGCAAGCGCGCTTCCTCCTTCCAGGGTGATCCGCCGGGCGGAACCCGTAAGCTTCTCAATAGAGATGGTAAGCGGGTTTTCCAGGGCATCGGCCACGTTCTCGCTCCACTCCACGCAGCACACGCCGCCCCGATCCAGGTAGTCCTCCCAGCCGATGTCCCACAGGTCCTCGGCGGAAGTCAGGCGGTACATATCAAAGTGGAACAGCGGGAGCCTGCCCCCCAGGTATTCGTTGACGATGGTATAGGTGGGGCTGGTAACGATGTCCGTATACCCCAGCCCCCGGGCCAGCCCCCGGGTAAAGGCGGTTTTCCCCGCCCCCAGGTCGCCCCGGTAGGCGATTACCGTCCCCGGGCGCACAATACGCCCCAGGGCAGCCCCAAGCTGTTCAGTTTCCTCGGGAGAATTGGTTTCGTAGGTCATTTTCAAATCTTCTGCCTTCCTCTGTAGGGCGGGGTCATGACCCCGCCGCCCGCCTGACGACTTGTGCGCGTGCAATTATTCGGAATCAGGCTCCGTGTAGTGGCAATCCTTTTCCCAATTTGCGGGATTAGATTCAATATAGAGCCAAATCTTTTCATATTCCTTTTGGTTTCGGATGATATGGTCGTGGTATCGATCTTGCCAGACAATACATTCCGGAGAAGATTGGTGGATCCGACGGGATACAAAGCCTTTAAACTGGCCAATGGCAACCGAGAGGTTTGTATTCGTGCCCTGTAGGATCAGGATCGCGTGGAGGTGATTGGGCATGATCACATACTTGTCAAGCTTGACACCCGGGAAATGATGCTCGATTTCCTTCAAGCCCTGGGCCGCGATCTGCCCCCAACTGTTTGGTGCACCGGCTTTCCCGAATAGATGGCGCATTTCATGACAGCATATGGTAATAAAGTAGTAATTCGGAGTGGAGTAATCATAGTTTTTCAGCCGTGGACTCTTGCGGATAGGAAAGCGGCCGCGGTTTTCCGTTTCATTCATGGTGTGGTTTCCTTCAGTTTCTTGCTTCCGCAGTTTTACGGGATGGGAATCCGACATCTGCCCTTGCCCCGCAAAGGGATGGCGGAAGGGGGTGGGGGACAGCGGGGATCGTTACGGCTCAATCCAATAAGGTGGGCGGCGAGGTCATGACCTCGCCCTACAGGGGGTGGTGGAAGGGGGTGGGAGGTAGCGGGGATCGTTACGAATCGGTTTCGTAAGGTGGGCGGTGCGGTCATGCCCGCACCCTACAGGGGGTGGCCGGGGGGCGGGACACAGCGTTGATTGTTGCGGCTCAGTTCCGTAAGGTGGGCGGCGGGGTCATAACCCCGCCCTACATTGGGGGTTATTGTGAATTTTTCAGCTTCTCGGCCTGTTCGGCGTTGGCGAGGGCGGTGATGATTTCGTCCAGGTCGCCGTCCATGATGGCGTCGATGCGGTACAGGGTCAGGCCCACCCGGTGGTCGGTGACCCGGCCCTGGGGGAAATTGTAGGTGCGGATGCGCTCGTTGCGCATTCCGGTGCCCACCTGGCTGCGGCGCATTCCGGTGACCGCGTTAAATTGCTTCTCCTGCTCGATTTCATACAGCTTGCTGGCCAGCATCCGCATACATTTCTCCCGGTTCTGCTGCTGGCTCCGCTCCTCCTGGCAGGCCACCACGATGCCCGAGGGACGGTGGATCAGCCGCACGGCGGAGGAGGTCTTGTTGATGTGCTGGCCCCCCGCGCCGGAGGAGCGGTAGACCTGCATTTCAATATCCGCGGGATTCAGCTCCACGTCCACCGGCTCCATCTCCGGCAGCACCGCCACGGTGGCGGTGGAGGTATGGACACGGCCGCCGGACTCGGTTTCCGGCACCCGCTGGACCCGGTGGACGCCGGATTCGTATTTTAACCGGGAGTAGGCCCCCCGGCCGGTGATCAGGAAGTCCGCTTCCTTCACGCCTCCCAGCTCGGTTTCGTTGTAGTTTAATAGCTCCACCCCGAAGCCGTGGGACTGGGCGTACATGGAGTACATCCGGAACAGGCTGTGGGCGAACAGGGCGCTTTCCTCGCCTCCCACGCCGCCGCGAATTTCCATGATGACGTCCTTTTCGTCATTGGGGTCCTTGGGCAGCAGCAGAATCTGTAATTTTTCAAAAAGGGCTTCCTTTTCCGCTTTTGCGGCGGCGAAGGTCTCCTGGCACAGCTCCTTCATTTCCGGGTCCGACATCAGCTCCTGGGCGTCCAGCATCTCCTGCTCCGCCCGGCAGTAGGCCCGGTAGCTCTCCACAATGGGCTCTAAGTCGCTTTTCTCCCGCAGCAGCTTCGCCGCCAGATTGGGGTCTGCGTAAAAGTCCGGCTGCTGGGATTTTTCGCAAAGCTCTTCGTAGCGGAAGGCCACGGCCTTTAATTTGTTCAGCATGGGTATTTTCTCCAAAATAGAATAGAATGGGAAGAAAAACGACAACTTTCCAGCATGAAAAATTGCGTTTTTGGGGATTTTAAGACCGGCGGCAGAGGTTCAGCACACAGCTGGCGGTGTCGGTCAAGCGCTCCGTTTCCCGCAGCCGGGCCGCGCCCCGGGGGCCGATGCGGTAGACGTGGGGCGTCATGGCGAGAAGATTTTGCACCTGCTCCCCCTCCACGGTGAAGGAAAAGCGGATGGGCTCGGTTTTCACCAGGGTAAAGCCGGGAAGCTCCGGCACGGTGTCCTTGGGCTTTTCTGTAAGGCGGTCGTAGATGATGCCCTTCAGCCCCAGCAGATGATCCGGCGCCGCCAGAACCTGGAGGAAGTACCCGCCCTCCCGCAGCACCCGGCGGAACTCCCCGGGGAGGGTCACGGAGAAAAGGGCAGTCAGCAGGCTGACGGAGCCGTCCTCCACGGGAAGGTGGGCGGCGGAGGCGCAGAGCCACTGATGGGCCTTGTATTTTCCGGCGGCGCAGCGGACGGCCTCCTTGGAGATGTCCACCCCGGTGAGGGGGCACCCCAGGGCTTCGGCAAGCTGCGCGCCGTAATAGCCCTCGCCGCAGCCAACGTCCAGGATTTCTCCCTGGATTCCGGCGTCCAGAGCCGCCCGGGTCACGGCCCGGGCGATGGGGGCGTAGTATCCCCCCTCCAGGAACCGCCGCCGGGAGACCACCTGCTCCCGGGTGTCCCCGGGGGACGAGGAGTGCTTGCTCTGGACGGGCAGCAGATGCACATAGCCCTGGCGGGCAATGTCAAAGCTGTGCCGGTTGGGACAGATGAGGGACTTTTCCGTTTTTTTCAGCATTTCCCCGCACAGGGGGCAGATAAGCTCCATGGTCATCCCTCCGGAGAACGAATTGACAATTGACAATTGAAAATTGACAATTTGGGATCGGCGCGGAAATCCTCCGTGTCGGGGAAGCGCCGCCAAAATCTCTCTGTCCGGGTTTTGTCTTGCCCGCAATTAGACGAAAAATGGTGGAACGACCGGGAGATTGCCGCACCACTCAAGCGCACTGGTTTGCAATGACAGCATATTTAGAACACTGCCCTGAATTGTCAATTGTCAATTATTAATTGTCAATTCAATCCCGTTTTTACTCTACCCTATATCATACCCTATTTTTCCCGCTTCGTCAAACGAAATCAAAGGATGTGAAGCCAATGCGGCGAATTTTTCTTTGCCTGATCTGTCTGAGCCTGGTTCTGCTTCCGGCAAAGGGGGCGGAGGACGTAAAATATGTGGCCCTGACCTTCGATGACGGCCCCTCGGGGCGGTTTACCCGGCAGCTCTTAAAGGGTCTGGAGGCCCGGGATGTGAAGGCCACCTTCCTGCTGTGCGGCTACCGGATGGAGCAGTACCCGGAGCTGACGGAGCAGATTTATGAAGCGGGCCACGAGATCGGCTGCCACGGCTACTCCCACAGCAATATGCAGCCCATGAGCCGCCGGGACATCGCCGGGGAGATTGAGAGGATGCAGCAGCTCCTGCCGGAGGGCTGCACCATGGCCTTCCTGCGCCCTCCCGGAGGCTGCTGCAGCGACAACGTGCGCCAGGTGGCCCAGGCCCGGGGCCTGGCCATCCTCAGCTGGTCGGTGGACCCCCGGGACTGGGCCACCCGGGACACCTGGGCCATTGAGAATACGGTGCTGCAGAGGGTGAAGGACGGGGATGTGATTTTGCTGCATGACATGGCGGCCAGCTCCGTAAAAGCGGCCCTGGACATCGTGGACAAGCTGAAGGGGCGGGGCTTCCGGTTTGTCACCGCTTCCCGGCTGGCGGTGCTGCGGGGGAGGAAGCTCACCCCCGGGAAAACCTACACCTGCTTCCCGCCCCGGGACACGGCGGGGGAAAAGACAGTGGCCAGTATCCCTTCGGGCTAAAGATGCTTTTCGCGGCAGGCTGACAAATGGGGGTTGGCGCTGCGCCTCAGAGTATCCTGTCATTGCGAGACCAGTGCGCACACTGGTCGTGGCAATCCCCCGGTTAGAAGGGAAATGTATGAAAAACAGACAAACGCCCTAACGAACCGTCCTGAAAAGTTGGGGGATTGCCACACCAGGCTGCGGCCTGGTTCGCAATGACAGTTCTATTTTAGTGCGACAAACACCAGGGCACCTCTAAAAACTACCCTTTTGGGTTTTGGACGGATCTTTTGTCAAAGTCCGCAATACACCAAGTATTCCGGCCTTTCCAAAACTTTTGCTGGAACAAAATCTCTCGCCCAAAACGCCAAAAAGTAGTTTTTAGAGGTTGCCACCAATTGTTCGGTTTGCTGTGGTGAGCGGGGGATGGTATCCATTTATAACAAAAAAGCGGCAAATTATGCCAGAGGGGTGGACAACGGGGCCTCCGGGAGTGTACAATATAAAGAAACCACGGTTGGTGAGCGTTCCGGACAGGTTGACATAATCCGGGAAGAGGACAGGCAAGCGGGGGCGTCAATGCCGCCTGCCGGGTAACCTTGGGACGCGAAAAAGAATTCCCGCGGCGCGGAATCCCGTCCACCTCTCGCGGGGTGGGGTTACGGTACGCGGAGGGAGATTTTGAAAGGAGAGATACTATGAAGGACGAACGGAGCATCCTCAGCGGTACGGAGGAAAACCCCATCACGGTGGCGGAGACCAAATGGCATGACGACGGCTCCCGGGTGGAGAGCTTCGTGAATTACCGCACCGGCGCGGCGCATTTCGCGGTTTATGACGCCCGGGGGGAGATGGTGCAGAGTGTCCATGGCCGTTTCGAGGACATCGGGGAGCCTGAGGAAGACGAAGAGACGCTGCTGGCGGTTGAGCCGGAGCAGGAGAAGCGGCCGGAATACCCCCAAAAGCGGGGGCAAATGCTCTGCCCGCCCGCGGAGGACAGCCTGGACTGAGAGTCGGCGCGGCGGGACTGCTCCTTCGGGAGAAAGAAAGTACATATCGTCCGACCCGGATAATCCACAGATTGGTGTTTGACAATTTCCCATCGTAGGGGCGGCTATTAGCCGCCCGCAACCTTTCGACTACAGGGCACCTCTAAAAACTACCCTTTTGGGTTTTGGACGGATCTTTTGCCGGAGCATGCGTTTTGAAAAGTCCGCAATACATCCAGTATTCCGAACTTTCCAAAACTATTGTTGGAACAAAATCTCTCGCCCAAAACGCCAAAAAGTAGTTTTTAGAGGTCGCCTACAAAAGCGTTCCGCTCTATCGAAAGCGCTCAAAAAACGGATTGTTTCGGGTGGATAATATCCGCCCCTACGGTAGCAACGCAACGTGTACGGAAATTGCCAAACACCAGTTTGCCGTTTGACTTACAAAAGCCAGCAATCTGCCGAGCTGCCGGAACGGGATTCCGCTGCGGTGTGGCATCCGCCCCGGCAGGGAGATCGGCGTACCCAATGGGAAAGGAGTATAGGAAATGAGATATCGGTATTATGTAACAGACTCAGAGAGGGAACGCATCATGTATATTGCCGGAGGGGTTCTTCTCGCATTCTTCCTGGCAGTGGTCATTATCTCGGTTTCTGAAGGAAACCCCAAGCACCTGCAGGAGTATCTTGCCTTCGGAGGAGTATTCCTCTTCCTCGCGCTGCTCTTCCTTGTGCCCGGCATCATCATGACGGTTTCCAGGAAGAAATCCGAAGCCGCCGTGGAGAGCAGTGTTTATAAGAGCGCGCTGACAAAGCTCCCGGCGGGGGTCCATCTTCAGACGGTGCAGAGCCTCCCCCAGGGACAAAACGCAAAAAAAGCGCTGTCCACCTATAACAATTGTTACGATCTGCTTGTCCAATATCCTTCCAGGGAGGTTCTGGAGTATATCCATACCTACAATCCCAAAGCGGCCTTTGAGCTGGCCAATCATCTCAGTGTCATTCTGCGGCATATCAGCAGATGAGCCTGTTTCCGGAATTTTATACGCCAAAGCGGCGGGGACATCCCCGCCGCTTTCCTTGTCTTTTCAATTTCCGCCGGGGATATAGGTGCGGTGAATATCCGCCAGTTCCGCAAGCTGTGTCTGCGACAGGCGTTTTTTCTTACGGTAGTAAACCACGTTCAGCCCGAACTGCTGATATCGCTCCCTGTATTCGTCCTTCACACCGGCACCCCCTATTTCCTCTATTTTACAGGCATAGCCCGCCAAAAGGAACAGACGGTAAAACGACATATGCGATTGACAGTATGCAATTTTCTATGTAGAATATACAGGAGCGATAAGCGGAAGGAAATGGCCATCGCCCGCTTTCAGCGGCAGATTTCGGAAATTGACCGGCAGCTGGCAGCGTTGGAGGAAGCGCAGCCCCCCGGGAAGCAGCCCCCCGCACGTCCGGTCACCGGCTTTCTCAGACAAATTGGTGTTTGGCAAATATATGCTGTCATTGCGAGCCAGTGAGTCGTTCCGATTTTTGGTGGTAGTCGTTACCTGGTTTCATTCATCCGGGGGATTGCCACACCAGTCTGCGGACTGGTTCGCAATGACAGGTAATTTGGGACGCAGCCCTACAAACACCAATTTGTTGAACTGCTGTGAGCGGAATTGCAGGAACCCCCCGGCGCTGTCTGCGCCGGGGGGCTGCTATAGAATTACCCTTCCAGGGCTTCGTAGTAGGGATAGTACACGGTATCCCCTTCGGAAAGGCCCGATCGAATCAGGACGTATTCGCCGTCGGAGAAGCCGGGGGTGACCTCCACGGGGGAGGCGGGGTCCCCGGTTTTTTCGTCCAGGGAGGTGTATACAACGCAGCGGCTGCCGGTCTGAACCAGGGCGGCCACGGGGATGGCGACCCCCGTCTCCGTGCCCAGGGCTGCGGTGACCGAGGCGCTCATGCCGGGGAGCATATCCTCCTCCCGCCGCAGCTCCACGGTGACGGTGAATTTGCTGCTGCCGCCGGAGGACGCGCCGATCCGGCCGATTTCCGTAACGGTCCCGGTGAATTCCCTGCCGGACAGGGCCTCCACCCGCACCTGCACCGTCTGGCCCAGGGTCAGGCTGTGGATGTCCCGCTCATCGATGGTGACGGGGATGGTAAGGGAAGCCTGGGGCACCAGGGAGGCCACCTCCACAGTGGCCGGGCCGGTCTGGGTCTGCTGCTGGGTGGAGCTTCCCGCGCTGCCGGAGGAACCGCCGTAGCCCCCGAAGCTGGGCAGGGAGACCCCGCCGCTGCCGGAATGGGAGGGTTCCGTCGGTTCCGTCGGTTCCGAGGGATCGGAGGGGGCGGAGGGGTCGGAGGGATCGGAAGGGTCGGAAGGGTCAGCAGGATCGACAGGATCGGGGGGATCCACGGGATCCACGGGCTCCTCCGGGTCCGGAAGCTGGGCGCTGCCCATGCGGATGACCCACACGATGCTGCCGCCGGAATCCCCCGCAAAGAGCAGCAGGTCCCCTGCGGAAATGGAGGCGGAATTCCAGTTGCTGCCGTCCCACTGGTATACCGGCGCGCCGCCGGTGTAGATGGCCTCATAGGTCATGGCGGCAGTGTCCCGGGGGACGCCGCTGAGGTCCGTGTAGTCCGTAACGGAGAGGAACTGGGGATTTAAGCGCATGATATAGCCGTCGGTGCCCACCTCGGTGACCTGGCCCACGAAGTTCACATATTGGGCGTCGCTGCCGTCCGGGGCGTTGGCCAGAAGGGTCACCTGAGCGCCCTGCGAAGCGGCCAGCAGCAGGGGGGAATCCGGGTCAAGCCCTGTGATCAGCCCCGCCGCCGGGGCGGTGAGGGTCAGGTCCTGGTACAGCCGGAACAGCGCTGCCAGCTGTTCGGCGTACTCCTGGTGGAGGCTGGAGAGCATCCGGTACTGGGCGGAATAGCCCATATCCGTCAGCCGCAGGAGACTTCCCTTGGAGCGGAGGGTCTGGCCCTCCTTCACATAGACCTGGCTGACGGTTCCGGAGGTGGCCACGGCCCGCCAGGGGCTGTGGATTTCCAGCGTGCCCGTGCCCAGAGCCTCGCCGCCGGGGCCTGTCAGCGCGGCGGTGTCCCCGGTGGTGTAGCCCTCATCCGGGAAGGTCACCGTAAGCACGCCCTCCAGGTTGGATTCCACCGCTGCCTCCAGCTCCTCACCGTTCAGGGTGACGATAACCTTATCCCCGGCCCGCAGGGTGGTGTCTGCTTCCACCTTGACAGCCATTTTGCTGTCCAGGCTGATTTCCGCGAGGCAGCCGCAGCGCAGCATCACCGTTTCCACGCTGTCCCCCGCCTGGGCGTAGACCGCTTTCACCAGTCCCGCCGGGGCGGTGAGGGTCTCGGAATCGGAGGCGGTGCGCTCGCTTTCCAGCTGCTTTTGCAGGGAGGCCAGTTCCTCCTGAATATCGGCAACGGCCTGCATCACCGTGACCCGGTCCACCCGGGCGATGGGGTCTCCTGCTTCCACGGTGTCGCCGTTTTTCACCAGCAGCTCCGTGAGCCGCACCCCCTGGGGGACGGTGACGGAGACCGCTTCCTCCGCCTGGAGGGTGCCGCCCCCGGAGAGCACCCGGGTCAGCTCCCGGCGCTCCGCCTGGGCGGAGAGAATGGACACGGGGTACGCTTCGCTCTCGGCGGCCTGCCGGGTCAGCAGGGGCATGGCGGCCAGGCCCGCCGTAAGGGCCGCCAGGGCAAGAAACCCCAGGGTCCGCCGAAGGTTTTTGTTTTTTGCTTTCTTCATGGCTCAACCTCCGTAATGCAGGGCGTCAATGGGCTTCATCCGGGCGGCCTTGTTGGCGGGGTACAGCCCGAAGATCACCCCGATGAGGAAGCAGAACACCACGGAAATCAGCACCACGCCCCCGTCCAGGGTAAAGCGCAGGCCCACGCTGGCCACCACGGTGCTGACGGTCTGCAGAATCGCCCAGCTGAGGAAGATGCCCAAACCGCAGCCCATCATGCACAGCACCACGGCCTCCATGAGAAACTGGGTCAGAATGACCCCCCGGGTGGCGCCGATGGCCTTGCGGATGCCGATTTCCCGGGTCCGCTCGGTGACGGTGACCAGCATGATGTTCATAATGCCGATGCCCCCCACGATCAGGGAGAAGGCCGCGATGCCGCCCAGGAGGATGCTCAGCACCGAGGTGACGTTGGACATGGTCTCCTCCAGAATGCTGCTGGAGGACAGGCTGAAGGCGTCGTCGTCCTCGTCAAAGCGCTGCAGCATCAGCTCCTCCAGCTTCTCCTTGGCCTGGTCCACGGTGCCGCCCTCCGGGGCGGAGGCGTAGAAGGTGGTGATCCCCGCGCTTACCGTGTCCGACAGGCGCACCAGGGAGGTGTGGGGGATGTAGGCCACACAGCTGCCGGAGGAGAACAGGGAGGTCAGGGAATCCTCGTCGTCCGCCAGAATGCCCACGATGGTGAAAGGAACGTTATTCAAGGTAATAGAGCGGCCCACGCAGTCGGTGTAGCCGATGAGCTCCTGGGCCGCATTCTCATTGAGGACGCAGACGTAGCTGTGGTTTTCGATGTCCGGCTCCTTCAGCCAGCGGCCCATAAAAAGCTGGATATTCTGCACGTCGTAGTACCCCGCCGTGGTGCCGTAGACCGTGAAGGAGGCGCTTTCGCCGCCGGAGCGGCCGGTGGCGATGGAGGTGGCGAGGGGCGCCAGGGTGCCAAGCTCCGGTTCCTCCATCCACCCGTTCAGGGTGTCCAGGGTGACGGGGCTGCCCTTGTCGTCGGAGATGTTCGCCGTGACCATGCTGCTTCCCAGGGCGGAAACCTTGTCCGTCACCGAGGAGGTGGCCCCGTTCACCAGGCTCACCAGCACCACCAGGGCCATGACACCGATGATGATGCCCAGCATGGTCAGCGCCGCCCGCATCTTCCCGGCGGAGATGGAGCGCAGGGCCATTTTAAAGGATAGAATCATAAGCTCGCCTCCGTAATCTTGCCGTCGAGAATGTGGATGGCCCGCTCTGCCTGCCGTGCCACATCATTGTCGTGGGTGATGAGGACGATGGTGTTGCCCTGGCGGTGGAGCTCATGGAAGATGTCCATGATCTCCCGGCTGGTTTTGGAGTCCAGGTTGCCCGTGGGCTCGTCGGCCAGGATCAGGCTGGGCCGGGTCACCAGGGCCCGGGCGATGGCCACCCGCTGCTGCTGGCCGCCGGAAAGCTCCGTGGGCAGGTGCTTGGCCCGCTTCTGGAGGCCCACCCGCTCCAGAGCCTCCCGGACCCGCTGCTGCCGCTCCCCCCGGGGTACCTTCTGGTAGATCAGGGGCAGCTCCACGTTCTCCTCGGCGGAGAGCTTGGGGATCAGGTTGAAGCTCTGGAACACGAAGCCGATTTTTTTGTTGCGGATGTGGGCCAGCTCATTTTCGGAGTATTCTCCGATGGGCAGGCCGTCCAGCTTGTAGACCCCCGCGTCCGCCACGTCAAGACACCCGATGATGTTCATCAATGTGGACTTGCCGGAGCCGGAGGGGCCGATGATGCTGACAAATTCCCTGGGGTAGATGTGCAGCGTGGCGTGGTCCAGGGCCCGGACCCGGTCGCCGCCCACCTGGTAGAATTTGCACAGGTCCTGAATGTCGATCATGGCTCAGCCTCCCTGCTTCCCCCCGGGGAAACCTCCCTGGGGACGCTCGCCGCCGGAGCCGCCGTTTCCGCGCTGGCTGCCGCTGGGCATGGCGCCTATGCCGCCGGAGCCGCCCATGGGCATTCCGGAGGAGGCGAAGAAGTCAAAGATGGTCAGCTCCTTGGTGTAGTACACGGTCATTCCGGGCTCCAGACCGGAAAGAATCTCCACCTCGGTGCTGCCGGTGAGGCCCACGGTCACGTCCACCTCGCCGCCGAAGGTTTCGGTCTCCTCGTCATAGCTGGTGTAGACGTAGGACCGGGACCGGGTCTGCTGCAGGGCCTCGATGGGGATCAGCACCGCGTTCTCCACGCCGGAAATCCGGATGCTGACGCTGGCGGTCATGCCCGGGAGCATATTCCCGGCCTTGTCCAGGGTGATCACCGCGGTGTAGCTGCCGGAGGCTCCGGTGCGGTCCAGCTCCGTGACAGTCCCCCGGAAGGGGTCGTCCCCCAGGCTGGACAGGGTGAGCTCCGCCTCCTGTCCCAGTGCCAGGGACAAAATATCGGATTCGTCCACCGTCAATGTGACGGTCATTTTTTCGTCCGGGGACAATGTGGCCACCGCGCTGGGGGCCAGGGTTTCGTCATAGTCCACCGTGTAGACGCTGCCTGCGAAGGGCGCGGCCACGCCGCCGCTGGAGCGCAGCGCCAGCAGCTCCAGAAGGGTCTGCTCCTGCTCCTGACGGCTGCGCAGCAGGGAGTCGTAGGCCACCGAGGTGGCGGTGTCCGTCAGGTAAAACAGGCCCGTGCCCTTGTAGACCCGCTGATTTTCCGATACCTGGACGGACTGGATGGTGCCCGCGTAGCCCGTGATGGCCAGGGGCTCATGGATGGCAAGCGCCCCGGAGCCCAGGACGGCTCCCTCCAGGCTTACGGTGACCGTTTCCCCGACTGCGGGGCCGTCATCGGTGACGAGAACGGTGGCATAGCCCCCGGCGGAGCGCTCCACGGTGCCGTCAAGCTCCGTGCCGTCCTCCCGGGTGACCGTAACCGCGTCCCCCGGGGCCAGGGCATCGGTCTGCAGCGTTACGGCCATATACCCGTCCAGGCTCAGCACCGCCAGGGCGCCGTGCTCCACCATACAGTCGCTGACCGCCTGGCCCTTCTGGGCGAAAACCTGCTTCACCCGCCCGGCCACCTTGGTGGTGACGGAGGAACTGACGGTGTCGCTTTCGGCGGAGCTGATCTGCTTATCCAGGGCCTCCAGGGATTCCTGGAGGGAGGCCAGGGCCGTATGGACCGAGGCCGCGTCCACCGTGGCCAGAATCTGGCCCTCCGCGACGGTATCCCCGGCCTTCACCAGAACCTTGGTGACCTCCACGCCCTCGGGCACGGTGACCGCCTCCAGGCCGTCCTCCGCCAGGGTGCCGCTGCCGGACACCACGGTGCTTAAGGTACCGGTTTTCACCTCATAGGACTGCACCTGGCTGCTCCCCGAGGCGAACCGCTCCCGCACCGTCCGGCGCAGGTAGATCACAAGCCCCGTGAGCACAACCGCCAGCACCAAAACCACCGCGAGAATGGTGAAAAGTACCTTCCTGCGGCGGCGTTTCTTGTTTTTGCCCAGCTGTTCAAACAGGGCATCGTCTTTCCTTTGTTCCATGCGCGTTTGCTCCCTTCGGACGAATATTGCACTGCGTACCATTGTAGGGGAGATACCTAAAATGTACTATAAGGATTTGTGAATTTTTTATAAATTCTGATTCCGGAAAAGGCTGAAATGCGTTTCCGCCGCGGATCGGCAAATTGGTGTTTGGCGCTTCGCCTTAAAGTTTCCTGTCATTGCGAGCCAGTGCGCACACTGGCGTGGCAATCCCCCGGATAGAGGGGAAATGTACCGAAAAGAACCCGGAAGAACAAAAGTCTTCGCGATTTTTGGTGGTAATCGTGACCTGGTTCCATGGGGCCGGGGGATTGCCACACCAGTCTGCGGACTGGTTCGCAATGACAGGTAATTTGGGACGCATCCCGCCAAACACCAATTTGTCGGGCAGCGGAGTAAAATCAATAAGCACAAAATTCATATCAGGTTCCCGGCTTTCCGAATCCGTGCTCCGGGGCAGCCCGTTTGCGCGGTGCGGATTATGACAAAAAACAGGCGGATTATGTATTTTCCGCCCTTTTCCGGAGAGAATGTGTTATCCTATTCCCATAAGCACCGGGAGGGGCAAAGGGAAGGCCGCGTCCCGGGGCGGATTTTAAAAGAAGAAAGGGGACCACAGCATGAGCGGGAAAAAGAAACAGCCCGGCATTCTCAGCGCGATCAATCCGTTGTTCTGGGGGATTCTGCTGCTTTACCTCGGCATTCAACTGCTAGCGGCGGGGGACAGCATTGCCCTGGTGCCGCTGCTCATTGGGATATTCTTCGTATACGGAGGAGTTTACGGGCTGCGCCAGTGCCTGGGGAAAGGGAAGAATTCCGGGAAACACAAGGGGTAGAAAAGTGCCTGTTTCAAGGATTATCTCCCGGTCGGTGCGGAAGCAGAGGGGTTCAAGGATGAGCAGGCATAAGAGCGCACGGCAAACTGGTGTTCAGACTATCGGTTTTAGTAAGCTAAACAACAAATCGCTGCTTGAAAGTGTCCGCACGCACCGCGTCCTTACTGTAGGGGAGGCATTGATGCCTCCCGTAGGGCAGTACGTTTTCGCCGAAACGCCCCGGAAAACGG
>SFHI01000080.1 GCA_004555705.1 Clostridiales bacterium | reverse complement strand
ATGAACCGTCCTGAATTGTTGGGGGATTGCCACACCAGGAAAGCGGACTGGTTCGCAATGACAGTTCTATTTGAGCGCTATAAACAACAATTTGCCGAGCGGCTGAGTTAAGCCGATAAGCACATAGTGATATTCCATATAAATGCAATATAATAGTCAATGCAAAAAGAAATGGAAAGATATGTGCATACAATGCAATAATTCTGCATTATTCTATGTATAGCAGGAGGGATATTTATGGCATTTCAAATCCAACCGAACAAAAGGAAAGTGAAAACAAAACAATCTGCTTCCCACTTCCCTTGATTGAGAGAATCAATCAGGCTCTTATCGGAACGGAAGTATCCTTCAGCAGCTTTGTAATACAGGCCAGTGAGTTTGCCCTGGATAATCTGGAGGATTCTGAGCACGAAAACACAGAGAAAACACAATAAATGAGCCACCGCTTTACACCTGTACAGCGGTGGCTTTTACCAATCCTTACTTTACGATTCCTTCATGTGCGCGTTCGGGTTTTGGTGACAAAATAAGTTTAAAATACTATGCTGCCGGATAATTGTTTTCCGAAAGCCTGTGCGGTATAATCAAATGGCGCAATCCCATAAGCCTGCGACGCATTTTATCATTGTTGTGTGAGTATGAAGGAAGTGCTTCCTCCTTTGCAGAAAGGGGTCCTTTGGACTTGCGCAAATGCGCTGCGCCGCGGCAAGTGAGGCTGCGAACTGATTTATGGAGGTAGGGACAAATGAAAAAAACACTGGCGTTTCTTGCGGCACTGGTTATGGTACTTTCCCTCTGTGCCTGCGGCAGCGGGAAGGGCAGCGAAACGACTGCAGCGGGGACGGAAAGCAAGCTCACTGCGGAACAGCAGATTGTTGTTGACGCCGTTCACGCGCAGCTGGAATCGGACCAGTTTGCGCAGTGGCAGAAGCTCGCCAAGGAGTTTTCGGGGAACAATCCAAAAGCACCCGAAGTGACTTCCGTTGTGCGCTATGAAATCAAGGATTTCGATGGTTCCCCGATGGACTGCTATCTTGTCAATATTTCTGCCGATGTTGCCTATTGGGTAAATGAAGCAGCGCAGCAAGGCGCGATGCTGGATCAATTCCAGCTTTTTATCAGCAGCGATGGCAAGACAGTGACGGACAGCATTACCACCGATGCGTGCAATGGCACAGAGGATACCACCACTGATGAAGGAAGAGCAATCTACCTTCTATGGATATTTGGGAATAGGATGAGCGGGGATTATGAGGGCAGCTTCCTGAACGACAGCGAAACGGTTACAGAGTGGACCGCCGATGAAATTGCTGTTGTGAACGGAAATATCTAATGTGCTTATGGGCTTTACTCAGCTGCTCGGCAAATTGGTGTTTGTCGGGCTGTGTCGCAATGACAGAAAAAACGTACAAACAACAATTTGTCGGATTGCTGACTTAAGCCGATAAGCACAATATCTAATATGCTTATCAGGTTCCGCCTGCAGCCTGGTTTCCAATGACAGTCCTTTTTCGGCGCGCCAAACACCATTTTGTCGTTTCCCGGAACAGACGAGAATAAATAACAAAGCGCGGAGCCTGCTCCATTTGGGAGGGGCTCCGCGTTTTTACCAGTTGGGCTCCAACCTGGGCTTCAGGGGGAGGGTTTGGAAGATTTCCTGGGTAATGGAACGGTATTCGGCCAGGTCTGTGGTTTTGCGCAGGCGCTTGCCCAGCTTCTCGCTGCCTTCAAAGCGGCACAGCAGATACCGCCAGTGCTCCTTCAGGCGGAACATGGCGTTCCGGGAGCCGCCGAAGGCAGAAAGGTACTCCTCCAGCAGGGCATCGTGATAGGCTTCCAGGGCAGCCGCGGTACTTCCCCCGGGGGTGACCATACCGGGGTCGCCGATGAGCCCTCGGCCAAGCATGACGGATTCCACTTCCGGGTGCTTTTGGGAAAAGCTCCGGATATCCTCCAGGGAGCAGAGGTTGCCGTTATAGCACAGGGGAACCCGGCAGGCTTCCAGGGCATACCGCAGGGAGGTTTCCCGAATAGGGGCCTCGTAGAAGTCCTTGCGCAGCCGGGGGTGGAGGATCAGCAAATGGATGGGGTAGCGGTTGAAAACCTCCAGCAGAGCGGGAAACTCCTCTTCGGAGGAAATCCCCAGCCGGGTTTTCAGGGAGATGGCTGTGAGAGCCTGGGAGAAGATGACGTCCAGGAACCCCGCCAGAGCCTCCGGGTCCGCCAGCATCCCGGCGCCCTTGCCCTTGGCCGTCACGGTGCCCGAGGGGCAGCCCAGGTTCAGATTGACCTCCTGGTATCCCCGGTCGTGACAGACCCGGGCCGCCCAGAGGAAGTCCTCGGCGTTTTTTGTGAGAATCTGGGGCACCGCGGGAAAGGGAACGCTGTCCGCGTACGGCAGCTCCCGCTCCTCCTTATGGGTCAGGCAGCGGTGAACGGTGGGGGAGAGGAAGGGCATATAGTACCGCTGGACACCGGGAAAGTATGTATGGTGGACCCTGCGAAAAACGCTGTCCGTCAACCCCTCCAGAGGGGCAAAATAGATTTCCATATGGTTACCTCATTTGGGGGTGGGAAGAAAAATAGTTGTTTACGCGTGCACACGCAAAATATGCTGTCATTGCGAGCCAGTGCGCACACTGGCGTGGCAATCCCCCGATTAGAGGTAAAATGTATCGACAATTGCCCTGCAGAGTAGGGAAACCTTACGATTTTTGGCGGTAATCGTTACCTGGTTCCATCCAACCGGGGGATTGCCACACCAGTCTGCGGACTGGTTCGCAATGACAGGAAATTTGAAATGTGTAGTGTAAACAACAATTTATCGGTGGTTGAATCGTGGTACGAAAACAGGGCGGAGCTGCGGCTCCGCCCTGACGCTTTAGATTTCCATGATCACGGGCAGAATCATGGGGTTGCGCTTGGTGGCCTTGAAGAGGTAGCCGCTGAGGTCGTTCTTGATGGCGCTCTTGATGGCGGACCAATCCTTGACCCGCTTGCGCTGGCACCGCTCGATGGCCTCCATGGCTACATTTCGCAGCTCCTCCATCAGGTCCTCGGACTCCTTCACATAGATGAAGCCCCGGGTGATGATGTCCGGGCCGGTGATGACGCTGCCGTCCTCGGAGCTCAGGTTCACGCAGACCACAATCATGCCGTCCTCGGCCAGGTGCTTGCGGTCCCGCAGCACCACGCTGCCCACATCGCCCACGCCGGTGCCGTCCACGAACACCTTGCCGGCGGGAACGGTGCCGTTTACCTTGCAGGTCTTGCCGGTGAACTCGAATACGGTGCCGATCTCTCCGATAAGGATGTTCCGGGGGTTCATGCCCATGGTCTGGGCCAGGCGGCTGTGGAGCTGCAGGTGCCGCTGCTCGCCGTGGATGGGCAGGAAGAACTTGGGCTTTACCAGGCCGTGAATGATCTTCAGCTCCTCCTGGCAAGCGTGGCCGGAGACGTGGAGGCCCTCGCTCTTCTCATACACCACGTCCGCGCCCTTGCGGTACAGCTCGTTGATGATCCGGGAGATGGCCTTCTCGTTGCCGGGAATGGCCGAGGCGGAGATGATGATCCGGTCCCCGGAGGTGACCTCCACCTGCTTGTGGGTGGAGAAGGCCATCCGGTACAGCGCGGACATATTTTCTCCCTGGGAGCCGGTGGACACGATGACCACCTTGTTCTTGGGCAGGCTCTTAATGGCGTTCAAATCCACGATGGTGCCGGCCTTCACCTTGAGATACCCTAGCTCCTGGGCGACCTTCAGCATATTCTCCATGCTCCGCCCGGTGACGGCCACCTTCCGGCCATAGCGCTGGGCGGTGTTCAGCACCGCCTGAATGCGGTGCATATTGGAGGCAAAGGTGGTGACAATGATCCGCTGGTCGCAGTTGCGGAACTGCCGGTCCAGACCCTCGGCCACGGTGTTCTCGCTGGGGGTGTAGCCGCTGCGCTCCACGTTGGTGGACTCGGCCAGCAGAGCCAGAACCCCCTCCTTGCCCAGCTCGCCGAAGCGGGCAAGGTCAATCATGCCGTCGACAGCGGTGGGGTCGATTTTGAAGTCGCCGGTCATCACCACGGTGCCCACAGGGGTCTTGATGGCGAAGGCCACCGCGTCGGCGATGGAGTGGTTGACATGGATGAACTCCACGCTGAAGCAGCCGGCCTTCACCACGTCCCCGGGCTTGTGGGTGATGAGCTTCACCGTATCCGCCAGGCGGTGCTCCTCCAGCTTAAGCCGAATCAGGCCGTTGGTCATAGCGGTTCCGTGGATGGGGCAATTGACCTGCTTCATGCAGTAGGGAATGGAGCCGATGTGGTCCTCGTGGCCGTGGGTGATGAACATACCCCTGAGCTTCTTCTGATTGGCCACCAGGTAGGAAAAGTCCGGGATCACCAGGTCCACGCCGTACATGTCCTCCTCGGGGAAGCCCACGCCGCAGTCCACCGCGATCATGTCCTTGCCGTACTCCAGGACGGTGATGTTCTTGCCGATCTCATCCAGTCCGCCCAGAGGAATAATTTTCAGTTTTTCTGCCAATTGATATATTCTCCTTTCGTCTATGGGAAACCCCCGCCGCTGCCGGAAACGGGGCAGCGCCGCGCGGAATGTGCCCATGAAAAGCGGGCGACCGCCTCGCCTGGGAGAAAGACCCTGAATCGCCTTTTCCCGGAAAAGCGCCCGCAAAGTATGTACCCGCCGGTTAAAAGCGAGGTAATGGGAATCAGCCGCGGCCGGCGGCTGAAGTTGGTCCGGGTCTGCCCATCCCGGCACCATCGGAAATAGTATAACACAACTTTGGGGAAAAGTATACAACTTTTTTCACGGGGGAAAAATCTTTTGTTTTCAAGAATGTTGCGTTTACACCGTAGGGGCGGATATTATCCGCCCGAAACGTTCCGATTTTTGAGTGTTTTCGATAGAACAGGGCGCTTTTGTAGACGAAAGGTTGCGGGCGGCTATTAGCCGCCCCTACGGCAAATTCTGGTAAACAACAATTTATCGCCGCCACGGATGATTGGATGCTTTTTTGCGGGATTTGAAGAAAAGCAGTTGCGCCTTGGGGATGGATTTGCTATAATATACGCTATAGTATGGCGGTCTATCGCTACAGAGCGGAAAGAGGGAGGAAGCAGGCTGTGAACAGAAAGCTGGGCAGATTGCTTAGACCCGGTATGGGGGTATATTTTGTGGTTCTGGCGGCTTTTTGCGCCGCCGCCCTGGTGCTGCGGCAGTATTGGCTGGCAGTGGGGGAATCGGCGGCAACGTTGCTTGTGTTTCTGCTGTTCTCTGTGAACCGCAGCCGCCGGGACCGGAAAATCCGGAAATATCTGCAAACCGTCCCCAATACCCTGGAGTCCATCGGCCAGGGGGAGTGCCCCTTCCCGGCGGTTCTGGTGCGGCTGGGGGACGGAGGAATCATCTGGACCAACCACCGCTTCGGGGAGATCACGGGCCTCAGTGACACCCTGTCGGACCGGCGTCTGGAGGATGTGCTGCCGGATTTCTCCACCGAATGGCTGACCTCCGGGCACACCCAGGCAGGCTCCGATGTGACCCTGTCCGGGCGGCGCTACCGGGTCTACGGCACCACCATCCGGGCGGAGGACGGCCGGGGAACGCTTCTGGGGGTGCTGTATTTCAGCGACCTGACGGAGCTGTACCAGGTGCGGGACGAGTACATCCGTTCCCGGCCGGTGGTTTCCATCATCATGATTGACAACTATGAGGAGCTGACCAAAAACCTGACCGAAAGCGGCATCTCCACCCTGAACGCCAGACTCAACGATGCCATTACCGAGTGGACCGAGGACTACCACGGACTGCTGCGGAAGCTGGAGCGCAACCGGTTCCTTTTCATTTTCGAAAAGCGGGACCTGAAGCGGGCGGTGGAGGATAAGTTCAGCCTGCTGGAGGACATTCACCAGATCACGAACCCGGCGGGCCTCTCCGCGTCGCTGTCCATCGGTCTGGGCGTGGACGGGGAGGATTTTGAGGAGAGCTACAACTTCGCGGCCCTGGGCATCGAAATGGCCCTGAGCCGGGGCGGCGACCAGGCCGTGATCAAGGACCGGTTCAACTTCAATTTCTACGGAGGCCGGAACCGGGAGGCCGACTACAGCAGCAAGGTCCGTTCCCGGGTCACCGCCAATTCCCTGATGGAGCTGATCGGCCAGAGCAGCCATGTGTTCATCATGGGCCACAAGAACGCGGATCTGGATTCCATAGGCGCGGCCATGGGCGCCTCCTGCCTGTGCCGGAAGCGGGGAAAGAAATTCAACATTGTGCTGGACCTGCAGAACAATGCCGCCCCCAATCTGGTGGAGGAAATCCGGCAGACCCCGGAGTACCGGGATGCCTTTATCTCCGGCCAGGATGCCCTGCTGATGTGCGACAACCGCAGTATTCTGATCGTGGTGGATACCAACCGGCCGGATCAGGTGGAGTTCCAGCCCCTGCTGGAGGCCATCTCCAAGGTCTGCGTGGTGGATCACCACCGCCGGGCCGCGGACTATATCAATCCCGTGGTGGTGAACCTCCACGAGACCTATGCCTCCTCCGCTTCGGAGCTGATTACGGAGCTCCTGGGCTATGTGGTGGAGAAGCAGGACGTGCTGCCCATCGAGGCCAAGGCGCTGCTGGCGGGCATCTGCCTGGATACCAAGTTCTTCAACGTCCGCACCGGCGAGCGCACCTTTGAGGCCGCGGCCGCCCTGCGCAGAATGGGCGCGGACACCACCGAGGTCAAGCTGCTGCTGCAGAACGACTTCCAGGACACCATGGCCAAGTACCAGATCATCCGCTCCGCCCGGCTCTACCGGGACGAGATCGCCATTGCCGCCCTGAACACCACCACCAGCCGAATCCTGGCGGCCCAGGCGGCGGACGAGCTGCTGAACATCTCCGGCATCACCGCCTCCTTCGTCCTGTATCCCGATGAGGATCAGGTGATCATCTCCGCCCGGAGCATCGGCTCCGCCAACGTGCAGATGATTCTGGAGCCTCTGGGCGGCGGCGGCAACGCGGCCACGGCAGGCGCCCAGATTCGGGGTGTGGAGGTCAAGGAGGTCCTGGAGCATTTGGTGGAGTCCATCGACCGGTTCTATGAGGAATGAACGGACAGACCCGGTTAGTCAGCAATATTGTACTTTACAGTTTGCAAACACTTAACGGTGCTGCCGCAGGGGCGGCTATCAGCCGCCCGAAACGTTTGATTATTGCGTACTTCCGCTAGAATGGAGCGCTTTTGTAAACAGAAGGTTGCGGGCGGATAATATCCGCCCCTACGATATAATTTTGATATCAATATACCAAGGAGAACAGATTATGAAAGTCATTTTATTACAGGATGTGAAGGGCAAGGGCAAGAAGGGGCAGATGATCGAGGTTTCCGACGGCTATGCCCGCAACTACATGCTGCCCCGGAAAATCGCCGTGGAGGCTACACCCGACGCGGTGAACACCATGCGCATGAACGACAAGGCCACCCAGGAGCGAATTGCCCGGGAAAAGGCGGAGGCTATGGAGATTTCCAAGAAGCTGCGGGAAATGACCCTCACCGTCACCGCCAAGGGCGGCGGCGCGGGACGGCTCTTCGGCTCCGTGACCAACCAGGAAATTGCCGACGCCCTGGCCAAAACCGGCATCAAGCTGGACAAGCGGAAGATCATCATTGCCGACCCCATCAAGAACGTGGGCACCTACACCGTCACCTGCAAGCTGGGCTACGAAATCTCCGCCCCCCTGACCGTCAAGATCGAGGAAGCGTAAATTAACGAAAAGATAAATTGGTAGACAAGTGATTGTTCCGCGAAATATTGCCGTAGGGGCGGCTATTAGCCGCCCGCAGCCTTTCGTCTGCGAAAGCACCTTGTTCTATCGGAAACGCTCAGAAAACTTTAGCGTTCGGGCGGCTAATAGCCGCCCCTACGGTAGCAACGTAACGTGTTTGAGAACCAATTAATCTTCAAACCAGGAATGAGAAGGGAGGAAAAAGCGTGGATGAAGAGCTGCTTTCCCGGCAGCCGCCTCAGTCGCTGGAGGCGGAGCAGTCTGTACTGGGCTCCATCCTCATCGACAGCCGCTGCATCACCGATGTGGTGGGGGTGGTAACGCCGGAGGATTTCTACCTCCAGCAGAACCGGGAGATTTTTGAGACCATCTACACCATGTTCAATTACTCCCAGACCATCGACCCCGTCACCGTGCTGGACAAGATGAAGGAGCTGGGCTACTATCACGACAATTCCCGGGACTACATCCTCCAACTGATGGAGATCACTCCCACCGCGGCAAACGTGGTGCGCTACGCGAACATTGTCCGGGAGAAGTCCATGCTCCGCGGTCTCAGCCGGGCCGCCGTGGACATCCATGAGATGGTGCACACCGAGGTGGGTACCCCGGCGGAGATGCTGGAATCCGCCGAGAAGAAAATCTACGCCCTGCGCAAGGGCGAGCGGGGGGACTCCCTGGAGCACATCGGCACCACGCTGCACAAGGTCTTTGACCGGCTCACAGAGCTGAGCCAGTCGGACTCCATGATCCCCGGCCTCTCCACCGGAATGCGGGACCTGGATACCAAGATCAACGGCCTGAACAAGTCCGATTTGCTGCTCATTGCCGCCCGGCCCGCCATGGGCAAGTCCGCCTTCGCCCTGAACATCGGGGTGAACGTGGCGAAGAAATACAAGAAAACCGTGGCCATCTTCAACCTGGAAATGTCCCGGGAGCAGCTGGCCATGCGACTGCTTGCCAACGAGAGCTTCGTGGAGCTGCAGAAGCTGGCCACCGGAAAGCTCAGTGAGGAGGAGTGGAGCAAGCTGTGCATGGCCTCCGCCGCTCTGAGCCAGACGGACATCCGCATCGACGACAACCCCACCGTCACCGTGGCGGACATCAACGCAAAATGCCGCAGGCTGGACAACCTGGGCCTGGTCATCATCGACTACCTGCAGCTGATGCAGGGCTCCGGCTATGGCCGCAGCTCCGACAACCGGGTCACCGTGGTGGGTGAGATTTCCCGCTCCTTGAAGATCATGGCCAAGGAGCTGAACATCCCCGTGATCTGCCTGAGCCAGCTGTCCCGTGCCGTGGAGAGCCGCACCGACAAGCGGCCCATCCTGTCGGACCTGCGGGAATCCGGCGCCATCGAGCAGGACGCGGACTCGGTGATGTTCCTGTACCGGGACGAATACTATAACCCCAACACCGAGGACAAGGGCGTGGCCGAGTGCATCGTGGCCAAGAACCGCCACGGCGAGACCGGAGCCGTGAAGCTCCAGTGGATCGGCCAGTACCAGGCCTTTGCCGACCGGGAGTGGAAGCATGCTGAATAAGCTCTTAGGGTTCATCCGGCGCTGCTCCCTGATTTCTCCCGGGGACCGGGTGGTCTGCGCCGTCTCCGGCGGGGCGGATTCCGTGGCGCTGCTCTTTGCTCTGTATCTGCTGCGGGAGCGTCTGGGCATCAGCCTGGAGGCGGCCCACTTCAACCACCGCCTCCGGGGGGAGGAGTCCGATGGAGACGAGGCCTTTGTAAAAGAATTCTGCGGACGATACGATATCCCTCTGCACCTGGGCTCCGGGGAGATTGTACCCGGGAAAAAGGGCCTGGAGGCCGCCGCCCGGGAGGCCCGGTACGCGTTCCTCCGGGGGCTGCCCGGGAAAATCGCCACGGCCCACACTGCGGACGACAACGCGGAAACTGTGCTGCTGCATCTGGTGCGGGGCACCGGCCTGAAGGGGCTGGGGGGCATCGCCCCGGTGAACGGGAAGGTGATCCGGCCCATGCTCACCGTCACCCGGCGGGAGGTGGAGGCGTTTTTAGCGGAATACGCCCTCCCTCATCGGGAGGATTCCACCAATCATACGGATGCGTTTCAGAGGAACCGAATCCGCCGTAATGTGATGCCTATATTGATTCAGGAAAACCCCTCCCTGGCGGAAACCATGAGCGACATGGCCCTGGGCCTGCGGGAGGACGAGGCTTGTCTGGCCCAAATGGCAGGGGAAAAACTTCCCGGTGTGACGGAGCTTCGGGAGCTGCACCCGGCCCTCCGGGCGAGGGCTTTGGACCGGTTTTTGAAGGAAAACGGAGTGCCCGAGCCGGAGAAGCGGCACATTGCGCTTCTTGAACAGCTGGTGTTTTCCGACAAACCCTCGGCAAGGGCCGATTTCCCAGGAGGCGTCACCATTGCCAGGCGGTACGACACCCTGGAGGCCCTGGGGGAGCCACAGCCGCTCCCGGAGCGGGCGCTGGAGGACGGCCTGGAGCTGCCGGAACTGGGGTTGCGGGTGGTATGCGCCGAGGCGGAGGGCATTGTAAATACCCCGGACACCTTTACGGTGGTTCCTGAGGGGAGAATTGTGATCCGAAGCCGTCTGCCGGGGGATAAAATCCAGCGCAGCGGCGGAACCAAATCCTTAAAAAAGCTGTTCATCGACCGGAAAATCCCCGCGTCGGAGCGCCTGCGGATTCCCGTCCTCGCGGACGAGGCCGGGGTGCTGGGTGTGTGGGGCATCGGGGCGGATCAGGGAAGAGCCGCGAAGGAACTCCCCGCCGTGACCATCCGGTTTGAGAAAATGGAAGATTGCTGACAACGGGGGTACAAATTGTTGTTTGTTGCTGTGTGATAAAGTTTCCTGTCATTGCGAGACCAGTCCGCAGACTGGTCGTGGCAATCCCCCAGTCAGAGGGGAAATGTACCGAAAAGTACCCGGAAGAATGGGAGTCACCGCGATTTTTGGTGGTAATCGTTACCTGGCTCCTTTCAACCGGGGGATTGCCACACCAGTGTGCGCACTGGTTCGCAATGACAGGAAATCTGCAGCGCACGCTTTCAAGCAACAATTTGTCGTTCCTTTACAAAAAAATCAGGCGATTGGGAGGCCGGTTATGGAAAAGGATATTCAGGAAATTCTGCTCACCGAGGAGCAGATTCAGCGGCGCATTCAGGAGCTGGGGGAGGAACTGACCCGGGAGTATGCCGGGAAGAACCCCGTCATTGTGGGCGTCCTCAAGGGCGTAGTTGTATTTTACGCGGATATGATCCGGCAGATCAAGGTGCCCTGTCAGATGGACTTTATGTGGCTCTCCTCCTATCAGGGGACGGCTTCCACCGGGAAAATGGTGGTGAAGCGGGATGTGTCCGCGGATATAAAAGGCCGTCATGTGCTGATTCTGGAGGATATCTACGACACCGGCACCTCCCTGGACTTTACCTACCGGCACCTGCTGGAAAAGGAGCCTGCCTCTCTGAAAATCTGTACCCTCCTGGACAAGCCCGAGCGCCGCAGACCCGGCATTACCCTGAAGCCGGACTATGTGGGCTTCACCATTCCCAACGCCTTTGTGGTGGGCTATGGCCTGGATTACAACGAATACTACCGGAATCTGCCCTATGTGGGGGTTTTGAAGCCGGAAGCATATCTGTAAATTGGTGCGGTAAATGGTGCTTTCGCTTACGAATTGACAATTGACAATTGACAATTATGGAATCCCCTTCGGGGATGATTAAAAATGACAGTCAGGTCAGCACGGCAGTCAGGCAAATTGGTGTTTGAAGCGCCGAAAAAATGCTGTCATTGCGAGGAGCGCAGCGACGCGGCAATCCCCCGGTTGAAAGGAACCAGGAGACGATTTCCGCCCAAAAACGCAGCAGTTCCCGCTTCTTATGGCGCTTTTCGGCACATTTCCCCTCTAACCGGGGGATTGCCACAACCAGTCTGCGGACTGGTTTCGCAATGACAGGTAATCTGCAGCGCACC
>SFHI01000007.1 GCA_004555705.1 Clostridiales bacterium | reverse complement strand
CTACCGTAGCAGCCTGAAAAGTTGGGGGATTGCCACACCAGCGTGCGCGCTGGTTCGCAATGACAGTTTCTTTTTTAGTGCTGTAAACAACAATTTATCGCATTCGAACTTTGAACAGCGGCTTCTGCCGCATTTTTATGATACCCCATTTTCGCGGCCGCGTCAAGCACTATATACAAATTTTCCTTGAATAATCTGCATAGTTTTATCGAATACTGACAACTTATAATGCCCTGGCCGGCAAAATCCGGTCAGGGCATTGGTTTTTTATTCCGTCTCCAGCAGCTCCAGCGCCGCTTCCAGCTGGACATCCTCCTCAATGGGCAGGGTTCCGTAATAGATTTTCATCCGGGTTTCCTCGTCCACCTCCACAGTGAGGTCCGGGGTAACGCCCACATCCGCCAGGCTCTCCCCCTTTGGCGTAAAATACTTTCCCACGGACAGGCCCACGGCGGAACCGTCATTGAGGGTCAGGGTGTTCTGGAAATAACCCTTGCCGCAGGTTTTCTGTCCCACGATCACCGCCCAGTCATATTCCCGCAGGGCGGCGGCGAAGAACTCCGCGGCGGAGTAGGAATCCTCGTTTACCAGCACCGCCATGGGAAGCTCCAGACAGCGCTCGTCGGAGGAATCCACGTGTTCCCTCCCGGCGTAGTCCACCGTCCGGAACAGCTCCCCCTCCGGAAGCAGGTAGTCCAGAATCTTCACCATTTCGTCGGCGTACCCGCCCGGGTTCCCCCGGACGTCAAAGATCAGGCCCTCCGCTCCCTGCTCCAGAAGGGCTTCGATGGCGGCAATGGTTTCCTCCGCGCAGCGCAGATCAAAATTCTCGATGCGGACCAGGCCAATATGTTTGTCCAGCATGGTGTATGCGGCCACGGGAACCTCGATCCGGCGGCGCTCCACGGAGAATGTCTCCTCCCGGCCGCCCCGGGAGATCGTCAGGTTCACCCAGGTGCCTTCCTCACCCCGGACCAGATTCCGGACCTCGGTGGTGCTCATGCCGGCGATCCGGGTCTCCTCCACGGCCACCAGCGTGTCCCCAACCAGGATTCCTGCCTCCTCCGCGGGGCCGCCCCGGGTGACGTCCACGACCAGCAGGCCCTCGGATTCCTCGGTCACCTGGATGGTAATTCCCACACCCACAAAGGCGTTTGCCACCTGCTCCTGGTAGGCCTCATATTCATCGGCGGGGATATAGTAGCTCCACCGATCCCCCAGGGACGCCACCATGGCCTCCGCCGCGGCGTCCTCCATGGCCACCCGGTCGCTGTCGCCGATGAAGCGCTCCAGGATCAGGCTCTCCAGCTGGTCCAGCTTTGAGGCTCCCGTTTTCGGCACGGCGAAGCTCAGGGTAACCACCGCGGCCAGCGCGGCTACCAGGATGTGGGACAGGGTCAGCAGGATTTTCTTCTTCATGAATTACCACCTCATGCAAACCATCCCACAGCCGGGAGGCTGTGGGAGGTGAAAAGTTTTTTGCAAATTCCCGCCGTGGGAGACATTGATAAATTGTTGTTTACAACACTAAAAAGAAACTGTCATTGCGAACCAGTCCGCAGACTGAGATTCCGGAATATCCGGGGGATTGCCACACCAGCGTGCGCGCTGGTTCGCAATGACAGTCCTTTTTCAGTGCGCTATAGAGCTGTAAACAACAATTTACAGCACTTTGAAACCGGAGAAAGGATCAATAAAGGCTCACATAACTGGCCGGGTTCACATAGGCGCCGTTGTAGGCGATGCCGAAGTGCAGGTGGTAGCCGGTGGCGACGCCGGATCTTCCCACATAGCCGATGAGCTGGCCGGCAGAAACGGTCTGGCCGGAGGACACAACATAGTTGTTCAGGTGCATATAGATGGAGGAATATCCGTCCAGATGGTTAATGGTCACATAGTAGCCCGCGGCGCTGCCGTAGCCTGCAATGGTCACCCGGCCCGCCCGGCTGGCATAAACCGGCGTTCCCTGAGGAGCTGCCAGGTCCACGCCCTGATGATACGAGGAGGCGCCCGCCGTGGGGGAGGTCCGGTTGCCGAAGGGGCTGGTGAGCTTGACATAGCTGCAGGGCACAAGCCAGCCGGAGCTGGCAGAGCTGCCGCCGCCGGAATTGCTTCCGGAATTGGTCCCGGAATTGGTTCCGGAGCTGCCGTTGGTACTTCCGCCTTCAGCGGGCGCGGCGGTCTCCGGAGGAACGGTGGTATAGGTTGCCATGTACGCCAGCCATTCCGCCAGCTTGGTTTCATTGTACTCCTGCTCCTTGGCGGCTATGTCGTCCAGCAGCTGGTTTTCCATCTCGGCATACTCCAGCTCCAGCGCCTTCAGCTCGTCCGCCTTCGCCAGCAGCTCCAGCAGCAGAGCGTCCGCTTCCGCCTTCTTTTCGTCCAGCTGGGCCTGGGCAGCATCCAGCTCTTCCTTGGTCAGCTGGAGCTCCCCTTTTTCCAGCTCCAGCTGGGCCTGGGCCTCTTCCACCGCCTGGGCAGCCTGATCCAGCTCCTCCAGCCGGCGCTTGTCGGAGGCTGCGATCTCCTCCACCATGTTCAGCCGGTCCAGCAGGTCCGAGAAATCGTTGGCCTTGAAGAGCACCTCCCAGTAGCTGAGGCTGCCCTCCTCCTCCATGGTGCGGATTCGGATCTTGTTCTCCTCGCTGAGCTGGTCGAACCGGCCCTGGGCTCCGTCCAGCTCATCCTGTTTGTCCGCGATGAGGATGTTGAAGGCGGAAATCTGCTCGTTGATGTTGATGATCTGGGCGCTGAGCAGGCCGATCTCCTGGTCAATCACATTCTTTCTTGCCACAATATCGGCAATTTCATTCTCATTTTTCTTGTAATCGTCCTGAACCTGCTTGATCTGCTCTTCAATTTCCTTCTTCTGCTCCTTCAGCTCGTTGATCTGCTTGCGGATTTCGCTGGAGGAGGCGGCGCTGGCCCGGGTGGGGAGCAGGCCGATGATCAGGGTCAGCAGCATCACTGCGGCCATGATTCCAGCCAGGATGGATACGAGACGTTTGCGATTGTTCATAAGCTACTCCTTTTCGCGTGGGAGGGCGTCACCGGTAGATGTACGCCAAGGGGTTTACATAAGTTCCTGCATAAGAGATGCCGAAGTGCAGATGGGGACCGGTGGAGATTCCGGTGCTGCCCACATAGCCGATCAGCTGTCCCTGGGCCACGGTCTGTCCCGCGGAGACCACATAGCGGGTCATGTGCATATAGATGGAGGAAAAACCGTCCAGATGGTTGATGCTCACATAGTAGCCCGCGCCTCCCGCCTGATAAGCGGCGGTGGTCACCTTTCCGGCCCGGGTGGCATAGATGGGGGTTCCCGTAGGGCAGGCCATATCAATGCCGTTGTGCATCCGGTAGATGCCCAGCACCGGGTGCAGGCGGTTGCCGAAGGGGCTGGTCAGGGTGTAATTCGACACAGGCGTCACCCAGGTGGCGTTGGAGGGGGGCGCGGTGCCCATGGCCGCCAGCTTGGCCAGGTACTCGTCGTACTGGGCCTCCTTCAGTTCCTTCTCCTTCTGGGCGATCTGCTGCATCAGCTCGTCCTGGGCCGCCTCGGATTCGTCCAGCAGCGCCTGGAACTCCTCCTGCTTGGCGATCAGCTCCCGCAGAAGCTCGTCGGAGTCATCCCGGCGCTCCTCCAGGGTCTGCTGGGCCAGAGCCAGCTCCGCGCGGCTCGTCTCCAGCTCCTGCAGGTTTTCCTCCATTTCCAGGCGGGTTTTCTCCACCATAGCGGCCGCCAGCTCCATTTCCTGCAGTCTGCGCTGGTCGGCGGCGGCGATCTCCTCCACCATGTTCAGCCGGTCCAGCAGGTCCGTAAAGCTGCTGGCCTCGAAGAGCACCTCCCAGTAGGAAATGGTTCCGGCTTCCTCCATGGCCTGAATCCGCTGCCGGTTCCGTTCACTCAGATCGTCCAGAAGCGCCTGGGATACCTCCAGCTGCTCCTGGGTGTCGGCAACCAGCTGGGAATAGGCGGCCACCTGCTCATTGACGTTGATGATCTGCTCGTTCAGCAGCACGATCTCCTGGTCAATGGCATCCTTCTGATCCACCAGCTGCTGAATCTCACTGGCGTTGGCGTCGTACCGGCTGCGGATGGCGTTGATCTGGGCCTGTATCTGGGAATTTTCTGCTTTCAGGTCCTGAATCGCCTCCTTAATCTCACTGGAGCTGGCCGCCCGGGCAGAGCCGGGAACCAGGCCCAGCAGCAGCACGGCAGTGATCCCCAGCGCAATCAGGGAACGAATCGATTTGCGATGTTTCATAACGGTCTCCAAATGTTGTATCTCTCAAACAGAACGACAAATTGTTGTTTAGCGGCTTCGCCGAATTGACAATTGACAATTGAAAATTGACAATTATTGTGTCCCTACGGGACGATTTAGAAAGAATAAAGCAGTATTTCCGGCACCAATCATTTTAATTTTATCCCGAAGGGATTCCTTAATTGTCAATTGTTAATTGTCAATTGTCAATTCTAAACAACAATTTCTCATTCCTCAGCCCGTTCCATAAGGGCAGGGCCTTTCTCTTTTATCCTCCGGAGGAAGCGGTTACACGTCCATAAAGCGGCGGATGGAGCTCCAGCTGCCCACGATGCCTACGAACATACCGGCGGCGGCGAAGGTCACCACCATGGGGATCAGCAGCTCCTGGAAGGGCACAAAGTTAAACAGCTTCAGCGAATCCGCCTCGGCGATCCGGGCCACAAGGGCGTCGTACATGACCCACTCCAGACCGAAGGCCAGCATCGCGCCCAGCATACCCAGGGTGAAGCCCTCCACCACGAAGGGCAGCCGGATGAAGCCGTTGGTGGCGCCCACCATCTTCATGATGGCGATTTCATCCCGGCGGTCATACATGGCCAGCTTAACGGTGTTGGAGATGATCAGCAGCGACACCACCAGCAGCACGGCGATCACCGCGTAGGACACGATGTGCAGCACATCCTGCACCGTGGAGAAGCCCTCGGCCAGCTCGTAAGCGGCGCTGGTATTGGCCACGCCGGGAATGCTCTTGAGCTGGAGGTCGGTTTCCTCCATCAGGGCGTTGTCCTCCAGGATCACCACGAACCGGTGGCGCAGGTCCTCGGCCCGGACGCCGCTGAAGGCGCTGTCGTCCTCGTGGTCGGCGATGAACCGCTGCAGGGCCTCCTCCCGGGAGACGAAGGTGGCCTGGAGCACATTGTCCAGCATATTGATCTTGGTGCCGATGCTCTTGGCCTCGGCCTCACTGAGGCTGCTGTCCACATACACCAGGATTTCGCTGGTCTGGTTCAGGTCCTCCACCATGATGTCCAGGTTGTAGGCCAGGGCGGCGAAGCTTCCCACGATCAGCAGGCAGGCCACGGTGACGCACACGGCGGCGAAGGACATGAAGCCGTGGGTAAAGATGTGGCGCAGGCCTTCCTTCAGCAGATACCCGATATTATTGCTTTTCATGGTAATACCCCTCCATTCCGTCGCTGACCACCAGGCCGTCGTTGATGGCGATGACCCGCTTGCCGAAGCGCTCCACCAGGTCCCTGGCGTGGGTAACCACCAGAACGGTGGTGCCCAGGTTGTTGATTTCCTCCAGCAGGGCCATGATCTCATAGGAGCGGGCAGGGTCCAGGTTTCCGGTGGGCTCGTCGGCGATGATGGTGGAGGGATTGTTCACCAACGCCCGGGCGATGGCCAGACGCTGCTGCTCGCCGCCGGACATTTCGCCGGGCAGGCGGTTTTTCTTGTTTTCCAGGCCAACCAGCTCCAGCACATAGGGAACCCGGTCCCGGATTTCCTTTTCCTTGGCGCCGATGACCCGCATGGCGAAGGCCACGTTCTCATACACGGTCATATTGGTAATCAGGCGAAAATCCTGGAACACCACGCCCACGGTGCGGCGTAGGTAGGGAACCTCCCGCCGGCGAATCCGCTCCAGGGAGTAGCCGTTCACATGGACGCTGCCCGCGGTGGGCTTCAGCTCGCCGGTGATCAGCTTGATGATGGTGGACTTGCCGGAGCCGGAGGGGCCCACCAGAAAGACGAACTCCCCGTCCTCAATGGTCATGGAAACACCGTTCAGGGCTTTGTTACCCTGTTCGTATGTTTTTTCAACATTGGTAAATTCGATCATTTGCAACAATCTCCTGTCCCGGAGGAAGGCCTGCAGCCTGGGGCCATTCTTCCGCAGTGTAACCGAATTGTAACACAATCCGGCGCATATGTCAATCCATTCCCCCGGAAAAACACCGGATGTGCCATGTTTTGTCCCGATATTTCCGGATTCTCTTCCAATTTGTTCACATTTGCGCAAAATTACGTTAACGCTTCCACTCGAAAACCGAAGCACGAAACGGCAAATTGTTGTTTAGCGCACTGAAAAAGAAGATGTCATTGCGAACCAGTCCGCAGACTGGTGTGGCAATCCCCTAACTTTTCAGGCTGCTACGGTAGACGATCCCCTCGTTTTTCTGAGTTCTCGGAAAATCCGGGGGATTGCCACGCCAGTGTGCGCACTGGCTCGCAATGACAGCATGTATTTTGTTAAACAACAATTTGTCGCTTCCTTTGTTCCTTGCCCGCAACCCAAACAGCAGCACAAAAGGCCGCGCCAGTTCTGGCGCGGCCTCAAAATATATTCTGTCAGCGGTTTTCCCGGGAGCTGAGATACTTGCGGACCATCAGGGCCACCTTGAACACGATGGCGTGGTCGAACTGCCGCAGGTCCAGGCCGGTGAGCTTTTTGATCTTCTCCAGCCGGTACACCAGGGTGTTGCGGTGGACGAAGAGCTTCCGGGAGGTCTCGGATACGTTCAGGTTGTTCTCGAAGAACTTGTTGATGGTGAAGAGGGTCTCCTGATCCAGAGAATCGATGGAGTTCTTCTTGAACACCTCGCTGAGGAAGATTTCGCACAGCGTGGTGGGCAGCTGGTAGATCAGCCGTCCGATGCCCAGGTTCTCGTAGTGCATGATGCTCTTCTCGGTGTCGAAGACCTTGCCCACCTCGATGGCGGTCTGGGCCTCCTTGTAGGAATCCGCCAGCTCCCGCAGGTGCTCGGCCACGGTGCCGATGCCGATGACGGTCTTGATCCTGAGCTCGTTTTTCAGGGTCTCCTCCATGGTGGCGGCGATGCGCTCCAGCTCCTCGCTGGTGGTGGAGCCGCTGATCTGCTTGACCACGGCGATGTCCTCGGGGAACATCCCCGCCAGCACGTCCACGGTGGACACATCCCCATGGCCCACCTGCCGGATCAGGAACACCGCCCGGGGGGCGTCGGTGGAGAAGTGGAGCTCCTTGGCCCGGATGTAGATGTCGCCGGGGAGAATATTGTCCATGATGATGTTCTTGACGAAGGTACCCCGGTCGTGCTTCTCCTCGTAATAGGTCTTGGCGTTGTTCAGGGCGATATAGGCCATGGCGCAGAAATCCCGGGCCGCCTGATCGTCGCCGGTGCAGAACACGGCGTACTCAAAATAGTTGGAGCTGCCCACAATGGCCTTGAAGCATTTCTGGTTATAGGTCAGCATCCCGTCGGAGGCGCTGCTCACCTTCAGCGCGGCGTCGGGCCAGCGCTCGCCCAGCATGGACATATCGGTGCACGAAACCACACACCCCTCGGTGTCCATCACGCCGAAGGTGCGGTCAGAGATTTCCTTTAACTGAATAATGACGCTCTGAAAAACACTGTTGGACATTTTGGTGCCCCTCCTTAGTATCTTGCATAAATGCGCATTTCACAAAACAGCATTATTATTATACACAGCTTTTGCGCATATTGCAAGTACCTTTTGACATTTTACTGCAAAAAGTATGTGTTTTTTTAGGTAATTTCCCAGTACCCTTTCCGCGCATCCCTTCAAATCCCCGGCGAAATGCCCACCTGCGTCTGCTCCAGAGCCCGGATTTCCTCCTCCGACAGCTCCCGGCAGGCACCCAAAGCCAACGTCCCCAGCTCCAGCGCACCCTCCCGCTGCCGCTGAAGGTATTCAACCGGCATCCCCCGGGCGGCCATCATCCGGCGGACCTGGTGGTATTTTCCCTCCCGCACCGTGATTCGGCTCTCTCCCGGGCCCAGGGGCTCCAGAATGGCAGGAAGGCATTTTGTCCCGTCCCGAAGCAGGAGGCCCTGGGCGAAGGCCTCCGCATCCTCCCGGGAGGCCGTCCCCTCATGGCGGGCGTAATAGACCTTGGGAACCTCCTGCCGGGGGCTAATAAGCCGGTGGAGGAGCGCCCCATCGTTGGTAAAGAGCAGCAGCCCCTCGGTTTCCTTGTCCAGCCGCCCCACAGGGTTCAAGTCCAGATGCTTATACTCCGGGGGCAGCAGCTCCATCACCGTCCGCTCCCGGGCATCCGAGGTCGCGGTGACGAAGCCCGCGGGCTTATTGAGCATCAGCACCACCCGCCGCCGTCCTCCAAGAGGCTCCCCGTCCAGACATACAGACTGCCGCTCCGGGTCCACCTTCCGTCCCGGGTCCCGCTCCACTGTGCCGTCCACCGTGACCCTGCCCGCTTTCAGAAGCTCCTTCACCTGGGAACGGGTGCCCGCTCCGCTTGCGCTGAGGAATTTGTCCAGCCTTTCCATAATGCCTCCGTTCTATCCCCCCTCCCGGGGACATACATATGTGGTGTCAACGTCATTTGGGAGGGATATTCTATGATGGTTATGACCGCAAAGGTCGATTTTAAAAAAATCATGCTGATTCTGCTCGCTGTGGCCGCCGTAATCGTTGCGCTGATTTTGCTGTTTGGGGGAGATTCCCAGGAAACCGCCGTGCAGACCGTGGCCACCAACGACGGCCGGGTGCAGTTCCTGAAGGATTTCGGCTGGGACGTGACCAACACCCCGGTGGAAAGCAGCCAGGTCCGGATTCCCAAGGAGTCCAGCGACGTCTACCGCCGCTACAACACCCTGCAGCAGAGCCAGGGGTACGATCTGACCCCCTACGCCGGGAAGAACGTCATGCGCTTCGTCTACAGGATCAACAACTATCCCGGCGCCACGGAGCCGGTCTACGCCACGCTGCTGGTCTATAAGAATAAGATCATCGGCGGCGACATCACGGATACCGCGGCCAGCGGGAAGATTCACGGCTTCCGGATGCCGGAGTCCCTCACTACTACCCCCACGACCACACCTGCGACCACGCCCACCACCGCCGCAACCACCGCTTCCGAAACCACCGCCCCCACCCAATAACCGCTGGTCGGGGAAGGTGGTACATTTTCCCTCTAACCGGGGGATTGCCACACCAGTCTGCGGACTGGTTCGCAATGACAGAAAACTTGGAACGTGTAAGGTAAACAACAATTTATCTTTCTATTCCCAATTCTTTTTTCTGATCTTATCACAGTTTTTCCGTCTTGACAAGCAGGTTGCGCTGTGCTATCCTTGTGCCAGAACTGAACAATATCTTCAGGGCGGGGCGAAATTCCCCACCGGCGGTAAAGTCCGCGAGCGGCAACGCAGAACCGGTGTGATTCCGGTACCGACAGTACAGTCTGGATGGAAGAAGATATGTACAAGCGCCGTAGCGGTATTGCTGTATGATTTCTACGCCCTGAGTCCATGCTCAGGGTGTTTTTTTGTATCGGAGGAAGAAAAAATGACAGCATTCTGGCAAAGCTTATGGCATCGTTTTGCGGGCAATCCCTTATGGGAAGAAATTCTGAACAATCTCGGTTTTGTTCTGGTCTGCATCCTCATTGTAGCGGCTCTGGCTGTGGGGGCCCGGCTGGCGGAGAAATTCCTCCCCCAGAAGCGGCGTGTCACCTCAGCCCGTCGCATCTGCATCATCGCCATCTGCTCCGCCATCGCGGTGGTACTGCATGTGCTGGACTTCCCGCTGGTGTTTCTGGCTCCGGAGTTCTACAAGCTGGACTTTTCCGAGCTGCCGGTACTGCTGTGCGGCTTCTACCTGGGGCCCAGCGCAGCCGTGGCCTGCGAGGGTGTGAAGATTCTGCTGAAGCTGCTGCTGAAGGGCACCTCCACCGCCTTTGTGGGCGATCTGGCTAATTTTGTGGTGGGCTGCAGTCTGGTACTGCCCGCGGTGATCTTCTACCATGTGAACAAGAGCCGCCACAGTGCCCTCATTGGCCTGATCCTGGGCACGCTGTCCATGACCGTGTTTGGCACCGCTTTCAACGCTGTATACCTGCTTCCCAAATTCGCCCAGCTTTACGGCATCCCCCTGGATGCCATCATCGGCATGGGCACCGCCATCCACAGCGGTGTCAGCGGCGTGTCCACCTTCGTGCTGCTGTGCGTCGCCCCCCTGAACCTGGTGAAAGGCAGTGTGGTCTCCCTGCTGACCCTGCTCCTCTACAAACGGGTAGCCCGCCCCCTCTTCGGCATCCGGGAAGCCTGACTCCCAACCGCGCCTTAACCGGCGCGGTTTTCCTTTTCTTGACATCCCCCCTTTCCGGGTTTATACTTATAATAAGATAAATTGTTGTTTATTGGATTGTATTGGAAATGTTGGAAACACACTGTAGGGGAGCCATTCATGGCTCCCGGCGGTGAAATGTTCAGATATTCTCAGCATTTCGGCGAAAACGGACTGCTCTACGGGAGCCATGAATGGCTCCCCTACAGTAAGGACGAAGTGCGCTTGAAAACTGTAAACAACAATTTACACTCGGATTTCCCCTCCCCCAAATAATCAAAAGGAGTGAATGCAAAGATGGACGAAAAGTATCAAGCCCTCTTTACCCCCTGGAAGGTGGGCAATGTGGAGATCAAGAACCGCATTGTGCTCTGCCCCATGGGCGGTACGTCCCTGTTCGGCTGGTTTGAGCTGACGGGCTGCCATTTTGACAAGGAGGCCGCCGCCTTCTTCCTGGAGCGGGCCAAGAACAACGTGGGCCTGATTATCCCCGGCATTGCCCCCCTGCGGGATACCATCTGGGGGAAATGGCTGTGGCAGAACGAGAAGATGTTCGACGACCTGGCGGTGTTCGTGGAGGAGCTCCACAAAACCGGGGCCAAAATCTTCATCCAGCTCACCGCCGGCATGGGCCGCTCCTGGGCCATTACGGACAGCCTGGCCTCCGTCCATAAGAATAAGGTGCTGCGCACCCTGGCAAAGCCCATTCTGGATACCTCCTACCAGCTGGCCAGCCCCTCGGAGCTGCCCGCCCGGTGGGACCCCTCCATCACCACCCCCGCCCTGACGGTGGAGCAGATTCATGAGATCATCGACGCCTTCGGAAAAACCGCCGCCCTGTGCAAGAAGGCCGGGGTGGACGGCGTGGAGGTCCACGCGGTCCACGAGGGGTATCTGCTGGACCAGTTCACCATGGACTGGACCAACAAGCGCACCGACGAGTACGGCGGCTCCTTTGAAAACCGCTACCGCTTTGCCGTAGAGGTGGTCCAGGCCATCAAGGCCGCCTGCGGCCAGGACTTCCCCGTGTCCCTGCGCTACAGTGTGGAGTCCAAGGTGAAGGGCTTCTGCGAGGGCGCGGTCCCCGGGGAAACCTATGTGGAGGCAGGCCGGAATATGGCCGAGTCCGAGAAGGCCGCCAAATACCTGCAGGACGCGGGCTACGATATGCTCAACGCCGACAACGGCACCTACGACTCCTGGTACTGGTCCCACCCGCCCATGTACATGCCCCAAAACTGCAACCTGGAGGACGTGAGCCACATCAAGCAGTTTGTGGACATCCCCGTGGTCTGCGCCGGACGGATGGAGCCGGACGTGGCCGCCCGGGCCATCGGCGAGGGCTGCATTGACGCCATGGGTGTCGCCCGGCAGTTCCTGGCGGACGGCGAGTGGGTCACGAAGCTGCTGGAGGACCGGATGGAGGACATCCGCCCCTGCATCTGCTGCCACAATGGCTGCTTCAATTTCTGCCACTACGAGGGCCACGCCAACGACCAGGAGCTTTCCGACGCCATGGGCCTGGCCCGCTGCGCCATCAACCCGCCCACCATGCAGTCGAAGAAATACCGCATCAAGCCCGCCCGGAAATCCAAGAAAATCGCCGTCATCGGCGGCGGCATCGGCGGCATGGAGGCGGCTCTGGTCTGCGCCAAGCGGGGCCACAAGGTCACCCTGTACGAAAAGTCCGGGGAGCTGGGCGGCGTGTTCATCGCGGCGGCCTCTCCCAGCTTCAAGGAGAAGGACCGGGCCCTCATCGCCTGGTACCGCCGGGAGATCGGCCGGTATCCCATCCAGGTGAAGCTGAACTCCGAGGTCAAGAGCATCGAGTCCGTGGAGGCTGACGAGGTCATCATTGCCACCGGTGCCAAGAGCGTGGAGCTTCCCATCCCCGGCATTGAAAACGGCATCCAGGCCATTGACTTCCTGCGGGGCCGCAAGGAAGTGGGCGACAACGTGGTCATCATCGGCGGCGGCCTGACGGGCTGCGAGATTGCCTATGAGCTGTACCTCCAGGGCAAGCACCCCACCATCGTGGAGATGAAGAACGACCTGATTGCGGTAAAGGGCGTATGCCTGGCCAACTCCAGCTATCTCAGGGACTTCTTCAAGGCCAGCAAGGTCCCCGTCCACCTGGAAACCAAGCTCTGCGAGGTCAAGCCCCACAGCGTGGAGCTCAGCGACCGCAACGGCGTCCGCTACGAACTGGAGGCGGATTCCGTAATCCTCTCCACCGGCTACCGCTCCAACCCCCTGGCCCAGCAGGACAAGCACGTCCACATTATCGGCGACGCCGCCAAGGTGGGCAACCTGCGCACAGTGATCTGGCAGGCCTGGGACGTAGCCATGAAACTGTAAGGAGGAATCCAAATGTACTTAACTCCGGAACAGCAGCAGATTCTGGACGGCGCCAAGGGCGAAACCATGGCCAAGGTCATGCAGACCCTGGTGCGCTACGGCGACATCTTCGGCGCGGACAAGCTGGTCCCCGTCACGGGAGCCCACAACCACCTGGTCACCTCCTTCGGCCTGAAGGCCCTGGGCCCGGTGTACCAGCTGATGGAGCAGCTGATTGAGGCGGGAGCCGTCTCCCAGCAGACCTTCTCCGTGGACCCCCGGCCCCTGGACAAAAATGTGCCCAGCAATTTCCTGCTGGACTTCGTATTCAAGAACTTCATGTACAGTAAGCAGGACTTCTATGAGGGGCAGCTTCAAAAGCTGGGCCTGATGAACGCCGATGCCTTTACCTGCACCTGCTACTTAGACCAGGTGGGCAACAAGCCCCAAAAGGGCGACGTGCTCAGCTGGGCCGAGTCCTCCGCCGTGGTCTACGCCAACTCCGTACTGGGGGCCCGGTGCAACCGGAATTCCGGCATTATGGACCTGATGGGCAGCATCGTAGGCTACGTTCCCCACTTCGGCCTGCTCACCGACGAGGGCCGGAAGGCCACCTGGGTAGTCAAAATCAACACCACCAAAAAGCCGGAAGCCCAGCTCCTGGGCTCCGCCATCGGCATGAAGGTCATGGAGGAGGTTCCCTACATCGTGGGACTGGACAAGTGGCTGGGAACCGAGCTCAATGACGCCGCCTGTACTTACCTCAAGGACATGGGCGCCGCCACCGCCTCCAACGGCGCGGTGGGACTGTACCATGTGGCGAATCTGACCCCCGAGGCCGTGGAACAGGGCGAAAGCCTGATCGTCCCCGGCGCGAAGGTCTACGAGATTGACGACGCCGAGCTCCAGCGGGTCTACGACAGCTACCCCATCGTCTGGAAGAGCAAGGACTTGAGGCCCAAGCTGTGCTTCATGGGCTGCCCCCATATGTCCCTGCAGCAGCTGATGGACTGGACGGACAAGGTGGAAGCCGCCCTGAAAGCCGCCGGGAACGCCAAAGTGGTGATCCCCACGGTGTTCACCGCCGCCCCCACGGTGCTGAAGGAGTTTGAAAAGACCCCCTACGCTCCTCGCCTGAAGGCCACCGGCGTCATCACCTCCAGCATCTGCCCGCTGATGTACATGAATAACCCCCTGGCGGGAAAGATGCCGGTGATCACCTCCTCCAACAAGCTGCGCACCTACACCACCGCCCGGTACTACACCGACGACGAAATTCTTCGTCAGATTACGGAAGGAGGCAAGTGATATGAAGGTATTTACAGGACGGGTCGTGGCCTCGGGTACCTGCAAGGCGGAAGCCCTGGTTTCCCACGGCGGCTTAAACACCCTGGCCTCCTTCCAGAAGGCGCTGCAGTTCGGGGATAAGAAGGCCACCTGCGGCGACCAGAATAACCCCGACCTCTACGGCAAGCAGATGGCGGGCAAGGCCCTGTGTCTGCCCATGACCATCGGCTCCACCACCGGCGGACTGGTGCTCTACTGCGCCTGCTCCATGCACCGGCAGCCGGCCTGCATGCTCTTCTCCAACCCCATCGACTCCCTGGCCGCGGCGGGCGCGGTTCTCGCGGATGTGTGGCTGGAGGATGTGTCCATGCCCGTGGTAGACAGCCTGGGCCAGGAATTTCTGGACTACGTCAAAGACGGCATGACCATCACCGTGGAACCCGACGGCAAAGTCACCGTAGAATAACCCCCCCAAGAGCGCCGCCAACGCGGCGCTCTTTTCACACCGATCTACCGTAGCAGCCTGAAAAGTTGGGGGATTGCCACACCAGCGTGCGCGCTGGTTCGCAATGACAGTTTCTTTTTTAGTGCTGTAAACAACAATTTATCCTCGCAAGAAAACCCTCTCCCCGCGAAAAAAGCCAACCTGCCTCTTTATTTCCCCGGCAGAAGCTGGTATAATAAGACAAAATTCCGTCCTGGGAGGGATCTCCATGCGCATTGTTGTGAAAATCGGCACCTCCACCCTGGCCCATCCCACGGGGCACCTGAACATCCGCCGGGTGGAGGAGCTTTGCAGAATCCTCAGCGACATCAAAAACGCCGGGCACCAGGTGATTCTGGTGTCCTCCGGGGCCATCGGCATGGGCGTGGGCAAGCTGGGCCTGCGGGAGCGGCCAAAGGACATCCCCACCAAGCAGGCAGCCGCCGCCGTAGGCCAGTGTGAGCTGATGTACATCTATGACAAGCTCTTCAGCGAGTACCACCACACGGTGGCCCAGCTTCTGATCACCGGGGAGGACATCTCCAACGAAACCCGGCATCAAAACTTCAGCAACACCATCCGCCGCCTGCTGGAGCTGGGGGCTTTGCCCATCCTCAACGAGAACGACACCGTGGCCACCCAGGAAATCGTCATCGGCGACAATGACACCCTGGCCGCCATCGTGGCCCGCAGCGTCCAGGCGGACAAGCTGATTCTGCTTTCGGACATCGACGGACTGTACACCGCCGATCCCCGCACCGACCCGGACGCGAAGCTGATCTCCCGGGTCACCCGAATTGACGACGCGCTGATGGACCGGGCAGGGGGCAACGGCACCGCCCAGGGAACCGGCGGCATGGTCACCAAGCTCCAGGCCGCCCGGATTTGCATGGAATGCGGCTGCGACATGGTGATCGCCAACGGGGACACCCCCGCCCACCTCTACGACATTCTGGAGGGCCGCCCGGTGGGCACGCTGTTTACGGAGGAACGCCTATGAAAACCATGCTGGAAAACGCGAAGGCAGCCAAGGCCCGGGTCTGCAATCTGACCTGTGAGGAGAAGAACGAAGCCCTGATTGCCATGGCAGAGGCCCTCACCGCGCACGAGGAAGCCATCCTCGCCGCCAACGCCCGGGACCTGGAGGCCGCTGCGGGCTCCGTCTCCCCGGTGATGCTGGACAGGCTCCGCCTGACCCCCGACCGGATTTCGGCCATGGCCCGGGGCATCCGGGAGGTAGCCGCCCTGCCCGACCCGGTGGGGGAAATCCTGGAGGAGCACACCCGGCCCGACGGCCTGAATATCCGCAAGGTGGCCGTCCCCATGGGGGTCATCGCCATCATCTACGAAAGCCGTCCCAACGTCACCAGCGACGCCGCCGCCCTGGCCCTGAAAAGCGGCAATGTCTGCGTCCTCCGGGGCGGCAAGGAGGCCTTCCGCAGCGCCAACGCCATTGTGGAGGCTCTGCGGGAGGGGCTGACCCGGCAGGGCATCCCGGAAGCCGCCGTGAACCTGGTGCAGGACACCTCCCGCGCCAGCGCCGAGGCCCTGATGACCGCGAACGGCTACATTGACCTGCTGATCCCCCGGGGCGGCGCGGGGCTCATCAACGCCTGCCTGCGCACCGCCACCGTTCCCTGCATCGCCACGGGCACGGGCATCTGCCATGTGTATGTGGAGAAAACGGCAGACCTGGACATGGCCCTGGCCATCGTGGAGAACGCCAAAACCAGCCGACCCAGCGTGTGCAACGCCGAGGAGGTGCTGCTGGTGGACCGGGCAATCGCCCCGGAGTTTCTTCCCATGCTGCTGGGGCGCATCGGGGGAAAGGTGGAGCTAAGACTGGATGAAGAGGCCCAAGCCATCATCCCCGGAACCCCGGCGGGAGAAAAGGATTTTGACACGGAATTCCTGGACTATATTCTGGCCGTCAAATGCGTGGAAAATGTGGAGGAAGCCGTGGCCCACATTTCCGCTCACTCCACAGGCCACAGTGAGGCCATCGTCACCCGGAGCCCCGAGGCGGAGCGGTATTTTACCGCGAATGTGGACAGCGCGGCGGTGTACGTCAACGCCTCCACCCGGTTCACCGACGGCGGGGAGTTCGGCCTGGGCTGTGAAATGGGCATCTCCACCCAGAAGCTCCACGCCCGGGGCCCCATGGGCCTGCGGGAGCTGACCACCTACAAGTACATCGTCCACGGAAGCGGACACATCCGTTAGGAGGAAGCTATGAAGTACGGCTTTATCGGCTGCGGCAATATGGGAGGGGCCATCGCCCGGGCTCTGAGCCGCAAAACCAGGGACATCTATATCACCGACCGCTCCGGCAAAGGGGCGGCACTGGCCTCAGAGTTGGGAATTGCCTACGCGGACACCGGGACCATCGCCCGGGAATGCGACCGGATTTTTCTCGCGGTGAAGCCCCATATGATGGCTGGGGTCCTGGAGCCCCTTGTCCCCGTCCTGTCCAAGCGCAGGCCCCTGCTCATCACCATGGCGGCTGGGCTGACCATGGCGCGGATTCAGGAGCTGGCGGGAACCTCCCTCCCGGTCATCCGCATCATGCCCAATACTCCCACCGCCGTGGGCAAAGGCGTCATTCCCTACTGTCGGAACTCCCTGGTGCCTGACGAGGTGCTATCTGACTGGGTGGAGGATATGGAAAAGTGCGGCCTTCTGGACCCGTTGGACGAAAACCTCCTGGACGCTGCCAGCGCCCTGTCCGGCAGCGGCCCCGCCTATGCCTATGTGCTGCTGGAGGCCCTGGCGGACGGAGCCGTGGCCTGCGGCCTGCCCAGAGCCAAGGCCCTGGACTACGCGGCGGCCACCCTGGCGGGGGCGGCGGAAATGTATTTAAGCTCCCACACCCATCCCGGCGCCCTGAAGGACGCGGTCTGCTCCCCCGGGGGCAGCACCATCGCGGGGCTGCGGGTGCTGGAGCAGCGCGGCTTCCGGGGCGCGGCCATGGACTGCGTAGCGGCGGCCTATGAAAAAAACAAGGAATTGGGGAGATCGTAATTATGGAATACAGAACCTTAGGCAAAACCGGCCTGACCGTGTCCCGCATGGGCTTCGGCGGCATTCCCATCCAGCGCATCGACCGGGAGGGTACCCGGGAGCTGATGCACCTATTAAAGGAAGCGGGTGTCAACTACATCGACACGGCCCGGGGCTATACCGTCAGCGAGGAATACCTGGGCTACGGCCTGGAGGGCATCCGGGAGCATTTTGTCCTCGCCACCAAGAGCATGGCCCGCACGGCGGAGGCCATGGCGGCGGACATCGAAACCAGTCTCAAAAACCTTCGGACGGACTACATTGACCTCTACCAGCTTCACAATCCCAGTCTTGCCCAACTGGAGCAGGTCATGGCTCCCGGCGGGGCCCTGGAGGCTCTGCTTGATGCCCGGGAGGCGGGCAAAATCCGCCATATCGGCCTCACCGCCCACTCGGCCCAGGTGTTCGCCAAAGCTCTGGAGCTTGACTGGGTGGAGACCGTCATGTTCCCCTACAACATCGTGGAGAATCAGGGAGCGGACCTGGTGCGCCAATGCGCCGAAAAGAACGTGGGCTTCATCGCCATGAAGCCCCTGGCCGGCGGGGCCATTGAGGACGCGGAAATCGCCATGCGGTTCCTGGCGGCGGACCCCGGGGTCACCGTGGCAATCCCCGGCATGGCCAGCCCCGAGGAGCTTCGCCAGAACCTGGCCGCCTTCTCCCGGACGGAGCCTTTAAGCCCCGAAGAGCTTGCCCGGTGCCAGGCCATCCGGGATTCCCTTGGCACCCAGTTCTGCCGCCGGTGCAACTACTGCGCCCCCTGCACCCAGGGCATTTCCATTCCCAACGTGTTCCTGTTCGAGGGCTACCTCTCCCGCTACGGCCTGGCGGACTGGGCCCGGGGTCGGTACAACGCCATGGAAAAAACCGCCTCCGACTGCATCGGCTGCGGCGCCTGCGAGACCCGCTGCCCCTACCATCTTCCCATCCGGGAAATGATGCGCTCCGCCGCCGAAAAATTCGGAAAATGACCTCTTCCCGGTCCGGACGAATATCCGGACCGGGCTTTTTCACGCAGCCATAAGGGCGAAAAACTGTTGTTTGCCGGCAGGGCCGGCGGCCAATGCGTTACGAACCCTGGGCAGTCAACGTACATCCTTTGGGCCCCTCGACCGGTACTGCCCAGGTAAATTGTTGTTTACAGTCCTAAACCGCACTAAAAAAGGACTGTCATTGCGAGACCAGTCCGCAGACTGGTCGTGGCAATCCCCCAACTTTTCAGGACGGTTTGTTAGAGCGTTTGTCCGTTTTTCGTACATCCCGGAATATCCGGGGGATTGCCACGCCAGTGTGCGCACTGGCTCGCAATGACAGGAAGTATTGACGCGCAGCGGCAAACAACAATTTGTCTGCCCCACTCTGCACAGTCCCGGCGGGCATCTGACAGAATTCTCCACAAAAACCGTTTTTCTACTTTTCAAAGAAAAAAAGAAGTGGTATAATATCGGAAAATGGGAGGTGTTGCCAATGACTGTTACCATCGTATTGCTTTCAATCCTGCTGTTTTGCGCGATGATCCTGAATCTCGCCGCGAAGCCGCGCTTCACCCGGGGACTTATCGGAGCCTGCAGCGCGATCTCCGCCATTGGCGGTCTGATCCTGTATGGCATTGGCTTCAGCTGTACCCTCTCCGACCCCGTTCAGGGCGTTTTGCGCACGGTGCTGGCCGTCTGCCGGATGTTCGCGGGCATCAACGAATATGGCTCCGTCAGCGCTGCCCCCCTCTTTGCCGGCCGTTTCTGGCAGGTGACGTTCTGGATCGTTCACCTGATGGCATTCTACGCCGCTGCCAGCGCCGCCATCTCCGCACTGGGCTCCGCTGCCCTGAAGCGGCTGAAGTTCTGGCTTCAGCGTTACGGCAGCTCCGTGATCATCTACGGCATCAGCGACTACACCGTGGAATTTGGCCGCAGCCTTATGGCCAGCGGGGTCCACAACGTCATCTATGTGGGCGGCAAGCCCGACGCCTCCTGCGAGGCTGCCATCAACGCCGCCGGGAGCCTTGTCCGCTCGGACCTCTCCGCGCTGAATCCCGACCGCAAATTCCTGAAGAGCCTGGGCAGCGAGAAGGGTTCCCCCGATCTGACCCTCTATGCCCTGGACGCGGACGAAAACCGGAACCGGCTCTATGCCCATGCCCTGCTGGCCGCCCTGGAGGCAGCCGGCGTGGATACCGCCCATGTAAAGCTCGTCATGCGCAGCTCCGACGAGAGCGTGGACAGCGGCTTCACCCGGACCCCCGACCGTTACGGCTACGGAGACGTGAAGAATTTCACCAATGTATCCCTGTCCGCCCGGCTGCTGATGCAGTCCATGCCCCCCTGTGACAAAATGGCCTTCCGCGACGACGGCAGCGCCCAGGGCGATTTTGACGCCATCATCGTGGGCTTCGGCAAAACCGGACGCAGCGTCCTGCGCTACCTGACCCGCAACGCCCAGTTTGTGGGGAGCCATTTCCGGGCAGCGGTGTTTTCCCCCGCCTCCGAAAGCGAGAACGGCTACTTCTGCAGCAGCAATCCCGGACTGGTGGAGAATTACGACATTCAGTTCCACGCCGCCGACGCCAAGAGCCGGACCTTCTACAACTACCTGCGCAGCCATGCCTCCACCCTTCGCTATGTGGTGGTCTGCACCGGCAGCCAGGCCCGGGACAGTGAAATTGCCTCCGAGGTCAGCGCGTTCCTGGTCCAGCTGGGCTGCGACGCCGCAGTGTGCCAGTGTTCCGCCAGGTCCATCTCCTGGAGCGAGCATCCCGGCGAGCCTCTGCGCTACCGCACGGTTTACAGTGCCGATGTCATCGGCTCCAACGCCTATGACCGCATGGCCATGATGCTGAACTACAGCTACGTCAACGACAAATCCGTCACCCCCGAGGAGGCCTGGGCCGGCTGCGACTATTTCAGCCGGGAATCCAGCCGCGCCTCCGCGGACTTTATCCGGGCCTTCCTCCGGATCACCGGCACCCGGGAGGAGGACCTGAACTCCGAGAGCTGGAAAGACAAGAGCCCCGCCCTGCTGGAAAACCTGGGCATCACGGAGCACCTGCGCTGGTGCGCGTTCCACTACTCCATGGGCTTCGTGTCCATGCCCGAGGATGTTCTCCGGGCCCGTGGGGAGCGCTACCGGGCAGAGGTAGCGGCAAACGGCAGCTCGCGCCTGCGCATCGCCAAGGACCTGCCCCACCGGATGCACGCCTGCCTGTGCAGCTGGGACGAGCTGGACCAGCTCAGCCGCACCGAGGAAACCTACACCGGGAAGTACACGGATTATAAGGATATGGATGTCCGCAACGTGCTGGCCCTGCCCAATGTGCTGCGGGCCGCGAAGGAGCGAGTCCAATGAAAAAACGCCGCAGCATCCTGATCGCCGCGGCGGTGGCTGTGTATTTTCTGCTGCTGGGGCTGCTGGCGGCCGTGGAATCTGCCTCCCCGGATGCCTCCATCACCAGTCTGGGGGAGGCCCTCTGGTACTCCATCGTCACCATGACCACCGTTGGCTACGGAGACGCCTTCCCCGTCACCGCCCCCGGCAAGATCATCGGCGGACTGTTTCTGCTGCTGTCCGCCGGGGCGCTGACCGCCCTCATTACCTTTGCCGTCAGCTGGGTCACCGGCGCGGGCCTGCCCAAATTCCGCATCCGCCGGGCCGGAAACCGCCCCGTCTACATCTTCAATCACGCCGATTCCGCCTCCCTGGCGCTGTCGGACAACATTCTGGCGGAAACCCCCCAGGCTCTGTGCCTGTTTGGGGAGTCCGGCGGCATCTCCCCCTCCGACCGCAGCCGCATCGGCGTGGAGCTTTCCCCCGCCCAGCTGCTGGAGCTGCTGCCGAAGAGCGCCGGGCGTCCCACGGTGGTTTTTACCGGGGAGGACGCCGAGGCGCAGTTGACCCGGATGGGCATCCCCGAAAACGCCGACGTGGTCTGTCAGACCGGCCGGATTCCCGAGGCCCTGCGCCCCGGGCTGCGGTTCTTTGACCGCAACGAGCTCTGCGCCTCCATGTACTGGCAGCATTACCCCCTGGCGAACCGGGAGCGGAAGGTGCTGCTGGTGGGCTTCGGCCACCTGGGCCGGGAGCTGCTGGAGCAGGCCCTGCTGACCAACATCTTCTCCCCCGTCCGGGTAACCGAATACCACGTTTTCGGCGACGCCTCGGAGTTCCTGCTGGACCATCCCCAGCTGGGAACCTCCGTCAGCATCGGCAGCGTTTCCCCGGACCGGGACAGCCTGATCCTCCACGCTGACCCCTGGAACGCCGACGAGGAATTGCTTCTTGGTGCGGACCGGATCATCCTCTGCTCCGATGACGAGGCGGAGAATACGGTGCTCAGCCGCCGGATCAAAACCTGGTTCCCCGTCACCGGGAAGCTCCACCTCTACTGCCGCTCCGTGCTCACGGACGGCCTGACGGTATTCGGCACCGATGGTGAGATTTTCACCCCCGAGGCCGTTCTCCGCTCCGGCCTGGAGCGGATGGCCCGGCAGATCAACGAGAATTACCGGGCCGCCAGCGGCGGCAACGCCCCCCGATGGGAGGAGCTCAGCGCGTTCCTGCGCCGCTCCAATATGGCCTCGGCCAACCACCTGCGCACCAAGCTGCGCTTCCTTCTGGACGACGACAGCCTGACGGAATTTACCCGGGAGCAGCTGCGGCAGGCCTATGGCCGGTTCCGTGAGCTGCAGACAGAGCAGCCGGACCTGTGCCGCCGCATCGAGCATGACCGCTGGGTCCGCTTCCATGCCATGTACAACTGGCGCTACGCCCCGAAACGGGACAACAGCCGCCGTTTCCACCCCCTGATGGTTCCCTTTGACGACCTGACCCTGGCGGACCAGGCCAAGGACGACTACGCCTGGGAGCTGATCAGCAGCCTGTATTCCTGACGGTTATAGGAGGTATTTCCATGAACGAAAAGAGAAAAAGAATTCTGGTAGGTCTGGCAGCAGGAACTGCCCTGACTCTGACGCTGGGAATGACCGCCCACGCGGAAGAGCTTGACGACGGCGCATCCATTCCGACTCCGGAGAGTACTTCTTCCCCCACCGGGGCCCCCGAAGGCTGCCAGCCCTCGGGCACCCCCACCGGAACCGGTGAGGAGGAATCCGGCGGCGAAGCCTCCGGAACCGGCGGGGAGAAATCCGGCGGCACAACCGGCGCCGGTACAGTGGACGGTCAGAGCGGTGACGACGTGGTTACGCCCGAAACCCCTGCCCCGCCCGTTGTGACCGTGGGAGGCTACGACCTGGCGGACGAGGCCAGCGCCTCCGCGGGCTGGGCAGACGGGGAGAAGTCCGGCAGCGGCTGGCGGTATGACGGAACCAGCGTCAGCATGGTCAACAACGGCAGCGCCGTGGAGGTCCATGCCGAGGGCACCGGTGTGAATCTGAGTGTGGCGGGCTTCAACCGCATCAGCACCCTCTACGCCGATGGGGATGTGAACATCACCGGCACCGGCATCGTGCTCATTGACAGCATCGATATGCTGGAGGGCGCGAATCTGAACCTGCTGACCAACACCGATGTCTACACCGACGGTGAGGGCAGCGCGGCGGTGTTCCTCTACGATCCGGAAAGCGGAAACTACCGGCTGATCAACGGGGATGTTGCCGGCATCCTGGACGAAACATACACCATTCCCGATGGCATCACCCTGGTGGTTCCCGACGGCAGCGTTCTGGACCTGCGGGTCACCACCACGGTGACCACCGATACCACCACAACCACCACCACCGCAGAAGGGACGCAAACGGAAACCTCGTCGGACACCCACTACGGCATTACCCAGGATGATCTCGCCCACAAGCAGGGGTTTGAACAGCCTGAGATATCCACCTCCAGTGATGAGACTCTCTCTTCCGAGACGACCATCTTCCGCTCCATCGGCTTTGCCACCCCGGAGCTGGTCATCTCCCAAAACGCGGGTCTGAAGGTATGCGAAGGCGCGCAGATGCTGATGCAGTCCTTCATCGACAGCCTGACCGGCTCCATCCACCGGAGCTCTCTGGTGGTGCAGGGCAGTCTGGAGCTGGAGGGAGTAATTTCCGGCACCGGGAGCACCGACGGCCGTCAGACCGCGTTTTCCATGGAGGTGGGCAGCACCGGCTCCGTCACCGGAAGCGGCAGCCTGACCGATGCCGGCGTCCACTACACGGGAGGCGAAGCGCATCAGGACGAGCTGAACCTTTCCGGGGGCTATCTGGAGCTGGACGGCAGCGGAATCGAAAGCCTGACCCTTTCCGGCAATGCCGCTGTCTACTATTCGGACGGTGTCTCCGTTGGAAATGTCTCCTGCAGCGAATCCAACGGTACGCCCACATTCTACGGCAAAAATCATACGAACAAGCTCCAGATTACCGGTTCCATTTCGGGAGACTACCTGATCAGCAGCGGCTATCTCTTTGCCGGCGGAAATTTTGTCAATGACGATCTCAGCGGGTTCACCGGGAACGTGGGAAAGTCTCCCATCCAAACGCAGCGGTTCAAGGATGGCGACAGCATCACCGTAGCTGCTTATCCAAGCTACGCGTACAAAAACCAGATCGGACATGACGAAGGCGGAAACACGGCGAACTACACGGCATGGGTGGCCGGGAGCTACGAATACCCGTATTTCACCTTCAGCGACCTTCAATGCTACCTTGGAAATAACTGCAATCTGTTCGAGATCTTTACCTACAGTGAGGGAAAGATGGACGTTCAGGTGGTGAGCGCGAATTCCGCTCAGACTGTGGACACGTCCAAGATTTTCCTGATCCGGGGAATCACCCTGCAGGCTTATGCCATGAGCGAATACAACGCCCCCAGCATCACCCCCGGAACCTCCAATACCGGCTCCGGCATTCTGGGCGGCTCGGGGGCGGGCTCCCTGACCGGCGGCAGCGCCAGCTCCATCCTCGGCGGAAACCGGAAACCCTCCGGCGGGGACACCGGGGATAACGGGGATACTGGAGACACCGGCGATACCGGAGATACCGGGGATACCGGAGACACCGGAGATACCGGGGACACCGGAGATACCGGGGACACCGGGGACACCGGAGACACCGGAGATAACGGAGATACCGGCGATACCGGAGACACTGGGGATACCGGAGACACCGGTGACCCCGAGAATCCGGAAGCGGAAGCCCCTGCGGCAGAGAGTCCCTACAATCTCTATCTGAAAGTCAGCGGCTCCGGCACCTCCTTCCGCCTTTCCGTTTACTATGACGGCATCGAGCTGAAGCAGCTTGGCAGCGGCACCGTCCATGTTTCCATGAAAGCCCAATTGGCCACCGGCTGGAATCAGGAGGACCTGTTCGCGGTATTCCGGGATGAAACCGGCAAGCTGGTTGCCGTGAAGGTTTCTTATGACGCCGCCACCGGCACGCTGGTGTTCGACAGCCCCGAGCTTGGCGATTTCCGCTTGGTCTGCTTCCAGTGGGATGGCACGGACTACGAAAGCGCGGAATTCCTGGCGGCCCTGGAAGCCCACATGCACTGACACCCCCCGAAAGGAGGAAACTCCATGGAGAACTACGATATCTGTATCATTGCCACACCGGAGGATGCCGCCATTGCCGAAACCCTGGCCGGCAGTATCCGCTCCTACCGGCTGCCCAAGGGCATCCGGCTGCCGGACCCTGAGCTGGACTACCGCAGCATCCATGTGGACAGCACCGGCTCCGAGTTTGACGACGCTGTAAAGCTGCTGCTGGATCACACCCGTTACCTGGTGGTGATCTGCTCCCCGGATGCCAAATCCTCCGAGGCCATCCGCAGCCGCCTGACCTATTTCCGCCACTTCCGGAAAACCGAGGACATTGTGGCGGTCATTGTCCGGGGAGAGCCGGCGGATTCCTTCCCGGAGAGCTTCATCGAGCGCAAGGTGGTGCAGCATATCCTGCCGGATATGCGCGTTGTGGAGCGGGAGGAGACCATCGAGCCGGTGGCGGCGGACCTCCGGGGGGATACCCCTGCCCGCCGCAGACAGCTGCTGCGCTATGAGACCGTCCGTATCACCGCCTCCGTGCTGGGGCTGCACCCGGACGAGCTGGAGCAGCGGCACCGCCGCAGGCGGAACCAGGCCGTTCTCGCCCTGGCCGGTGTGGTATGCGGCGTGCTTCTGGTTATCTCCGGCATCTTCCTGCGGCTGGGGCTCATCGCCCGGGAGGAAGGCCGCATCGCCGAAGCCCAGACGCAGAAAAGCCTGGAGGTAGCCGACCGGCTTACCCGGGAGCTTCCGGAGCTGTTCGCGGATAATCCCCAGGCCCTGGGCTATATTCAGGAGGCCATTGACCAGGCCCAGGCCGTTCTGGACCGGATCGCGCTGGGAGAGGAATGAGTATGCAGCAGTTTGAGTATGATATTTTCCTCAGCTACCGCCACAAAAGCATGGACAGCCTCATCACCCAAAAGACCTTCCACTTTGTGGAGGGCTACCGCCTGCCCGCCGCCCTGCGGCGGCGGGGCTACAAGGATATCCACCGGGCCTTCCGGGATACGGAGGAGCTGCCCGTCAGCCGAATCCTCACCGATACCATTGATAACGCCCTGCGCTCCACCCACTCCCTCATCGTGGTTTGCTCCACCGATACCCCCAGCTCCGAATGGGTGGACCGGGAGGTTTCCACCTTCATCGAGCTGGGCCGTGCCGAGCATATTTTCCCCCTGCTGATCTCCGGCGACCCGGAGGTGTCCTTCCCCCCAAGCCTGAAGCAGGTGCCCGATATCATGGACCGGGTGATGGATATCCGCACCCCGGGCAACCCTGTCCGGAAGATGATCGCCAAGGAGGACCCTGAACTTCTCAAAATCATTGCCGACGTCACCGGCTGCCCCCTCCGGGAGCTGCAGCGGGAGCACAGCCTGCGCAAAACCCGGCGCTTCGCCGCCCGGGCCGCTGCCGCCGCCGCCGCTTTCCTGTTGGTGGGCGCGGTCTCCCTGGGGCTGATGCACCGGGCGCAGAACTACCGGGATCAGGCCCGGGCCGCCGAGCGCAGCTCCATGCAGGTGCTCCAGGAGCTGACCTACAGCCTGCCGGACAAGCTCACCGGCATCCCCGGGGCCTACTCCAAAATCTCCGGCATTCTGGAGGAGAACGCCCGCCAGATCAATGAGATTCTGCTCCTGTCCACGGACAAAACCACCGCCCAGTACGACGTGGCCGCGAACTTTGAGAAGCTGGCCACGGCCATGGGGGTTCTGGGCAGCTACAGCGAGGCCGCCGACTACCAGCAGCAGGCCATCGACCTTTACATTCCCCTCTGCCAGGCCTCCGGGGACTACGCCCCCCTGGCCTCCGCGAAGAACAACTACGGCAATGTGCTGAACGCGGCGGGACGCTATGAGGAAGCGGCCCAGGCCTTTCAGGAGGCCATTGCTCTCCAGCGGGAGATTCCCGGGGACCGGGTGACCCTGGCCGCCATGCTGTCCAACGCGGGCGCCAACGCCATCAACCTGGGGTTGGAGGAGGAGGCCATCGCCTGCTTCCGGGAGTGCGATGAACTTCTGGCCGGTGCGGACGACAGCGACTACGATACCCTGTCCACCCGGGCGGGCTGCGCCTATAACCACGGCGCTCTGCTCTACCGTCGGGGGGAGTACGCGGAGGCGGAAGCGCTCCTTTCTCAGGCGGTGGATGCCTATGACGCCCTGTGCCAGCGGGTGGACTCGCTCCAGAACCGGAACTCCCTTTCCCGGGCCCTTTCCGGCCATGCCCTGTGCCTGTCCGACCAGGGGCGGTATGATGCGGCCATCGAGAGCTACCGGCAGGCCATCTCCATTTCCCAGGCGCTGGCGCAGGATGACGAGAATACCGACGCCATGGCCACTCTGGCGGCCCTCTACAACAACTGCGGCGTCTGCCTGAATACCCAGGGGAATTTTGCCGACGCCGACCGGTATTTCACCTCCGCCGCGGAGCTGCGCGGCAGAATCTACGATACCACCGGCACCGCTTCGGACGCGGCGGTCTATGCCTCCGCTCTGCTGAACACCGGAGAAAACGCCTTCAAGGCAGGCCAGTACGACCGCTCCCGGGAGCAGTTCCGGCAGGGGCTGGAAATCTTCTCCCAGGCCGCCGGACGGTTGGGAGACGCCTACGCGTCCGAGTATTACGCCTGGGCATCCTATAACGCGCTGATCCATGACCAGGACTATGAAGCCGCCGTGACTTACGGCATCCGGGCCGTGGAGCTTCAGCCGGACAATGTGCTGGCCAATATCAACCTGGGCTATGCCTGCCTGTACGCGGGGTATTATGAGGACTGCGATCTTCTCCTGACCTGGGCAGCGGGCCTTGGCGGGGGCGTGGCGGATGCCATCCGCCTGGATTTGGAGGTCCAGTCCCGCGCCGGCCTCACCAGCCCCCACACCGAAGCCCTTTTGGCCCTGCTTCCCTGAAAAGGGATTCCTCCCAGCGCTTTTCAACTGTTGCAAAGCATATCCCAAACGCTGCCGGACAGAAAGAGAAATTGTTGTTTGCAGCTGTGTGTTAAAGTTTCCTGTCATTGCGAGACCAGTCCGCAGACTGGTCGTGGCAATCCCCCGGTTAGAGGGAAAATGTACCGAAAAGTACCCGGAAGAATGGGAGCCACTGCGATTTTTGGTGGTAATCGTTACCTGGCTCCTTTCAACCGGGGGATTGCCACGCCAGTGTGCGCACTGGCTCGCAATGACAGCGTTTATTTTGTAAACAACAATTTATCGTTTTTCTGATTCTGTGCGGCGTTCAGACGCAGCTGCGGGACAGTATCCCCCTCTTATATCCAAGAATGCCGGAAGCCTGAGGCTTCCGGCATTCTTGGATTTCTTGGAGCAATCCCCGTCCTGGGGGAAAACGGCGCGGGGAAGCCATTATCAGGATGCTACTGTTCAAAGAACCGGATGCACACCGGGGAGCCGAACTCCGTCAGGCCCAGGGCGGTCAGGTTCCCGTCCTCCCGGATGGCAAACAGGGCGATGGTATCGCTGTCCTGATTGCCCACCAGCAGGTATTTGCCCGTGGGGTCTATGGCGAAATTCCTGGGGGTTCTGCCTCCGCAGGGGATATGGTGCAGCACGGTCAGCCCGCCGTCCGCTTCCACCCGGCAGCAGCACAGGCTGTCATGCCCCCGGTTGGAGGCGTACAAAAATCTCCCGTCCGGCGTCAGGTGCAGGTCGGAGCAGATGTTCGTATCCTTCTCCACCCCCTCCGGAAGGGTCTCCACGCAGCCGATCCGGGTCATCCGTCCCCGGTCGCAGGCGTAGCAGGACACCTGGCTGCTGATCTCATGAATCAGATAGAAGAACCTTCCGTCCCGGCTGAATACACCGCTTCTGGGTCCGCTGCCCGCCGGAACCGGGATGTCCAGTTCCGGGGCGGGAGTCACGTCGCTTCCCTCATAGCGGTACGCCTTCACCATGTCCATGCCCAGGTCCGGCACAAACATCAGGTTTTCGCCTTCCAGGAAGATGGTGGCATGTGCGTGGGGCCCCCGCTGCCGGATGGGATGGACACTGGAGCCCCGGTGCTGGAAGATTTGGCGCTCCCCAATGTTCCCCTCATCGTCCAGGGGGAAAACCGTCACCGCCCCGCTGGCAAAATTCGCCACGGAGAGAAACCGCCCGTTGGGCGCCAGCGCCACATGGCAGGGGTCCGTGGCCCCGGTGCCCATATCCCGCTGCGTCGCCATGGCGCCGCTTCCGTAGGAAATCTGGGTCAGGCCGCCGCCGAATTCACCGTTGTACTCCTTCATCTCGTTGACGGCATACACCTTTTTCTTCCCAGGGTCAACACACAGGAAGGAGGGATTCCGGCAGGCCAGCTGCTCCAGCACCCGGATGTTCCCATCCTCCAGCGCGCACAGGTACACGCCCTTCCCCTTCCCCTGAAACACTTCGCCGGTTCCGAAGAGAATGGGCTCCGTATACGTACCCACAAAGAAATATTCTTTCATAGGAAAACCTCTCAATTGTCCAGTTTGTTCAGAATCTTGCAGGCCTCGATGATGAAGGCGTCCCGTTTGGCAATGGCTTCGTCAATGCTCCGCTCGCTCCAGTCATAGAAGCCCTTTCCCGTCTTGGCGCCCAGGTCGCCCCTGGCCACCATGTCCTTGATGTAGCCGCTGGCCTCCTTATCGGCGCAGATGCTGGGCAGCACCGTCTCCTGCACGGACAGGCCCAGGGGCGTGCCGATGGCGTCCAGGTGCATCAGCGGCCCCCAGACCGGGAAGCGCATGGCCATGCCCGCCGCGATGGCCGTATCCACATCCTCCGCGCTGGCAAGGCCGCTGGCCACGATGTCGATGGCCTCCCGGATAATGGCCTGGAACACCCGGTTCGCCAGCTGCCCGGGCAGGTCCCTGCGCACCAGAACGGGAGATTTCTTCCACTTCTTCAGCTCCTCCCGAACGGCCAGCGCCACGGCCTCGTCGGTTTTGTCGCCCATGACCACCTCCACCAGGGGAACCAGATGGGCCGGCAGCCAGAAATGGGTGGTCACCGTCCGCTCCGGATGGTGCTCGCACAAAGCGCTAATCTCCGTAATCCTGAGCCCGCTGGTATTGGAGCAGATAGGCACCTCCGCCGGCAGCAGCGCGTCCAACTGCCGAAAGAGCGCCTGCTTGGCTTCCAGGTTCTCAATGATCGCTTCCACCACCATCCGGGCCTTTCTGGCAGCCTCGGCGGTATTGTCGGAGGCCTCCAGCAGCGTCGCCGCCCGGGCCGCCTCCTCCGCCGTGGCCAGACCGTTTTCCTCCCGCAGACGGATATGCTCCCTGGCCTTTTCCACGCCCATGGCCGCCCGTTCCGCGCTGGTGTCCACCAGGATCACCGGATTCCCGGCCAGCGCCGCCATGGCTCCAATGCCGCTGCCCATCAGCCCGGCGCCTACCACCACAACATAGTCACGCATATTTCCTGCCCTCCCTTACGGATTGATGACGACCTTGATGGAGCCGTCCTTCTTATGCTCGAACACATCCACAGCCTTCTCATACTCCTCCAGGGGGAACCGATGGGTAACCAGCTTCTCCCCTTGAATGGCCCCGGTGGAGAAGAAATGCAGAACCTTGTCGGAGACGTTGGGGTTGGCCTTGGAGCCCACAATGCGCAGCTCGTTGAAGTTGATCAGGTTCATGGGCAGCAGGCACTCGGACTGGTGGTAGGTGGCAATGATGGCCACTGCGCCGGTCTTGCGCACCATCTGGCAGGCCTGCATGGGCGAATTGGACGAGCCGGAGCACTCCATAACCTCATCAGCGCCGATACCGCCGGTGAGCTCCAGGACCTTCTGTACCGGGTCCTCCTTCTCGAAGTCGATGCAGACGTCCGCGCCCAGCTCCCGGGCTTTTTCCAGCTTGGCCCCCCGGCCCACTACGATCACACGTCCGGAGCCCAGAGCCTTGCACTCCATCATGGCACACAGGCCGATGGGCCCGGGACCGATGACCACACTGGTGCCGCCGGGGGTCACGCCCGCCAGCTCCACGCCGTGCATGGCGACCCCTGCGGTGTCACACATGGCAGCCACATCATAGCTGACGTTGTCCGGAATACGGTGCAGGGAGGCCACCTTGTAGACGTTGTACTCGGCGTTGGCGCCCTGCCAGTAGAAGCCGTAATGCCGATGGCCGTAATCCAGCTTGCCATCGTGTCCGTCGCGGCCGTAATTCAGGCAGACCGTATAGTGGCCCTTCTTGCAGTTGTCGCATTTTCCGCAGCCGTGGTGGGCCTCTCCGGCCACCCGGTCCCCGACCCGGAACTCCTCCACGCCGGGCCCCAGCTTCACCACCTGGCCGCTCCACTCATGGCCCATCACGAAGGGATAGTAGGGGGGCCAATTGGCGAAGGCGTAGCCGCCGTGGATCATCTTGGGGTCGGAGCCGCAGATGGCCACGGACTTGATCCGGCACAGGACCTCCCCCGGGCCCGGCTCCGGCACAGGCAGCGTGGCCAACTCCAGCCGGTCATAGGCTTTCAGGGTCATGGCCTTCATGGTTTTGGGAATCTCAAACTCAGGCATAACGAAGTACCTCCTCATTATAGTACATTTGACAGCCCCGAGGCAACCCCCTGTCCGGGGAATGTTTCGGATGCTTGATAGGTTTATCTTGCGAAATTCCGGAAAATGCTTTATAATATACTTAAGTATCTTTCATTGCAGGGGGATGGACAGTATGACACTGCGCCGGTTAAAAATTTTTGTGGATGTAGCGGAGAACGGAAAGATGAGCGAAACCGCCCGGAAATTCTACATTTCCCAGGCTTCCGTCAGCCAGAGCATTACGGAGATGGAAAAGGAAGCCAACATCAAGCTCTTTGAGCGGCTGAACAAGCGTCTGTATCTCACCGCCGAGGGGAAAGCCTTTCTGTATTACGCCAAACAGATTCTGAACAGCGAAAAGGTTCTGGAGGATTTTCTCGCCCAGAGTGCCCGCATCAAGACCCTGCGGGTGGGCAGCTCTCTTACCATCGGCGCCTCCATCTTCAGTGACATTGTACAGCAGATGAAGCTGGGCTACCCCGACGTGCAGTGCTTCGCCACCGTGGCCAGAAACGAGCAGATTCAGGAAAAGCTTTTAAGCAACGAGCTGGACATCGCCTTTCTGGACCGGCAGGTATCCTCGGAGGATCTGATCCAGACGCCCTTTATGCGGGACACCCTGGTGCTGGTCTGCAACCGTCAGCACCGCTTCTGGGGAAGGAGCAGCGTGCGGCTCAGCGAGCTGGAGGGAGAGAACCTGGTGGTTCGGGATGCTTCCAGCAACGCGGCAACCATTCTTGAGCAGCTGCTTAACCAGGAGAACATTCCCTATCAGATTGTTTGGCGGTGCGCAGATATCCAGGCCAGCAAGCTGGCGGTGGAAAAGGGAATGGGCATCACCACCATTTCCCGGCGGCTGGTGGAACAGGAAATCTCCGCGGGGCTGCTGTGGCCGGTGGAGATTCTGGAGACGAACCTGGTGCGAACCTTCAACATTGTCTACCACAAGGACAAATTTGTGACGGAACAGATGCGCGGCTTCATCCGCCTGGCAGAGCATTACGAGGACCTGTACCGAATCTGATCCCCGCCCAAAGCTCCATGGGACAGCCCATGGAGCTTTTTTATGGCCTTTCCCGTCATATCCCTGAGCATTGTCGTCTCCCGCCCAAATACAGCGGACAGGAAAATTGTTGTTTGCCGAAATTTTGCCGTAGGGGCGGCTATTAGCCGCCCGCTTTGCTTTCGTCTGCCAAAGCGCCCTGTTCTATCGAAAACACTCAAAAACCTTAAGCGTTCGGGCGGATAATATCCGCCCCTACGGTGTAAACGCAACGTGTTTGAAAACTGTAAACAGCAATTTACCGGCAGCCGCGGCAGCCGGCCGTATCATTCCTCAAAGGTAAACGCCGTGCGGGACAGATTCCGGAAGCTCCGCAGGGCCCCGATGGCCTCGTTCACGTCCTCAATTTTCCAGGTTTTGCAGACGTGGGGGTCCACAATCTTTTCACCCACCAAGCGGATGGCTTCCCGCAGGGACTCCGGCGTGGCACCCCGGACACCCACAATTTCCTTTTCCTTGATGACGATTTCCTGATAATTAACGGTAAAGGTCTCGGCGGCATAGGCCACCGCCACAATCTTTCCGCCGGGCCGCAGGCAGAGCAGCTCCTCGTCAATGCAGCCGGAGGTGCCGATCAGGTCGATGATCACATCGCACAGGTCTCCCCCGGTCAGCCGGTTGATTTCTTTCCGCAGGTCCTGCTGCCGGGTATTGATCACCGCATCGGCGCCGAAGTGCTCTGCCAGCTCCAGCTTGGCGGGGGTTCGTCCGGAGACATACACCGTGGCTCCCAGATACTTGGCGATCTGCACACCGGGAACCCCCAGGGCTCCCATCCCGGCAATCAGAACCTTGTCCCCGGGTTTGACCTTTCCCTGGACCTTGACGGCATTGTGCATACAGGCCACGGCATCGGGAATCACCGCCGCGCTGGGCCAGGGAATGTCCCCGGCAATGGGCATCACATTCTCCGCGGGGATCACCACATACTCGGCGTGGGAACCGTCCCGCTCAAAGCCGATGCGCACACGGTTCAGGCACAGGTTCTCCCGGCCCATGGTGCACAGCCTGCACTTGTGGCACACCACGTCGATCCAGCCGCACATATGCTCCCCGACCTCCACGCCGGTGACGCCTTCTCCCAGCTTCACCACGATCCCGGCCAGCTCATGGCCGGGGGTGTAGGGGGGCTTTACCGTTTTCAGCACGCCGTCCTGTATATGTACGTCCGTCAGGCACAGACCGCTGGCCATCACCTTGACCAGGACCTCCCCGGGGCCGGGCTCGGGGATGGGCAGGGTCTCCACCGTGAAGGGCTGGTGAAATTCCTTGAGAACCACCGCTTTCATGGTTTTTTCCATTCCGGCGCTCCTTTCTTACTTCCGCTTGATATTCTTGCGTATATCGATGGCAATGGCGAACAGCATAATCAGGCCCCGGGCCAGGTTGGTATAGTAAACGTTGACGCCCAGGTAGACCAAGCCGTAGTTGATAACCTGCAGCAGCATGACGCCCACCAGAACGCCCCGTATGGTGCCGATGCCGCCGCGGAGGGAAACGCCGCCGATAACGCAGCCCGCGATGGCGTCCAGCTCATAACCGTTGCCCATTTCGTTGGTCACGGAGCCGGTACGGCCCGCCTCCAGGAAACCGGCGAAGGCATAGGTGCAGCCTGCCAGCAGGTAGACGATGAGGGAGGTTTTTACCACACTGATGCCGGAAACCGTGGCGGCCTCAGGGTTGCCGCCGCAGGCAAACATGTTGCGGCCCAGGGTGGTGCGGTTCCAGATGAACCAGTACAGCAGCGCCACCAGCAGGGCATAGATCACGATGTAGGGAATCCGCAACTCGCCGATGTAAAAGCTGCCCTGGCAGAAATCCGTATAAGAGCTGTCCAGGCCGGAGATGGGTGTGCCGCCGGTGATATTGTCATAGTAGACGGACATAGCGCCGTAAATCACCATCTGCATACCCAGGGAAGCGATCATGGGGACCATGCGCAGCTTGGAAACCAGCAGGGAGTTGATCATGGAGCAGATGGCGCAGGCCACCATGGCGATGATCAGCGGCAGGACCAGAGGCAGGCAGGGAATATTCGGATACAGCTTGATGGCGTAGTCCGAGTTCTGCAGCAGCACGGAGCAGATGATGGCAGCCAGACCGATCTGGCGGCCGGTGGAAAGATCACGTCCGCCGATGACGCAGACGCTGGCGCTGGCCAGCGCCAGCACGATCCGGGGCGCGGCCTGCTGCAGGATGTAGGTAAAGTTCCGCAGGGACAGGAATTTGGGTTCAATGGCGATGATCACCATCAGGAACAGGATCAGGACGATGTAGATGGTATAGTTCACCAGCACGTCCTTGATTTTCTTCAGTTCAGCTTTCTTTTCCACAGTGGGACACCTCACTTAATCTAGGGAGATCGTATTACAGATACTTGGCGGCGAGCTTGAAGATTTCCACCTGGTCAAGCTCACTGGCCGGAGCAATTCCGGCGCAGCGGCCGTTGCTCATAATCAAAATCCGGTTTGCCACACCCAGCAGCTCGGGCATTTCCGAGGAGATGAAAATAACAGCCTTTCCCTGCCGAGCGATATCGATCATCAGCTGATAGATTTCGTACTTCGCGCCCACGTCGATTCCACGGGTGGGCTCGTCCATCAGGAGGATATCCGGTTCGGTCAGCAGACACCGGCCGATGATCACCTTCTGCTGATTTCCGCCTGAAAGGTTGCTGATGGGTGTCTGGGAGGTCGGTGTCTTGACCGCCATGGCGTCAATGACCCACTGGGCGTTTTTCTCCACCATTTTGGGGGAAATGATGCCCAGCTTGTTGATGCAGCGGTAGAGGCTGGACATCACCGCGTTGTTGGCTACGCTGAGCATTGGTACAATACCGCTGGCCCGCCGTTCCTCTGACACCATGGCCAGACCGCTGTTCTTGCTGTGGACGCTGTTTCCCGGCACCCATTCCTTCCCCCGAAGGTAGATTTTCCCCGATTCGATGCGGCGCAGGCCGAACAGCGCCTCCATCAGCTCGGTGCGCCGGGCGCCCACCAGCCCGCCGATGCCCAGAATCTCTCCCGCATGGAGGGTAAAGGACACATCCTCCACCCTGGGCTCGTAGGTGGTGGTCAGGTGCTCCACCCGCAGGATTTCCTCGCCGATGACCACATTGTTCTCCGGAAAACGCTTGCTCAGGTCCCGGTTGACCATATAATGCACCAGAACATCGGCGTTGAGGTTCCCCACCGGTTCGGTGCAGATATACTGGCCGTCACGCATGACCGTAACCCGGTCAGAGATAGCCAGAACTTCGTCAATTTTATGAGAAATGAAAATGATTCCGCAGCCGTCCTTTTTGAGCTTCCTGATGATCTCAAACAGCTTTTCGGTTTCCTTTTCCGTCAGGGAGGAAGTTGGCTCATCCATCACGACGATTTTGGAATTCCAGGAGGCCGCTTTGACAATTTCAACCATCTGCCGCATGGAAACGGACAATTCGCTGATTTTTGTGGTGGGATTCAGCGGAATCCCAAAGCTGTCGAGCAATTCCCTGGTGTCCCGGATCATGCGCTCGTCGTCGATCTGGCCCAGCTTCGTGGGATACCGGCCCATCCAGATGTTGTCGGCAATGCTGCGCATGGGCACCTGCTCCAGTTCCTGATGGATCATGGATACGCCGTGATGCAGGGCATCATTGGGATTCTTGAACTCAACGCTCTGGCCGTCGAGAATGATCTCGCCGCCGTCACGGTGGTAAATGCCGAACAGGCATTTCATCAGCGTGGACTTTCCGGCGCCGTTCTCCCCCATCAGGGCGTGCACTTCGCCGGGGCGAACGCACAGCTGAACATGGTCCAGGGCCTTAACACCGGGGAAGGATTTGCATATATCCTTCATTTCCAACAGGTATTCTCTGCTCATGGAAAAACTCCTTACTTCAATACGGCCCGGAATCCCCCGGATCACGGGCCCGTGGATAATGCGTGTAAGCAGCGGACGGCGGTTCGCTTTCGGGAGTACCGCCGTCCGCTGGTTTTCAAAATCAGTTCGCGCGGGTGGATCTGGTGTAGGCCTCTTCCGCGATGCTCACATTTTCCTTCGTGATGCCGGTGAGCACCAGGTAGACGATCTTGGGATTCTGCTCGCTGAAATGCACGTCCTCAGGGAAGCCGTACAGCAAGTCGCCGTAGGTGATGTCGTTGCCCAGAGCGGCGGCGATGGCCATCTTAATGGCGTTGGTGCCCTGCCACCAGGGATCGGTCAGAACGGAGGCGTACTGGATGCCTTCCTTGATGTAGACCTGGGCGTCGGGCAGGCAGTTGGAGGCCAGGACATACACACCGCCGTCCTTGCTCAGCAGACCGGCAGCCTGATAGGCCGCGATGCAGCCGGCAGCCTGGGCGTCCGTGTGGGCCAGCTGCAGCTCGATGTCGTCGCCGTACTTGCCGACCCAGGCTTCCGCGATTTCCTTGCAGTCGGCGGTGGAGTTGTCCGAGTTCTGATGCTCACACAGTACAATGATGTCCTTATACTTCTCGTGGGCGGCGATCCGCTCCTGGACGGTTCTCAGGCAGATGGCCATATCCTCGTTGGCGGGACCCTGAACGTAGAACATATTGATCTTGCCGTCGCCGTTCTTGTCGATTTCCGCGAACTTCTCCTCGTCGTCCAGCAGCTCAAAGATCATGTCCATCTGCAGATGGGCCTTGTCCTCATTGTTGGCGCCGATGAACCAGGTGCGCTCGAAGTTGGTCAGGGATTCCGAATCCACCTTGGTATTCTGGAACACCACGGGCACGCCCGCGTCCTCACACTTCTTGGCGATGGCGCTGGCACCAGTGGACTGAACCACATAGCAGATCAGTACATCGATGCCCCGGGCCAGCATGGTATCCACGGCATCGTTCTGCTTGGCCTGGTCGTTCTGCGCGTCGGAGATGATGTAGGAGATGTGGTCGTTCCCGCACTGGTCAAACCAGTTGAGCATGGCGTTGCGCTGCCAGGAGCACCAGTTGTTGGAATAGTTGAACAGGGAGATGCCGATGGTGATGTCATGATCCAGGTTCGCGATCATTTCATCGATGGTCAGGTCACCGGCGGGGGCGGCCTCGGATTCAGCGGGGGCGGTGGTTCCGGCGAGGGCGGCGGGCTGGGTCTCGGAAGGGGCATCCGTCTTTCCGGAGGTTCCGCACGCTGCCATGGACAGGCATATTGCCGCAGCCAGGATCAGAGCAATCAATTTTTTCATGAGGTATCTTCCTTTCTCTTTTGAATAAAGCATATATTTCTTGGCCTTACGCCATGCTTCCGAAATGGAGGTTCAGCAGATTCTCGGTATATACTCTGCTCATACGCAGTTCGTTGTAGTCGTTGCCACAGTAGGAGCCGTCGTGATCCGTGGTGAACCATTCCGGCTCGCAGGCCATGATCTGATTCATCATCCCGGGGAAATTCACGATTCCGTAGCCGGTGGGCCGGAACTCAAAATTGAAGTATTCCGGGCCGCCCCGCCTGCTCCCCAGCTCATGGGCGGTTTTCAGCCGCACGGGACCTTCGGCATAGTAATCCTTCAGGTGAATGACCTTGCAGCGATCCCGGTACTTTTCCAGCATATACAGCGGGTCCCCGCCGCCCAGCATACACCAGCCGATATCCGGCATATGCCCCAGCAGTTCCCCGGGCACCGCATCCAGAATGTGCTCGATGGGGTACTTGCCGTCAATGTGCCCCATATAATCAAAGCCGTGATTGTGATATTGCAGCGTCATCCCCGCCTTTTTGGTCTGCTCCGCCAGCCTGTTCAGGAAAACCACCGTTTCCCGGAAATCGCAGCCGCCGGGATAGGCGTTCGCGGGGATTCTGCAGATGGAAATATATTTGCTCCCCAGAATTGCCCGGGTTCGGATGATCTCCTCCGGGTTCTCCCGGAAGGCGTCATAGGGGACATGGTCCATAAGGATTTCCAGCCTGGCCGCCGCGGCGGCTTCACGGACCTTCTCAGGGGCATTGCCGTACAGGCCTCCCATTTCGAAGGCGTCAAACCCCAGCTGCCCCAGCTGGCGGATCACGCCGAACAAATCTTTTTCTGCCTGGTGCCGCACCAGGAAAATCGGAGTCGCGATACGGGGTCTTTTCATCCGGGATACCGCTCCTTTCTTTTGTCGGCAGGAATCCATGCTTTTCAACTGCCGCAACCTCATTATACCACCATTCGATTCTGATGTAAATTTATTATTTTTTACCAAAGAGATAAGTATTTACTTAACAATTCCATTTTTATTGGTGAATATTTCTAATCAGCGCTTTAATTTTTTGTTAAAATCGGCATAAAAACCGCATTTTCTCATTATAATTCTTTTAATTTCTTCTTTCTCTCTCATTTTTTCGTGAAAAATAAACAGAAAAACATATAACTCTTGCCACTTTTATGCCGCGATAATTGGTATTTCTGCACAATTTCCGGCATCCATTTTCTTTATCCTCCCAGGAATTAACTTTATATTTAATTATGTTTTATTGTAAAAACATAATTTTATTATTGACACAGCGTACCAATGTGTGCTATTCTATGCTCAGCAAAAGTGACTTTCCCGGTCACATAGTAAGCATCCAATTCTATTCTTTCAAAGGAGTGTTCCCCATGGTTTGTAAAGGCGAACGTTTTATTATCCGTACCGAAGAGGACGCAAGCAGCTATGTGTGCCCCAATAAGCACACCGACCGCCCCGATGAGGCCGGCAGCTATCCCAATATGACCATTCTGGGCGATGAGCCCGCCCAGCCCGGCGGCTGCGACCCCGATGATTCCGTCAATTTCCACTATGTCCATATCACCACCCTGCCCGTGGGCGCCTGTGTCGGCGAGCATTACCACCACACCAATGAGCAGTTCTATCTGGTGCTCAAGGGCAAGGCGGAAATCACCCTCTGCGGCCAGAAGTTCCAGGTCGAGCCCTACACCATCGCCGTAATCCGCCCCGGTGGAAAGCACGGCATCCGCAACATCGGCACCGAGGACCTGGTGTATGTAGCCTGCGAAATCGAGCCCGCCCGTAAATATCCTTACGAGCTGGAAGAAGCCTTCGCCGCTGAAAAAGCCTGATCCTCTCTCCTGTACACCCGCCTCCGACGGACCTCTCCGGAGGCGGGTGCTTTCTTTCCATGCAGCCAGTCGAAGTAAGGAGTATATCCCCATGAAGCAGGAAAATCAATGGTTCTTTTTTTCCAGTATTCCGCAGGAGTTCCTGGCCCCCGGGCACAGCAGGAAAATCCTCGCCCATAATCCGGCGCTGATGTGTGTCCACAACCATTTTGGGACCGGCGCCTCCGGCGCGGATCACCGGCATCCCCATGCCCAGCTCTCCTATATCCTATCCGGCAGATTTGAATTCCGTGTTGGTGAGGAAACGAAAATCCTGCGCCCCGGGGACAGCGTCAGCGTACTCCCCCATCAGACGCACGGTTGCCTCTGTTTGGAGGAGGGCGTCGTCCTGGACATTTTCAGCCCCATGCGGGAGGATTTCCTGAAGCAGGAATCCGGCAAAACCTAAACACAGCCCCCGGTTTTCCGCAAACCGGGGGCTTCTTCCACCCCTCCCGCAGAATGTACTTGACCAGACCACACTGTGGGGTATATACTGTACACTGAAAGTCATCCGTCCGCACAATCCGGCGGAAAGATAAATTGTTGTTTGACGGGATGCGTCACAAATTACCTGTCATTGCGAACCAGTCCGCAGACTGGTGTGGCAATCCCCCGGTTAGAGGGGAAATGTATCGAAAAGTACCCGAAAAACGGGGATCGTTACGGTTCCTAGTGGTAATTGTTACCTGGTTCCATTCAACCGGGGGATTGCCACGCCACTCAAGCGCACTGGCTCGCAATGACAGCATTTATTAGCCAAACAACAATTTATCTCCCAGCCATACAGAGCGGACAAGTACAATGCGATATGAGAAGGAGGACGCGATATGCGTGCAAAGGTTTATTTTTCCCGTACCATCACCCCGGAGAAGGTTCTGGAGCTTTACAAGCTGGCAGGCCGGCAGCTTCCCGGCCGGGTGGCCGTGAAGGTCCACTCCGGCGAGAAAGGCAATCAGAATTTCCTTCGTCCCGATTTCTGGAAGCCCATGGTGGACTTCGTTGGAGGTACCGTAGTGGAGTGCAACACCGCCTATGACGGTGCCCGGAACACCACCCGGGCCCACCGGCAGTTGCTGCAGGACCACGGCTGGAGCCGGTATTTCCCCGTGGACCTGCTGGACGCGGAGGGCCCCGATCTGGAGCTCCCCATCCCGGAGGGAACGGTCATCGGGAAAAACTACGTCGGTAAGGACATCGTAAATTATGATTCCATGCTGGTGCTGTCCCATTTCAAGGGCCACCCCATGGGCGGCTACGGCGGAGCCCTGAAGCAGCTCTCCATCGGCGTGGGCTCCTCCTACGGCAAGGCCTACATTCACGGCGCCGGCGACCCCAAGCAGCTGTGGACTGCCGACCACGATTCCTTCCTGGAGGCCATGGCCGACGCCGCCAGCTCCGTGGTGCATTATTTCAACGGGAATCTGGTTTATGTGAACGTCATGAAGAACATGAGCGTGGACTGCGACTGCTGCGCCGTGGCGGAGGACCCCTGCATGGCGGACATCGGCATTCTGGTTTCCGCGGACCCCATCGCCATTGACCAGGCCTGCCTGGACCTGGTATATGCCTGCGACGACCCCGGCAAGGCCCACTTCCTGGAGCGGGTTGAGAGCCGCAACGGCGTGCACACCATCGAAGCCGCCGCGGCCCTGGGCTTCGGCACCCGGGAGTACGACCTGATCGAAGTGGATTGACCGCACGCAGATATAACCCCGCCGGCCACTGCGGCCGGCGGGGTTTCCGCATACCGGGAATGCCCTGAGGGGGCTGCGCTCCCCTGCGCAAATTAACAATTCTCAAACAATTCTCAAAGAATTGCGCAACAAAATCTTGTATAATGGAGCCGGAAATGCTATATATGGGGGACAATCATGGGGAAATGGAAAAACAGACTGTACGGGCGCTCTGCCCTCCCCCGTGGCTGCTGGCCCTGCTGACCATCCTCAGCGCGGCAGGACTGACGGTGGTCTTTGCCCGGGGCTGGGACGAAACCCCCGCCGCCTATGCCATCTATGTGCTGTCCTTTTACACGCTGTCCGCACTCACCCTGTTTTTCTGCACGGCCTTTCTGGAGCGCTTCCGGCAGCTCCAGGAGCGGGTCCGCGCCCATCCCCTGGGCAGCCGGTATATGACGGACGCCGCCTTCAAGGTGCGGCTGTCGCCGTACCTCTCCCTGGGGATCAATCTGACCTACTCCGTGTTCAAGCTGGTCTCCGGCATCCGCTACCGTTCCCTCTGGATCGGGGCCATGGCAGTTTACTACATTCTGCTCTCCACCATCCGGTTTTTGCTGCTTTACCATATGCAGCGCAGGCAGGACACAGGAATCCGGGGGGAGTACCGCAGCTACCGGACGGCGGCGGAGCTGATGCTGTGCATCACCCTGATGCTCAGCTGCATTGTCCTGAGTATGGTTCTGGAGCAGAAAGCCCCCGCCTTCTCCGACGTGTTCGTCATCACCTCGGCGGCCTACACCTTCTACATTCTCACGCTGTCCATCGTCGACCTGGTCAGATACCGGAAATACAAAAGCCCGGTTCTGTCCGCCGCGAAGGCGGTCCGCTTCGTCCAGGCGCTGATTTCCCTGTTGTCCCTGGAAGCGTCCATGCTGGTGCAGTTCGGGGATGATGACCGCTACCGCAGGCTCATGCTCTCCCTCAGCGACGCGGGCGTCTGGGCGACCACCGCGGCCATATCCGTGTACATGATTGTCCGTGCGAATCAGGAGATGAAAAAGCTCACCCAGCCCTGAGCCCACCGCAGAACCTGCCCAGCGGTGAGATAAATTGTTGTTTGTCGCTTCGCTTAGTGGACAGTTGACAGTGGACAGTTGACAGTTGTGGTATCCCCTTCGGGGATAAAATTGAAAATAATCACATCCGAAATGCGGTATTTCAGTTGGAACTACGGCATTTCCGAAACTACAATTTTCTAATTGTCCCGAAGGGACTCCTTAACTGTCCACTGTCAACTGTCCACTGTCAACTCGGGTTTAGCCCGCTAAACAACAATTTATCCGCCTGCAGAATTCACCCGGCAGCCGGGAAATCCCATATGGAGGTAACAAAATGATTCATATTCTGGTTGTGGAAGACGATGCGAAGCTGAACCGAATTGTCTGCACCTACCTCAACGACAGCGGTTTTCACGCCACGGGCTGCTTAAGCGCCAACGATGCCTACAACGAAATGTACAACAACCTTTACGACCTGATTATCTCCGATATCATGATGCCCGGCACCGACGGCTTTGAATTTGCCCGGACGGTGCGGCAGGTCAACCGGCGGATTCCCATTCTCTTCATGTCCGCCAGGGACGACCTGCCCGCCAAGCAGCGGGGCTTCCAGCTGGGGATCGACGACTACATGGTCAAGCCCGTGGCACTGGAGGAGCTGCTGATGCGGGTCCGGGCCCTGCTGCGCCGGGCCAATATCGAGATGGAGCGGAAGCTGGTGGTGGGGAACCTGGAGCTGGACGCGGACGCCATGACCGCCCCGCCCAGGTTTCGGCTACAAAACGGCAGGTTTTTCTGAAAATCGTTACATCTCTATCTCATAACCTTTACGGTGCGGTCATGACCGCACCCTACAGATGGCGCGTTATTTCCTTCAGATTTACAGCAAAAATCAGATCACACAAGTTTTTTCATTGACCCAATAATTAGCAGGATATTCAGCATATATATTTTAAAAATCCTTCCAAAGGGATTCCTTAATTGTCAATTGTTAATTGTCAATTCTAACACCAATTTATCCTTCCCGCGGGCGGTTTGTTTTCGAAATAAATGTTGACAAATCAACGTTTCCTCTATATAATTCAAGACGTTGATTTATCAACATTTTAAGGAGGAATTCCATGGACCGATTCGAAACCTTTTCCCTGGCGCTGTTCAGCATTTCCCGGTGCTGGAGCAAAATTGCCGGGGAGGAAATGAAGCGCTACGGCCTGAAGGGGGCTCACGCCTTTTACCTGGTGACCATTCTCCGTCACGACGGGGAGCTCACTGCCGCCAACCTCTGCGAGCTCTGCGGCAGGGACAAGGCGGACATCTCCCGGGCGGTTTCCACCATGGAGTCATTGTCCCTGCTCCAGCGCACCGGGGACAACCCCTACCGGGCCAGGCTGAAGCTCACGGACACCGGCAGAGCGGCGGCCCTCAGCATCCAGGAAACCGCTGCCAGGATCGTGGACCGGGTGGGCAGTGACCTGACCCAGGAGAAACGGGAAATCTTTTACGATGCCCTGGCCATTGTAACCGCCAATCTGGAAGAGTATTGCAAGGAAGGATTTTGACGCTATGAACGTAAATCTCATCATCGATTCCACCACAGACCTGCGCCCCGGGCTGCGGGAGCGCTTCACGGTCGTTCCCCTCACCGTCCATTTCGGCGAGCAGGAGTTCATCGACGGAGTCACCATTTCCCACCGGGAATTCTACGAAAAGCTCATCGAGAGCGACGTGCTCCCCTCCACCAGCCAGGCCTCCCCCGCCGCCTTCGCGGACATTTTCGAGCAGGTGGTCAGCCGGGGCGAGACCGCCGTGGTGCTCACCCTGGCCTCCCAGCTCTCCGGCACCTACCAGAGCGCCATGATCGCAGCCTCGGATTACCCGGGCAGCATCTATGTGGTGGACAGCTCCAGCGTGGCCATCGGTGCGGGCATCCTGGCGGAGCTGGCCCTGCAGCTGCGGGAGCAGGGGCTCAGCGCGGCGGAGATTGCCCGGCAGCTGGAGGAGCAGAAGCAGAACGTCCATATTGTGGCCCTGCTGGATACGCTGGAGTACCTGAAACGGGGCGGCCGTATCTCCACCACCGTGGCTTTTGCCGGAGGCCTTCTGTCCATCAAACCGGTCGTCGCCGTTAAGGACGGCGAAATTCAGATGCTGGGCAAGGCCCGGGGCTCCAAGCAAGGCAACAACCTGCTGGTGCAGCAGATTGAAAAAGCGGGGGGTGTGGACTTTGACAAGCCCCTCCTGCTGGGCTACACCGGTCTCAGCGACGTGCTGCTGACCAAATACATCGAGGACAGCCGTGCCCTCTGGGAAAACGGAACGGAGCACCTGCCCATTACCTCCATCGGCAGCGTGGTGGGCACCCACGCCGGCCCCGGCGCCATCGCGGTGGCCTTCTTCCGTGTGGCAATCCCCCGGTTAGAGGGAAAATGTACCGAAAAGCACCCGAAAAAAACGGGGATTGTTACGGTTCCTGGTGGTATTCGTTACCTGGTTCCATGGGGCCGGGGGATTGCCACGCCAGTGTGCGCACTGGCTCGCAATGACAGCATTATTTTCAGTTCGCACGCGTAAACAACAATTTATCCTATCCCCGCATTGTCCGGGATTCTCTCCACCGGCTGTGTGCGGCTTTTCTCCGTCTGTTTTCTCTTGACATTTTTGTGCCTTATGGTACAATTTACTCTAAGGAGTGAAGCAAACCGCTTCACCCCATTATGGAAAGAACGGCTCCTTTGAACAAGGGGGCCGGTGAGAATTTAGGGAGGTAAATACTATGGCTTTTTGTAAGAATTGCGGAAGACAAATTGACGACAACGCGGTGATCTGCCCCGCCTGCGGTGTCGCGCAGAGCAACGCTTCTGCTCCCGTGGACAACGGCGGCTTCGGCTGGGGCCTGCTGGGCTGCTGCATTCCCCTGGTAGGTCTGATCCTGTTCCTGGTCTGGAAGGACACCAAGCCCAATACCGCCAAGGCTGCCGGCATCGGCGCTCTGATCAGCGTGGGCCTCAGCGTCGTGTTCTACCTTATTGGCATCGTTGGCGGCGTCGCCGGAAGTCTGTAACGGCTTGATTCCCTGGCTGTACAAATGGCTGCCCATTATCTGCGGCTGCCATTGCAGAGATGACCGCTCCTTCCACTATCACGGCAGGAAGTTCCCCGTCTGCGCCCGGTGTACGGGAGAACTGCTGGGAATCGCCTTTTGCCTGGTCAGCTGCTTTTTCTGCCTTCCCCCCGCCTGGGTCGCGGCACTCGCCATGGTTCCCATGGTGGCGGACGGTACGGTGCAGCTGCTGACCCGGTACGAGAGCACCAATTTCCGGCGGGTGGTCACCGGATTTCTCTTCGGATACGCGCTGTGTGCCCTGGCGATCCATCTGATTATCTTGGGATACCACCATGGCAGCAATTGGGCGAAGCGGCTTTAATTTCCGGATTACACATTTTGGGCCGTCCCACCGGCGTGGGACGGCCCTTACTTTTCGAAAGGATTTTTCTCTATGAATTTTATGGAAATCGCCCAGACCCGCCAGTCCTGCCGCAGCTATGAGGAAACCAAAGCGGTGGAACCGGAAAAGCTGAATGCCGTGCTGGAGGCCGCCCGGCTTGCTCCCTCCGCCTGCAACGGCCAGCCCTATCACATCACCCTCTGCCGGGGGGAGACCGCCAAAGCCGTGGCCGCCGCCGTATCCGGCATGGGCATGAACAAATTTGCCGCCCAGGCCCCGGTGCTCGCGGTGATCTCGGAAATGCCCTATGTAAAATCCGCTGCCCTGGGTTCCAGGCTGAAGGGCATCGACTACCGCTCCATCGACATCGGAATCTTAGCCGCCTACCTGACGGCGGAGGCCGCCGCCCAGGGCCTGGGAAGCTGCATTCTGGGCTGGCTGGACAGTGACAAGATACGCTCCATCTGCGGTCTCTCCGGCCCGGTCCGCCTGGTGATCACCCTGGGCTACGCCAAGGAAGGCGACCCCCAGCGTGAAAAAAAGCGCAAGCCCCTCACGGAGCTTGTCTCCGAAGCCTGACCTATCCAGGCAGACAAATTGGTGTTTGCAGATTTCCAAACACGTTGCGTTGCTACCGTAGGGGCGGCTATTAGCCGCCCGAAAAGTTCCGATTTTTGAGCGTTTTCGATAGAATGGGGTGCTTTCATAGACGGAAGGTTGCAAACACCAGGGTACCTCTAAAAACTGCCCTTTTGGGTTATGGACGGATCTTTTGCCCCAACAATTCGTTTCTAAAAGCCCACAATACGCCAAGTATTCTGGACTTTTGGAAACTTTTGTCGAAGCAAAATCTCTCGTCCAAAACACCAAAAAGTAGTTTTTAGAGGTCGCCACCAATTTATCTCTCACCCCTGTTGTTATCCCCGCGGAGCGGTACCGCCGTTATAATCTATTCTCTATTCTCCATTATCTCTTATCTAAAACGGGCCCCGTATGGACTTATCCGTCCATACGGGGCCTTTTCCTACACCTCCGCAGTGGAGGCGTACATTTTCGTTTTCCATTTTCCCCTGCGGAACACAACGATGGTCATCACCATACCCAGGGTCCAGGAGATCATCAACGACAGAAACAGTGCGTCCGGCTTTCCGTGGGGGAACTCCTCCGACCGGGTCAGGTACGCCAGGAAGTAGGCCACGGGCACCCGAATCAATATGGTGGAGATAATGGAGATCCACATGGGACGCACCGTATCCCCCGCTCCACGCATGACGCCGCCCAGCACCTGGGTAACGGAAATGCAGATGTAGCCCACCGCCATCAGCCGAATCATCCGGGAGGCCAGGTCGATGAGGGATTCGGTTTCCGTAAACATGGCAAAGAGGTATTTTCCCAGGAACAGCAGCACCAGGGTGATCACCGAGGAGAATGCCAGGGAAATGAGCCCGCCCTGCTTCACGCCCTTGTCCAGCCGGTCAAATTTCCCCGCGCCCACATTCTGCCCCGCGTAAACGCTCATGGCCTGGCCAAAGCTAAAGTTTGGCATCATGGCAAAGCCGTCCACCCGCATGATGATCACGTTGCAGGCGATGACGGTCTCCCCCATGGCGTTGGTCAGGTTCAGCACCACCATGCCCGCGGTGGCCATGATGGCCTGGGTCACGCCGGAGGGAATGCCGATCCGGAGAATCCGCATGGCCACGGCGGGAATCAGCCGCATGGTTTTCAGATTCAGGTCAAAAATGTCCCTCATACGAACCAGCTTGATGTAGCAAAGCACCGCGGAAATAGCCTGGGCGATCACCGTCGCCAGGGCCACCCCGGGAACGCCCATATGGAACTTCGCCACGAGCAGCAGATCCAGCGCCACATTCAGCGCCGCCGCCACCAGCAGGAAGCCCAGGGCGGACACCGAGTCTCCCAGTCCCCGGAGCACGCCGGAGAGCATGTTGTAAAAGAAGAAGCCCACGATCCCCACGAAGAAGATGTTCAGGTAGTCCCGACACCAGAGAATGATGGACTGCGGGGTGCCCAGCAGCTCCAGCATGGGCATGGAGATCAGAGGCCCCAGAATCATGATCACCACACTGGCAACGGCGGACAGGGCGATGCAGTTACCGATGCTCCTGGTCAGTCCCTCCCGGTCCCTGGCCCCATAGCTCTGGGACACCACGATGCCCGCGCCGGTGGAGATGCCCACGAACAGCGCCAGCAGCAGGTTGAGGATGGGCCCCGCGCTGCCCACCGCCGCCAGGGCGTTGTCTCCCACATACCGGCCGACGATGATGGAATCGGCCGTGTTGTAAAGCTGCTGGGCCAGATTTCCCAGCAGCATGGGCACCGAAAATTCCAGAATCCGCTTCCAGGGCGCCCCCTGGGTCATATCTCTGGCGGAAAACAGTTGTCTGATACTCGTCATCCTTGCCTCTCCTTGCCTCTGATCCTTCCGAAAGAGCATCCGTGCGATAAATTGTTGTTTGAAATTGTGCGCTAAAAAAACGCTGTCATTGCGAGCCAGTGCGCACACTGGCGTGGCAATCCCCCGGTTGAATGGAATCAGGTAGCAATTACCACCAAGAACTGTAACAATCCCCGTTTTTCGGCTGCTATTCGGTACATTCCTCCTCTAACCGGGGGATTGCCACACCAGTCTGCGGACTGGTGTGGCAATGACAGGTAATTTGTAACGCGCACTTTCAAACAACAATTCATCCGCGCCCTTCCGTCGGGCGATCAGCATATTTCTTACTTTTCTGGTATTATTCTACCCTACCCCTCCGGAAAAAGCAATCGCAAAAAAGAGACATCTTTTTTTCAGGAAGTATCCAAGATTGACAAAGTATGTCAAATGGATTATATTATAATTCGTAATAATCCCCGAAAAGCTCCAAAATTTGAATAAGGATTGGTGAGCAATATGTACATGGACGATTATAAACGCTGGCTGGAAGCAAACCTGGAGGACCCCGCGCTGACCGCGGAGCTTCAGAGCATCTCCGGTCAGGACGAGCAGATTAAGGACCGCTTCGCCGTAGCCCTGAAATTCGGAACCGCGGGCCTGCGGGGCGTACTGGGCGCCGGCTCCAACCGGATGAACATCTACGTGGTCCGTCAGGCCACCCAGGGCCTGGCCAACTGGGTCAAGACCCAGGGCGGCAATCAGCTGGTAGCCATCTCCTATGACAGCCGGATCAATTCCGACGTGTTTGCCCGCACCGCCGCCTGCGTGCTGGCCGGCAACGGCATTCGGGTTCGGATTTACGACGCGCTGATGCCCGTTCCCGCCCTGTCCTTCGCCACCCGCTACTACGGTGCCAACGCGGGCATCATGATCACCGCTTCCCACAACCCCGCCAAGTACAACGGCTACAAGGCCTACGGTCCCGACGGCTGCCAGATGACTGACGATGCCGCCGCGGTGGTCTACGCCGAGATTCAGAAAACCGATATTCTCACCGGCGCCAGAATGATGGACTTTGACGAGGGCGTGAAGCAGGGTCTCATCCAGTTCGTGGGCGATGACTGCAAGGAGGCTCTCTACGCCGCCATCGAGGAGCGCGCCATCCGTCCGGGCCTGTGCGCCACCGCCGGGCTGAAGCTGGTCTACTCCCCCCTGAACGGTTCCGGCCTGGTTCCGGTCATGCGGGTGCTGAAGGACATCGGCATCACGGATGTGACCATTGTCCCCGAGCAGAAGGACCCCGACGGCAACTTCCCCACCTGCCCCTACCCCAACCCCGAGATTTTCGAGGCCCTGCGGCTGGGTCTGGAGCTGGCCGAGAAGGAGGGCGCGGACCTGATGCTGGCCACCGACCCCGACGCGGACCGGGTGGGCATTGCCATCCGCTGCCCCGACGGAAGCTATGAGCTGGTTTCCGGCAACGAGGTGGGCGTGCTGCTGCTGGACTACATCTGCCAGGGCCGCATCGAGAAGGGCACCATGCCCGAAAACCCCGTGGCCGTCAAGTCCCTGGTGTCCACGCCTCTTGCTGACGCGGTGGCCAAGAGCTACGGCGTGGAGATGCGCAACGTCCTCACCGGCTTCAAGTGGATCGGTGACCAGATCGCCTCCCTGGAGGCCGCGGGCCAGGTGGACCGGTTCATCCTGGGCTTTGAGGAGTCCTACGGATACTTGGCCGGTCCCTACGTCCGGGACAAGGACGCCATCATCGGCTCCATGCTGATCTGCGAAATGGCCGCCTACTACCGCTCCATTGGCTCCTCCATCAAGGAGCACCTGGAGGGCATCTACGCAAAGTTCGGCCGGTACTTAAACAAGGTGGACTCCTTCGAGTTCCCGGGCCTTTCCGGCATGGACAAGATGGCGGGCATTATGGCCTCCCTCCGGGAGAAGCCCCCTGTGGAGATCGGCGGCTACAAGGTCGTGAAGGTCACGGACTACACAAAGACCGAAGAAACCGGCCTGCCCTCCGCCAACGTGCTGGTGTACGCCCTGGACGGCGGCGCCACGGTCATCGTCCGTCCCTCCGGCACCGAGCCCAAGATCAAGACCTATTTCACCACCCTGGGCAAGGACCTGGCCGAAGCCCAGGCCCAGAAGGACCGCCTCGCCGAAGCCCTGAAGCCCATCCTGGCCTGAGAAACTACATAACCGCATCGTTTTCGCCCCGGGGAATTCCCCCGGGGCGATTTTCCGTTTTCCAAAGCAGCCCCCAGCCCGGAGCCTGCGTGATGAATTGTTGTTTGAAAGTACGTGTTACAGATTACCTGTCATTGCGAACCAGTCCGCAGACTGGTGTGGCAATCCCCCGGTTAGAGGAAGAATGTACCGAATAGCAGCCAAAAAACGGGCATTATTACGGTTCTTGGTGATAATTGCTACCTGATTCCATTCAACCGGGGGATTGCCACGCCAGTGTGCGCACTGGCTCGCAATGACAGCGTTTATTCTGTAAACAACAATTTATCGTTCTGCCTGTGAAAGCAGGTAATCCGCATGGATGATTTGGGAGAACCCGGTCTTTCCGGATTCGCGGCAGATTTCCTCCCTTGCCGGGAATCCCCCGCCCGCTTCTCAGCGGACATCCAGATCGTACTTCTCCACATCCGCCCAGGCCGGGCCCTGCGCATAGAAGGAAATCCCGTCCTCCTGCTCCGGGGTCGTCAGCAGGGCCGAGGCGCACTGCTTTCCCCCGTCGCAGAACAGCTCCAGGCTGAACCGGTCCAGGATCAGGCGCAGCTCCAGGGTCCCCTTGCCCGTATCCACCGGGATATCCCGGGTGTGCACCACGTCCAGCAGGCAGCCGCTGCGGCTTCTGTCCAGCCGAAGGATGCCCTGTCCTGGGGAAAGGGTCAGGGTGGTTTCGTGAACGCCCCCCTTTCGCAGGGCGATGCGGATGCTGCCGCAGCCCTCCTCCCAGCGCAGCCGGACCGTCAGGTCCAGCATCACGCCCCGGATTCCCTCCAGCCCGGTTTCCTCCCCCAGGGGCACATTGGCATAGACCACGGGGCGGGCGCGGTACCGCTCCAGCTCCCGGACGGGCTTCTGAAGCAGCCGTCCCTCCCGGCATTCCAGCTCTCTGGGCAGGGTCAGCTGGCCGAAATACCTTGCCTCCGGGGGCGCAAAACCGGAGGCGGCCCAGTTCTGCATCCAGGCCACCAGAATCCGCCGCCCGTCGGGGGTCTCCATGGTCTGGGGGGCATAGAAATCCAGGCCATAATCCAGGCTCCGGGCTCCTTCCGCCGAAAACGCTTCGCCCTCCCCCGCAATGAGGACGGCGGTATTGTGCCCGGGGTGAAATTCCAGGCCCCGGGGCTCCATACCCATGACGCTCAGCGTCAGCACCCGTTTTCCTCCCAGCCGGAAATAATCCGGGCATTCCCACATCTGACCCAGTTCCCCGCGGCTCTGGGCCAATACGCTCAGATACTTCCAGTGAACCGTGTCCGGGCTTTCGAAGAGCAGCACCTGTCCCCTGCCGTCCCCCCGGTCGTTGGCGGCCACCATCCGGTAAGTGCCATCCGGCTCCCGCCAGAGCTTGGGGTCCCGGAAGTCCCAGGGGCTTGCCCCCTCCGGCAGGTCCCCGGCGGCAAGCACCGGGTTGCCCTGAAATTTTTCGTAATCCACCCCGTCCCCGAAGGCAACGCACTGGGTCTGCAGGCCCCGGAGGCTCCCGTCCTCCCGGCGCACATCCTGCACCCCGGTGTACATTATCAGATGCCGCCCGTCCGGAAGCTCCAGAGCGCTGCCCGAGAAGCAGCCCGCCCCGTCATAGGGCATATCCGGCGCCAGCGCCGCGCCCACATACTCCCAGCGCACCAGGTCCGCGCTTTTGGCGTGGCCCCAGTGGATAGCCCCCCAGTGGGTGTCGTAGGGATTGCTCTGGTAAAACAGGTGGTACGCCCCTTTGTAGAAGGAGAACCCATTGGGGTCGTTGATCCAGCCCGTTTCCCCCGTCAAGTGAAACCCGGGCCGCTCCCGGGGCCGGATTTGTGCCCCACGTTCCTTTTCATACGCCCTCGCTTTTTGAAGCATCTGACTGGCCATACTTTCCTCCCGCTCCCTTTTCCATATGTAAGTTAACACCACATCGGGATAAACTGTTGTCTGCACGACAAATTCCGTAATGCGGTACGACCACACTGTAGGGGAGGCATTGATGCCTCCCGGCGGTAAAATGTTGCCGTTTTCGGTGCATTGTGGCGAAAACGTACTGCCTACGGGAGGCAACAATGCCTCCCCTACAGTAAGGACGCAGTGCGTGCAGAAATCGTCAAACAACAATTTATCTGCCCGCAGGCAGCAAGCGTTTGGGATTTTTCCATTCTGCCCCTCGCTTTTTTTCCTATTCTATGATATTCTATAGGAAAAATCAAGAAAGAAGGTAATCCTATGTATACAGCCAGCGAAAACCGCTACGACACCATGCCCTACAACCGCCTGGGCAAAAGCGGCCTGCGGCTCAGCGCCGTAAGCCTGGGCCTGTGGCACAACTTCGGCGACACCGGGCGCTACGACACCATGCGCCAGACGTGTCTTGCCGCTTTCGACCACGGCGTCACCCATTTTGACCTGGCCAACAATTACGGCCCTCCCGAGGGCGCGGCGGAGCGGAACTTCGGCCGGATTCTGCGGGAGGAGCTGGCCCCCTACCGGGACGAGCTGGTGATCTCCACCAAGGCGGGCTACTGGATGTGGCCCGGCCCCTACGGGGACTGGGGCAGCCGGAAATACCTGCTGGCCAGCCTGGATCAGAGCCTGCAGCGGCTGGGCCTCGAGTATGTGGACATCTTCTATCACCACCGGATGGACCCCAACACCCCCCTGGAGGAGACCATGGGGGCCCTGGCTACGGCGGTGCAGTCCGGCAAGGCGCTGTATGTGGGCCTGAGCAACTATGACGGCCCCACCCTGGAGCGGGCCGCGGCCATTCTGGAGGAGCTGCGGGTACCCTTCGTCATCAACCAGAACCGGTACTCCATCTTCGACCGCACCATCGAGCGCAACGGTCTGAAGGAAACCGCCGCCCGGCTGGGCAAGGGCATCATCGCCTTCTCCCCCCTGGCCCAGGGCCTGCTCTCCAACCGGTACCTGGAGGGCATTCCCGCCGACAGCCGGATCCGGACCGACGGCCGGTTCCTGAAGGACAGCGCCCTGACGGAAAAGCGGCTGGAGCAGATTCGCCGGCTGAATGACCTGGCCGCCCAGCGGGGCCAGACCCTGGCCCAGATGGCCCTGGCCTGGGTGCTCCGGGACGGCATCGTCACCAGCGTCCTCCCCGGCGCCTCCAAACCCGAGCAAATCCTCGACAACCTCCAGGCCGTCCGCAACACCTCCTTCACCGACGAGGAACTTTCCCTCATTGACAGAATCAGCCTCGACTGAACGCATTTCAGCCCCGGAGCACCCCCATTTATATCAGCAGGCACCTGCCGGGTCGGCAGGTGCCTGTTTTGCGGGAATATGGATTTCTTTTAGAGGGCTCCGTCATGGCATGGTGCCTTCCCTTATTGCTGATTATCCCCCACCGCAGTTCCGCATTGGCGGCAGAACTTCGAGCTGCCATCCAGCTTCGCGCCGCACACACCGCAGCGCAAGCCGGTATCGGGCTCCTCTTGTCCCGGATGGCTGGCGTCCCATTTCTCACAGAGCTTCTTCGCCACATAGAACTCCGCCAGGTACAGAAGCAGAGCGCCGGCACGGACGCCGGTAGCCGCTCCAATCAGGGTGTTCAGTAGGGTTCCCACGAATATGGTCGCAATCCAGATCAGTACTTTCATTGTTCCATTTCTCCTTTTTCCAGATACTCTTTTTTCGGCTGCAGGAAAACCGGGCAGCCCGGGGGATATGCTTTTCCGCTATCGGGTCATCCCGGCTTCAGCGTCCAAACAGCGGACTTTTCTGCACCGGGGAGGACAGGATCGTGTCCATGATTTCCTGGATTTCCGGGGTAAGCTGATCCTTGGATTCCGGAGCCTGCATCATCATCACGGCAAAAAACGCCAGTCTGCTGAAGCCGATCTGGATTCCCTGTTCCCCCATCACATCCGCGCAGGGTCTCTTCCCCGCAGGCAGCCGGGTGGCCAGGGCCCCGGGGGCTCCCCCCAGCTCCCGGATGAAGCTCACAAGGGCGGCAGCGGTCTCCGTCTGCCCCATCTGCAGATAACACTGCGCCATATGCCTGTAGATTTCCGTCAGTCCGTAGGGGCCGTCCTTCAGATAGCAGTAGTGCAGGGCTTTTTGATAGCATTCCAGCTGCTTTTCCCTGTTGCCCTCACTGGCATCCCCCAAGCCCAGCCAGACGGACGCGTTTTCCGGACTCAGCTCCAACGCCCAGTTCAGGAATTCCCCGGCGCGGCCCATTGCTCCGGTTTCCCGGAGAATCCAGGCATGTGCCACCAGAAATGCCGTGTAGTTGCACTGGGTACAAGGCGTTTTCGGTTCTCCGCCCTTCTCCAGGGAATACATCGTGGCTTCAAAGGCGTCCTGGAAGCAATGCCGGCCCTGCGTCAGCCTGGCCCTGTTCTCCGACAGATATCGCGCCGCGGGGTCCGACACCTTCCGCGCGTCGAAAAACCGCTTTGCTTCCAGGAGCTTTTCCAGCCCCATGGTAATCGGGGTGAAGTCGGCTTTCAGGAAATCCAGGAATTCCCGGAAGTTATCCGCCACATACCCGGGCATATACTGGACAATCCGCATTTCCAGGTCATACAGCTGCTCCTCCGGAATACCGTTTTCCCGGAAATACCGGACCCGGTCCATAAGCCAGCGGGCATTGTCGGCGGGCTTTCCCACCAAAGGAGGCGAAGCGCAGCTGTCCATGGTCTGCAGCAGCTCCCACAGGATCTCCCTGGAAGGGGCCTTCGCTGCCGCCGCCGGCGTTTTTCCCCCGGTCCCGGAGTCCTCCGTCCCAGAGGGCGTGTTGAAGGAGATAATCCGGGAAATGTTTTCCTCCGCGGTTTCCCCGGCCCTGCCCAGATTCACGTGATTCCCCGCCTCATCCATGTAGCCGATGCAGGTCGTGCCCATAAAGCCCTTCTCGACGGTATACAGGCGTGTGATCTCCCTGGTCACAACCAGGGCGCATGCCGTGCAGTACACATGGGAACCATCGTCCGCAGGGGGCGCCGGAAAGGTGACATAGCTGATCTGTCCGCCCTGACCGAAGGACTTCCACTGGGCGGTGAAGTCCTGCTCTGTATAGGTTCTGGGCCGGGGCTTTCCCTTATCAACTGTCTTATATACATTGTTGAAGATTTGCGTCAGCATTTCCCGGGGTTTCAGCAGGAAGCTCATGGTAAACGCCTGCTGGTCCTCATAGAATAATTTGGGAAGCAGCACAAAATCCAGCTCGTGACGAATGGGCAGCTTCTGCGCATCACCCCCCTGAGACGAAGCGGTGGTGGATTTCTGGTTTGTCTGCGTGGAGGAGGTCTTTTCCCCACTGCCCGTCATGCGAACCAAATTGTAAATTGCCCCGCCCAAAAAGAGAAGCCCCAGAATCAGCATCACCGGCGCAGCCTCATGGCCGCTTGCCTGACCGTAAAGGGCCAGCATCAGCACGCCAAGGATCAGCGGCCCGATCACACCCATGATCCCGGGGTCTTTCTGTTTCTTTCCCATTCGACATCCCTCCTGTTTTGATTGTGACCAGGCGACCACCAAAAACTGCTTTTGGGTGTTTTGGGCGAGAACTTTTGCTTCAGCAAAAGTTGCTAATAGTCCGGAAAACTTGGTGTATTGTGGGCTTTTAGAGACGCGTTGCGGGAATAAAATATCCGTCCGAAACCCAAAAGGGTAGTTTTAAGAGGTGCCCATTACATTATATCGTAAACCCCGGGCGCGCAAAAGAGGGCTGTCATAACTTGCCATTTTTCGGTAATAATTTGCAGTTCGGCGTACCGGAAAGCGAAGGAAGCCGTCACAGCAGCCAGCGTGCGCAAATAAGAGAACTGTCACCGGGAAGCAAGTGGTACTTCCAGGTGACAGTTTTTTGTCAGTTGATTTTCACATTCTCCCACAGGGTGGTCATATAGGAGAGCATATCGGCATCCATATTCCGGAAGGCCAGACGGTTATACTGCTGGGAGAAGTCCCCCAGGTCCGGGTAGAGCACCGCCATGGTGTCCTCGCCCATTTCCTCGATATAATCCGGATTCTCGTATACCGCGCTGTTGGGGGAGGCGTAGTAGGTGTACTCGGCATTGGCAATGGCCGGCTCCTCGGAGAGCATGTAGTTGATGAATATCTCCGCCAGCTCCTTGTTCTTGGCGCAGGAGGGGATGCACATGGCGTCCACATAGAAGTTGGTCTCGGCAGGGTAATAGAACTGCAGGTCCACGTTGTCCGCCTGGGCGTCCACCATGGTGAAGTAGTCGCCGGCATAGTAGGCGCCCACGGCAGCCTCGCCGGACTCCATCATGTTGAAAATCTCGTCCATGACGTAGCTGTAAACCAGGGGCCGCTGGGCCAGCATTTCCTGGTAGGCCTGATCCCAGGCAGTCTTATCGGTGGTGTTCACGTCAATGCCCAGCTTATACATAGCGGTGCCGAAGGCATCCCGGGGGTTGTTGAACTGGAGGATGCGGCCGCTGTATTTCTCGTTCCACAGCAGCTCCCATCCGCCGATGTCCGCCTCGTCCACCACGTTGGCGTCGTAGATGATACCCACAATGCCGTAGGTGTAGGGCACGGAGTACAGGTTCTCGGGATCGTAGTACAGTCCCCGGAAAGCATCACTGATCTGGCTGTAATTGGGGATGTTGTTAAAATCCAGGGGCAGCAGCAGCCCCTCCTGGGCCATCCGGGCGATCATATAGTCCGAGGGGACAATCACGTCGTAGCTCACGGCGCCGCTGGCGATTTTGCTGTACATATCCTCGTTGGAGGCGAAGGTGGAGTAGTTCACGGTGACCTTCTGGCCGTAGGTTTCCTCATACCACTTCTCGAATTCCCGGATGGTATTGAAGCTGCCCTCGCTGCCGTCGGAGATATACTCGCCCCAGTTGTACACGTTCAGGGTCAGCCCCTTCCCGGAGCCGCACCCGGCAAACACGCCGGCGGCCAGAACCAGAACCATCATAATCGCAGCAATTCTTTTCAATTTCAGTTTCCTCCTTGTTCTCTCTTATACTTATGCGTGCCGGCCTGCGTCAGCGGAACGGTAAATTGTTGTTTGAACGTTCGATAGAACTGTCATTGCGAGACCAGTCCGCAGACTGGTCGTGGCAATCCCCCCAACAATTCAGGACGGTTTGTTAGGGCGTTTTCCCGTTTTCAGTACATTTCCCCTCTAACCAGGGGATTGCCACACCAGTGTGCGCACTGGTTCGCAATGACAGGTAATTTGCAACGCATCCCTTCAAACACCAATTTATCGCTCCGCTTCCCGCGCGCGGGCATGCGTTCAGTCGATTTTCTCCTGCTTGCTTTTGTCGGAGCTGTCCACGAAGTTGCTGATCAGCAGCAGGGTCAGCGTCACGAAGAAAATAATGGTAGCCAGGGCATACATCTTGGGATTCACGGTCTTTTTGGTCATGCCGTAGATGCGGATGGGCAGGGTCTCAAAGCCGTTGCCGCTGGTAAAATAGCTGATGACGAAATCGTCCAGGGACAGGGTAAAGGCCATAATGGCCCCGGTGATGATGCCCGGCAGAATCTCCGGAATCTCCACCTTCAGAAACGCCCGCAAGGGGGTGCAGCCAAGGTCCATGGCCGCCTCCCGCTGGGAAGCGTCCATCTGCTGCAGCTTGGGGAGCACCTGCAAGATCACATAGGGCGTGCAGAAGGTGACGTGGGCAATGAGCATGGTCCAGAAGCTGAGGCTGGCGGTGGCTCCGAAAAGCCTGCCCACAAACACAAACATCAGCATCAGGGAGATACCGGTGATGATATCGGGGTTCGTCATGGGGATATCCGTCACCACATTCATGGCGGCCCGGTACCATTTGGAGCGCAGCTTGTTGATGCCCACGGCGGCAGCGGTGCCCATGACGGTGGAGATGGCCGTGGCGGAGGCCGCAAGGATCAACGTGTTGCGCACCGCTTCCAGGGTGTTGCTGTCACTCGCCAGCTCCGCGTACCACTTGGTGGAGAAGCCCGAAAACACGGACAGGCTCTTGGTCTCGTTGAAGGAGAACACCAGCAGCACCAGAATGGGCGCGAACAGGATGCCGAACACGATGGCGCTGTAAATTTTGGAAGATAGCTTCATGTTATTCTCCTCCGTACACATACCGGGCGGTGACGTTTTTCACAACCGCCATGCACACGAGCAATATCACCATGAGGATAAAGGCAATGGCCGCGGCGAAGTGGAGGTTGTTGGCCACATACTGCCCCTCGATGGCGTCGCCGATGAGGAAGAATTTGCCGTTGCCCAGCTTCTGGGAGATGTAGAAGGTGCTGATGGAGGGCACCAGCACCATGGTGATGCCGGAGACCACGCCGGGCATACTCAGGGGGAAGATCACCCGCCGCAGCACCGAAAAACTGTTGCAGCCCAAATCCCGGGCCGCCTCCAGCAGCTTCACATCCAGCTTTGCCAGCACCGAGTAGATGGGCAGCACCATATATGGGAAGTAGTCGTACACCATGCCGATAATGACGGCGGTTTCCGTGCCGATGATGTGCACCGGCCCCAGGCCCAGCTTGCCCAGGAGCGTGTTAAGAATGCCGGTGTCCTGCAAAATGGTCATCCAGGCGTAGGTCCGGATCAGGAAGTTCATCCACATGGGGATCATGATCAGGGTGACCATGGTTTTCTGGGTCCTTTCCTTGGCCCGGGACATGATGTAGGCTATGGGGTAGCCCAGCACCAGGCAGACCGCGGTGGAGATCAGGGCCAGCCTGACGGACCGCAGGAAGATCAGCACATAGGTGCGCACCTCCGCGGTGGTGCCGTCGTCCTGAATCACATTGCTTTTGGCGGTGAAGAACCGGACGATGTGCTCCGTGGTAAAGTGGAAGGAATTGTCCGTGAAGGCGTAGTAGGCGATGAACAGCAGGGGCACCACCACAAACACAAATGACCACACGCTGTAGGGAGCCAGGGCGGCGTTGTAGGGATTGGATGCCTTTCTCAGGCCCGATTTTTTCATGCGTCCCCCTCCCCTTCCGGATCGGAGAGGGCGTCCAGCTCATTGGAGAAGGAGGAGTAGTCGCCGAACATTCCGGAATACTTGGATTTCTTCATAATGTGGATGGCGTCCGGCTCCAGGGTGATGCCGATGTGGGAGCCCTCATGGACGGGGTCCGTAGTCTGAATCATCCACTTAAAGCCGCCGATGTCCACAATGGCCTCGTTGTGGACGCCCATGAAGGTGACGGAGGTCACGTCGCCGTGGAGCATTCCCTTCTCGGGAGGGACAATGTCCACGTCCTCGGGCCGGATGACCACGTCCACCGGCTCCCGGGGGGCAAAGCCGGAGTCCAGGCACTGGAACACCTGACCGCCGAAGGAAACCTGGAAATCCTTCAGCATCACACCGTCGACGATGTTGCTCTCGCCGATGAAGTCCGCCACGAAGGCGTTGACCGGCTCGTTGTAGATATCCGTGGGGGAGCCGATCTGCTGAATCTTGCCCTCGCTCATGACCACAATGGTGTCGGACATACTCAGGGCTTCCTCCTGGTCGTGGGTGACGAAGATGAAGGTGATCCCGGTCTCCCGCTGGATTTTCTTCAGCTCCTGCTGCATATCCTTGCGCAGCTTCAGGTCCAGGGCACCCAGGGGCTCGTCCAGCAGCAGAATCTTGGGCTCGTTGACCAGGGCCCGGGCGATGGCCACCCGCTGCTGCTGTCCGCCGGAGAGGCTGGTGACCCGCCGGTGGGCAAAGCCGGAGAGCATGACCATCTTCAGCATCCTGTCCACCTTTTCCTTAATCTCCGCCTTGGGCACCTTCCGCTCCCGCAGGGGGAAGGCCACGTTCTCAAACACGTTCAGGTGGGGAAACAGGGCGTACTTCTGGAAAACGGTGTTGACGTTGCGCTTATGGGGCGGCACGTCGTTGATCCGCTCCCCCATGAACAGCACATCCCCCTGATCCGGGTAGGTAAACCCGCCGATGATCCGTAAGGTAGTGGTTTTGCCGCAGCCCGAGGGGCCCAGCAAGGTGATGAACTCATTGTCGTGGATGGTCAGACTGATGTTGTCCAGCACCGTTTCCCCGTCAAAGGCCTTGGAGATGTTTTTCAGCTCAATCAGTTTTTCCATGAGACGCCGCTCCTTCTCTCTGTATGGTAAGCCGCAAATAGAATTCAATAACAATACGATAAATTGTTGTTTGTTGAGATTTTGCCGTAGGGGCGGCTATCAGCCGCCCGCAACCTTTCGTCTATGAAAACACCCCGTTCTATCGAAAACGCTCAAAAGTAAGAACCTTTCGGGCGGCTAATAGCCGCCCCTACGGTAGCAACGTAAGGTGTTTGAAAACCGCAAACAACAATTTATCTGCCCCATTGCCGCCTGCCGGGGCAACAAAAAAGCACACCGCAAAAATCGCGGTATGCCGTCTTGTGAAGCTGTATCGCGGACAGGCCCCATTCACCGCCCCTCTATGGGACGCGGGTCGGGCCGCCGTATCACAATTCGATCAGAGTCTATATAGCAAAGATTACTTTTACTACTCTTATTGACCATTTCACAAGTTCATGCCGCGAAGGCATATTCGGTTTATAGTAACCAACTTATAAAACTGAGCTTTTAACTCAATCAATAAGGCAACAGAAGTTGCCAACCGCTTGCTGCGGTTTTCGGCATTCGACCCGGCTGTCCGTATGGCCTTAGCCGGGAAACCCGGCGGTCGGTAGTATCTTGCTTTGGAAAGACTCTTTCCAATTGAGATTGGGTTCATTATAGCATACCGGAACCGGATGTCAATAGATTCTGCGGAAAATCCGAATAATATCAGCGAATTTGTTATATATTTTCCCATAGAACCGGTTCGGATTGGTCGATTTACTCACCGGAACAGGGTACGCCCGGTTTTCCCTCCCAATTGTTAACTTTTTTCCCATCCCTTGACGAAGTTTTTTCAAAGAACTACAATAAGAATATACCGTTTCATGCTGCGGTAAATTGTTGTTTGTCAAATAAATGCTGTCATTGCGAGCCAGTGCGCACACTGGCGTCGTTACCTGGCTCCTTTCAACCGGGGGATTGCCACACCAGCGTGCGCGCTGGTTCGCAATGACAGCTTCTTTTTTAGTGCGCTAAACAACAATTTATCGTTCCGCACCTTCATTTTGAAATTTCCATCACAACACAGGAGGCGTATTTTATGAATCCGCAAGAACTGATTACCGAGGCACAGAGCCGGCAGGATTGGATCATCGGTGCCCGCCGGGAGCTGCACCGGAATCCGGAAACCGAATTCAACCTGAAGCACACCATCCCCTTCGTCCGGTCCCAGCTGGAGGAGCTGGGCCTCCACCCTCAGGACTGCGGCCGGGCGGGCCTCACCGTCACCATCGGCGGGAAAAAGCCCGGGAAGGTCTTTCTCCTCCGGGCGGACATGGACGCCCTGCCCATGGCCGAGGAGACGGGGCTTCCCTTCGCCTCGGAAAACGGCTGTATGCACGCCTGCGGCCATGATATGCACACCGCCATGCTCCTGGGCGCCGCCGCGCTGCTGAAAGCCCACGAGGAGGAAATCCAGGGCACCGTGAAGCTGATGTTCCAGCCCGCCGAGGAAATCTTCGAGGGCTCCAAAGACATGATCGCCGCGGGCGTTCTGGAAAACCCCCATGTGGACGCGGCGCTGATGATCCACGTCATGGCGGGTATGCCCATTCCCACCGGCTCCGTCATCGTCTGCGAGGGGGGCGTCAGCGCCCCCGGTGCGGACATCTTCCAGATTCGCGTCCAGGGCAAGGGCTGCCACGGCTCCATGCCCAATACCGGCATCGACCCCATCACCGCCGCCTGCCATATCGTCACAGGCCTGCAGGCCATCCACGCCCGGGAGCTGGCCCTTAGCGAGGAAGCGGTGCTGACCATCGGCAGCATCCAGGGGGGTTCCGCCCCCAACATCATCCCGGACAGCGCAGAGCTGTCCGGCTCCATCCGCTGCTATGACGAGGAGGTCCGTTCCTTCCTGAAGCAGCGCCTCACCGATATCGCCCAGGGCATCGCCGCCTCCTTCCGCTGCACGGCCCAGGTCAGCTTCGGCCGGGGCTGCCCGGTGCTGCTGAACAACCCCCAGCTTTCCAAAGAGACCGCCGTCTATATGAAGGAGCTCCTGGGCCCCGGTAAGGCCTTTACCCAGGCGGAGCTGCTAGCCGCCTCCGGAGGCAAGCCCATGAAGGCCTCCGGCTCCGAGGACTTTGCCTATATCAGCCAGGAGGTACCCTCCATCATGCTGTCCCTGGCGGCGGGCAATCCCCAGGAGGGCCACGGCTATCCCCAGCACCATCCCAAGGTCACCTTTGACGAGCAGGTGCTTCCCATCGGCTCCGCCGTCCACGCCTGGGCCGCCATGCGCTATCTGGAGGAGCATCCGGCATGACGATTCTCATTACCGGCTTTGAGCCCTTCGGAGGCCAGAGCGTCAACCCCTCCTGGGAGGCGGTTTCCGCCCTCCCGGAAAGGGTGGGTTCCTGCAGTCTGGAGAAGCTGCGGCTTCCCGTGGAGTACGGCGAGGCCGCCCGCCGGGTGCTGGAGAAGGCCCGGGAGCTCTCCCCCCAGGTCATCCTCTGTGTGGGCCAGGCAGGAGGCCGGGACGCGGTGACTCCGGAGGTCATCGGCATCAACCTACGAGAGGCCTCCATCCCCGACAACGCCGGGGCGGCCCCCGCCGGGACACCCATCGACCCCCACGGCCCCGACGGACTCTTCTCCACCCTGCCCGTCCGGGAGATGGTGGAAGCTATTCGGGAAAAGGGCATCCCCGCCAGACTATCCTACTCCGCCGGAGCCTATGTGTGCAACGACCTGATGTACACCCTTCTGAATCATTTCCGGGGGACGGACACCCGGGTGGGCTTCGTCCACGTCCCCTACATCCCCTCCCAGGGCAGTCCCAGCCTTCCCCAGGCGCAGCTGACCCAGGCCCTCACCGCCGCCATTGAAGCCCTGTAAAAACGCCGCCGCTGAATCCAGCGGCGGCATTTTTACAGCGACAAATTGGTGCTTATCGAATAGATGCTGTCATTGCGAGCCAGTGCGCACACTGGCGTGGCAATCCCCCGGCCCCATGGAACCAGGTAACGATTATCACCAAAAATCGTAAGGTTTCCCCACTCGGTAGGGCAATTGTCGGTACATTCTTCCTCTAACCGGGGGATTGCCACGACCAGTCTGCGGACTGGTCTCGCAATGACAGGAAACTTTAAAGCGCAGCGTCAAACACCAATTTGTCACTCCCTTTACAGGAACATCTTCCGCTCCATGCTCTCCCTCGCCGGGCGGCAGATGGCCAGGAAGATCAGGGCACCGCCCAGCAGCGCCAGGGCCACCAGCGGGTACAGCGACCACCCCGCAAACCGGGGCAGGCGGAAGGTAATCATCATCAGCAGCTCCATCAGCGGCATGAAGGCCCCGAGGGCAATCATGGCTCCGCCATAGATATAGAGCCTTCCCCGGCGGATATACCGGCTCAGGGTCACCACCGCGGTAACCAGCAGCCCCAAAAAGCCCACTACCGGAAACGCGAAGCTGAGAAACCAGCCGCCCCCCGTCATGAGGTCAATATACAGCACATACAGCCCCGCCGCGGCGAACCCGCAGGGCACAAAAATCACCGGATTGGGCCGCCGGAACCAGCAGGGCAGCACCGCCGCCACATAGCCCAGAGCGATTGCCCCCATCACATACCCCGACCAGGTCACCCGGCCGTGAAGGCTCAGGTCGCAGATCAGGGTGATGAACACGGGCATGAGCAGCAGCATGGTCACCACGCCCAGAATGCCCTTCCTGTTCACCTGCTGCCTGGGGTACCGGTCCGGCGGGTACAGCGGCTCTCCCTCCTCCAGCCGGATGTCCGGATGGAAGGGCACCGTGCCGCACAGGGGGCACTTTTTTTCACTGTCGGCAAGTTTTACGCCGCATTTGATGCAATACATACTTTCTCCTCACTCCCGGGCGTTGGTCTGAACCTCCACCCGCAGACCCAGATCCCGCAGCACCCGGAAGAAGTGGGCCTCCAGCTCCGGCTCCCGGATGTTGCGGATAAAGTTGATATACAGATTGCCCCCGAAGGACACACAGCCGCAGTTCTGAGGGGCGGTGGCCTGGACGCCCAGGATGAAATCCATCCGCTGCACATAGGCAAGCATTTCCTCCGGCAGCTTCACCTGGCCCAGGTTGGACATGCACAGGCAGCATTTCTTCTCCCCCACCTGGTTGAACACCGCCTTCATCACCATGTTTTTGAGAAACAGCGGCATCACCCGAACGATCATCTGCTTTTCGCTGCTGACATTCACGGCGATGCGGCTGGACATGACCTTGGGATTCACGTCCAGACCCAGCCGGTGGTGCACCGCCTGGCAGATTTCCGAAAAACTGTAGCTGCCCAGCCGGGGATCAATCTCCGGGGTGGTATAGAGGGCGAAATTGCGGAGCGTGCTGCTGGGGAAGAGCTTTCGCAGATTCACCGGCACCTGTACCCGGATGGGTTTTCTCCTTTTGGGATTGGAAACCCGCTCCTGCTGGAGATTCTGCAGCCCCAGCATCAGCGCGGCACACAGAAATTCCGTCAGGCTGACCCCATAGGCGTGGGCCTTCTCCAAAGCCTCCGCCGTGTCCAACCGGAAGCAGGTCAGGTTCAGGAAGCCGTCCTGCTCCGGCGTGCCCCAGGGACGCCAGGCGTTGTTTTCCCGGCGGCTGGCGTTGACGTTTCCGGCGTATTTGAGGAAGCTGTCCTCCAGCTCCTCCTCCCGGGGGGCCTCCAGCCGTCCCAGCACGCCCTCCCCGGCGGGGATGGACACGCCGTATTTCTGCTGCAGATATTCCGCCGTCAGGGTTTTCAGGAACACCAGCCCCCCATTTCCGTCGGTAACGGCGTGGAAGAACTCCACGGCGATGCGGTTTTGGTACACAATCACCCGGAAGGCGCACTGCCCCACCTCCTTCCGGGACATCCGGGTCAGGGGGTAGCTGCTCTCCTCCCGGATTTTCGGTGCCTGGCTCAGCTGCTGCAGATAGTACCAGAACAGCCCCCGCCGCAGCCGGACACAGATGGAGGGGAACCTTCGCACGGTCACGTCCAGAGCCGATTGCAGCACCTGCCGGTCCACCTGCTCCCCCAGGGTCACCGACAGCCGGAACACATTGCTCCAGCTCTGCCGCAGGGCGGCGGGGTAGATTTTCGCCGCGTTGTCCAGGCGCATCCACCGCAGCTTCCGCTCCCGGGAAAGGTAACGGCTGAGGAAGGCGCCCAGGGTAACGAAGTCCTGCCGGTCCTCCTGCAAGCCGTAGAGCACATAGGCATGCCACCGCTCCGGGCGAACCACCAGTTGGGTAATGGTTCCCTGCTCCCGGAGCTTTCGGTGCAGCTCCCGGGCATCACTGAGGAGAATCTCATCCCCGCCAACAAAGATCAGCGAGGGCGGCATTCCCTTGAGGTCCCCCAGCAGCGGAGAGGCCAGCGGGTCCTCCGGGGTATCGGTGTAGCACTCCGCGAAGAATTTCAGCTGCTGCTCCGACAGCGATACATCCCTCTCCCGGTTGGTTTCGTAGCTTTCCCGGTTACAGGTCAAATCCGTCCAGGGGGAGATGGCCACGATGCTCCCGGGCAGGGGCAGCTCCTGCTGACGCAGATACATGCACAGGCTGAAGCACAGCCCGCCCCCGGCGCTCTCGCCACAGAGGCTGATCTGTTCCGGGGGGTAGCCCTTTTCCAGCAGGTAGCGGTAGGCAGCAGCCCCGTCCTCCACCGCCGCCGGGAACCGGTGCTCCGGGGCAAGCCGGTAAGCGGCGCAGAATACCCGCACCCCGCACTCGTCCGCCAGGGCGGCCCCGAAGCCCAGGGCGTATTCCAGTCCCCCGCAGGTATAGCCCCCACCGTGAAGGTACAGAATCACCCCTTCCCGCCGGGCGTCCCTGGGCAGCACCCAGGCGGCAGAAAAGAGGGGGAAATCATGGCGCTTCACCCGCACCTGGGTATGGCGGGCGGCCTTCATCACCTCGCCCAGGGCGTTCTGCCCCTTGCGCAGGGTTTCCAGGGAGCAGTTTTCCAGCAGGGGCTTCATGTGCGCCAGCCGCTCCCGAACCATTTTCGCGGATAATTGCATAAAATATCCTTTCCCCCCAGCAGGCAGATAAATTGTTGTCTGCCGAGATGATGCTGTAGGGGCGGCTATTAGCCGCCCGCCACCTTTCGACAACAAAAGCAGTCGGATCTATCGGAAAAACTCAACAATTCCGAACGTTTCGGGCGGCTAATAGCCGCCCCTACGGTAGCAACGTTACGTGTTCGGAAACCTTCAAACAATAATTTGTCTGTTTGCCGCAGTGGGGTCCTTTGCTATGGGCAGGATTATACCACATTTTCCGCCCTCAGGCAACCTACCCTTTCCGATTCTCTCTCCCCAGGGGAGAATCCCGGGGTAGCGCGGCAGTGGGGCCTCTATTCCTCCCGGAATACAGAGCTTTCCAGTGCGAAAATATCCCCGAACCGGATTCTCATTTCCCGGTCCAGCTCCAGCCACTGCCCCTGTGCACTGACGGCAGTGAGCAGGCCCCGGCTGGTCACATACTCGCCCCCGGCCTTCCGGTCATCCTCCCGGAACCAGGTGACCTCCACCCGGGGCCCTTCTTTCAGGTGCTCCGCAAGCAGCGCATATTTCCGGTTCAGGGCCGTCAAGGCGTCCTCGGCCAGCTCCCGCCGCCCGGAAGTAAGCCGTGCCTCCTCCCGGATGGCCGCGTCATAGCCCACCAGCGCCGCGAAGGGCGAAAACTGAGCCGCCCGGTCGTACTGGCTCATCCGCTTCCGGCTTTTCGACACCGGATGGGGCAGATACATAATGTCCTCATAACGGGACGGTTTGTTCTTCATAAAATACACCTGTTTTTCCCATAACAGCGGTTAATTGTTGTTTGTTGAGATTTTACCGTAGGGGCGGCTATCAGCCGCCCGCAACCTTTCGTCCATGAAAGCACCCCGTTCTATCGAAAACGCTCAAAAGTAAGAACCTTTCGGGCGGCTAGTAGCCGCCCCTACGGTAGTAACGTAAGGTGTTTGAAAACTGTAAACAACAATTTACCTTCCCACGGATTTACGCCTTATGGCCGCCGATTTGGCCGTTGCGGTCCCGGGCGGTGGCCCCTTCCTCCAGGTTCATGCCCTTGAGCAGGGCGTTTTTTCCGTACTTTTTCTGGATGGTGAGGATGGCTTTCTGCCGGCGCTTTTCCCGCTCCAGCGCCTCGGTATCCTCCTGCCCCTCATCAAACAAACTCAGCTGTCCCTCCTCCGGGGGAAGCTGGCTTTCCGGAATCACCCGGCAGGCCGTCACATTCAGCCGCCGCACCAGCAGATTCCGGTCCGCCACCCGGTCGAAAAGCGCCATCATCGCTTCCACAATCCTTGCAGTGGAAGCGGTGGGTCTGCCCAGGTTCACGCTGCCGTGGCCGTGCTTGGGAATCTTCCGCCCATAGCCGTCGGTGGTGACCTCCCCGTGGTAGGCCTCCGCCCGGGCGGGGTCCGTCAGGTTTTCGATGTCGTAGCCCACGGTCAGCACAATCTGATCCGTCAGCAGCCCCTTGTCCACCAGGTCCAGCACCAGGGCATCCGTCATCTCCCGGGTCACCAGCTTTGCCTTTTCGAAGTCATAGGGCTGCTGCAGCACCTGGCCGGAGCTGATGGAATTGGTTTCGGGCCGGTAGGCCTTGATATCCGCCATGGTACAGCTTTCCCAGCCCCAGGCGTGGTCAATCAGCAGCTCCGCGTTGATGCCGAAGAGCTTATATAATAAATCCTCATTCTGCAATGAGCACCGGGCCACATCCCCCATGGTGAAAATCCCGTGGCGCTCCAGCTTCCGGGCGTAGCCCCGGCCCACCCGCCAGAAATCCGTAATGGGCCGGTGATCCCACAGCTGTTCCCGGTAGCTCATTTCGTCAAGCTGGGCAATCCGCACCCCGTTTTTGTCCGCGGGAAGGTGCTTGGCCACAATGTCCATGGCCACCTTGCACAGGTACAGATTGGTGCCGATTCCGGCGGTGGCGGTGATTCCGGTGCGCTCCAGCACATCCAGGATCATCTTCATAGCCAGCTCCCGGGCGGTGAGCCCATAGAGCTTCAGGTAGTTGGTGGCATCAATGAACACCTCATCGATGGAATACACATGGATGTCCTCGGGGGCGATGTATTTCAGGTACACCTGATAAATGGCGGTGCTGGTCTCCATATACAGTGCCATCTGGGGCGGGGCCACCAGGTAGTCCACCTCCAGCTCCGGGTGGCGCTGCAGGGTTGGCAGGTCCACGGAGCTGCCCGTGAACTGCTTCCCGGGGGCCGAGACCCTGCGGATGGCGTTGACCCCCTTCACCTTCTGCACCACCTCGAAGAGCCGGGGCCGTCCCGGGATGCCGAAGCTCTTTAAGGACGGGGACACCGCCAGGCAGATGGTCTTTTCCGTGCGGCTCTCGTCCGCCACCACCAGATTGGTGGTCATGGGGTCCTTCCCCCGGAGAATACACTCCACGGAGGCATAGAAGGACTTGAGATCAATGGCAATATAGCTGCGTGCTTTCACTTCCCCGCCTCCATTCTAAAACAGTTGTTCTAATTAAATTATACCATAGTTTTGCCCAGGCGTAAAGAGAAAATTCCCGCGGCCTTCGTCAATCTCCACAGCCCCGCGGCGGTTTCCCCGGCGAAATCCGTCAGAACCGCTTGACTTTTCGGGAAACCTTTGCTATTATTGATAATGAGTATTGGAGTAGAATGTATTGGTGGCATTCTGCTCCTTTTTTACATCCGGGAGGTGCTTCGCTGCTTGAATAAAATTCATCCGCTTTTGCTGGACTCCCCGGTGATCGCCGCCGTGAAGGACGACGCGGGGCTGCGGCTGGCTCTGGCCTCCGACTGCCGGGTGATTTTCCTGCTCTATGGTTCCATCGTGAATATTGAGGAGCTGGTGCAGCAGATTCACCAGGCGGGAAAGTCCTGCTTTGTACATATCGACCTGACGGACGGCTTCAGCAACCGGGAGGCCGCCGTGGATGGCATGGTGCGCATCTGCCATCCCGACGGGATCATCTCCACCCGGATGCCCCAGGTGCGCCGGGCCCAGCAGCTGGGGCTGGTGGGGATTCTGCGGGCGTTCCTGCTGGATTCCATGTCCGTAGCCACCCTGCTGCAGCAGCTGGAGGGGAGCCGCCCGGACTATGTGGAGGTGCTCCCCGGGATTCTTCCCACCGTCATCCGGGAAATCACCGTCCAGACCCCCATCCCCCTGATTGCCGGAGGCCTGATCCGCAGCAAGCAGGACGTGATCCAGGCCCTCCAGGCCGGCGTCACCGCAGTATCCTCCTCCAGCCCAAAGGTCTGGAGCCTGTAGGATTCCGCATGCAGAGGCGATAAATTGCCGTTTCGTGGCTTCGCCTTTAAGTTTCCTGTCATTGCGAACCAGTCCGCTTTCCTGGTGTGGCAATCCCCCAGTTAGAGGGAAAATGTACCAAATAGCACCCGAAAAACGAGGGTTGTTCCGGTTCTTGGCGGTAATCGCTACCTGGTTCCATGCAACCGGGGGATTGCCACGCCAGTGTGCGCACTGGCTCGCAATGACAGTGTTTTTTCCGGGTGCGCACGCGTAAACAACAATTTACACCGGAAGCCTATTTGGTTTATTCAGCGTTCAATCAACGATTGGAGGTAATATTATGGAAACCCGTCCCTACATTCCCTGGGATATGATCAACGGCTTTATGGTAGACGTATTCAAGGCCTACGGCGTGCCGGAGGAGGACGCCCGGATCTGCGCGGACGTGCTGCTGGAATCCGACCGCCGGGGCATTGAGAGCCACGGCTGCAACCGGTTCAAGCCCATCTACTTAGACCGCATCAAAAACGGCACCCTGCTCCCCGTGACCAAAATCGACATTCTGAAGGAAACCCCCACCACCCTGGTCATGGATGCCAACAACGGCATGGGCATGGTGGCCAGCTACCGCATGATGGAGAAGCTCATTGAGAAGGCCCGCGTCTGCGGCATGGCCGGCGGCGCCATCATGAACTCCACCCACTATGGCATTGCAGGCTACTGGACTACCATGGCGGAGAAAGCCGGCATGATCGGTATCTCCGGCACCAACGCCCGGCCTTCGGTGGCCCCCACCTTCGGCGTGGAGCCCATGATGGGCACGAATCCCCTGACCTTCACCATGCCCACCGACGAGGAATTCCCCTTCAACTTCGACTGCGCCACCTCCACCATCCAGAACGGCAAGATCGAGTTCTATGAGCGCAGCGGCAAGCCCACCCCGGCGGGCCTGGTGGTCACGGAAAACGGCGACACCATCACCGATTCCGGCAAAATCCTGAAGGATATGCGCGCGGGCAAATGCGCCCTGCTGCCTCTGGGGGGCCTGGGGGAGGAAACCGGCGGCTACAAGGGCTACGGCTTCACCACCATTGTGGAGATTCTCTCCTCCGCCCTCTGCGGCGGCCCCTATATGAAGGACCTCTCCGGCAAGAATCCCGACGGCACCAACCGGATGTACCGTCTGGGCCACTTCTTCTTTGTCATCAACCCCGAGTTCTTCATGGGTCTGGACACCTTCAAGCACACCGCCGGAGGCATCTGCCGCGGCCTGCGGGAGTCCACCAAGGCCCCCGGCGCCGAGCGGATCTACACCGCCGGTGAGAAGGAGTACCTCGCCTGGCAGGAGCGCAAGGACAAGGGCGTCCCCGTGGGCGAATCCATCCAGCGCGAGTTCATCGCTCTGCGCGACGAATGCGGCCTGGACTACCACTTCCCCTTTGAGGACTGATACCCCCGCGCGGTAAAGCAGCGAATTGTGGATTCGTGGACAGTTGACAGTGGAAAGTGGACAGTTAAGGTGTCCCTTCGGGACGAATAAATAGAACGGAAAATTGGTGTTTGTAGGGATGCGTCCCAAATTACCTGTCATTGCGAACCAGTGCGCACACTGGTGTGGCAATCCCCCGGATAGAGGGGAAATGTACAAAGAACGGACAAACGCCCTAACAAACCGTCCTGAATTGTTGGGGGATTGCCACGACCAGTCTGCGGACTGGTCTCGCAATGACAGTTCTTTTTTCGTGCGGCAAACACCAATTTGCCGGGCTGCCGCGCTCACCTGACAGTCATTTTTATCATCCCCGAAGGGGATACCACAACTGTCCACTGTCAACTTTCAACTGTCAACTTAGCTAAAGCACCATTTACCCTTCTATCTTCGTTTACCCATTATTTTATACAGCAATGGAGGAGAAAAACATGGATTACGCAAAAGAATCCCTGCGGCTTCACAAGGAGTGGGGCGGCAAAATTGAGGTTGTCACCAAGGTGCCTGTGGCCACCAAGGACGACCTGTCCCTGGCCTATACCCCCGGCGTGGCCCAGCCCTGTCTGGAAATTCAGAAGGACATTGACAAGTCCTACGAGCTGACCCGCCGCCACAACCTGTGCGCGGTCATCACCGACGGCACCGCCGTTCTGGGCCTGGGAGACATCGGCCCCGAGGCCGGTATGCCCGTCATGGAGGGCAAGTGCGCCCTGTTCAAGGCCTTCGGCAATGTGGATGCCTTCCCCCTGTGCGTCAAGAGTAAGGACGTGGACGAGTTCGTCAACGCCGTGTATCTGATCTCCGGCTCCTTCGGCGGCATCAACCTGGAGGACATCTCCGCCCCCCGGTGCTTCGAGATCGAGCGCAAGCTGAAGGAAAAGTGCGACATTCCCATCTTCCACGACGACCAGCACGGCACCGCCGTCATCACCCTGGCGGGCCTGACCAACGCCCTGAAGGTGGTGGGCAAGCGCAAGGAGGACGTGAAGATCGTCACCTCCGGCGCGGGTGCCGCCGCCATCGCCATTGTGAAGCTGCTGCTGTCCTCCGGCTTCCGGAATGTGACCATGTGCGACCGGAAGGGCGCGATCTTCAAGGGCCGGGAGGGTCTGAACTGGATCAAGGAGGAAATGGCGGAAGTCACCAACCTGGACCGGAAGGCCGGCTCCCTGGCAGATATGCTGGTGGGCGCGGATGTGTTCATCGGCGTGTCCGCCCCCGGCATGGTGACCCGCGAAATGGTCGCCACCATGAACCGCGACGCCATCATCTTCGCCTGCGCCAATCCCACCCCCGAGATCTACCCCGACGAGGCCAAGGCAGGCGGCGCCAAGGTGGTTTCCACCGGCCGCAGCGACTATCCCAACCAGATCAACAACGTGCTGGCCTTCCCCGGCATTTTCCGGGGTGCCTTCGACGTCCGGGCCTCCGACATCAACGAGGAGATGAAGATCGCCGCCGCCAACGCGCTGGCCGGCCTCATCTCCGACGAGGAGCTGAACGAAAACTACATCATCCCCGCCGCCTTCGATCCCAGAGTGGGCCCCGCCGTGGCCAAGGCCGTTGCCGAAGCCGCCCGTGCCTCCGGTGTCGCCAGAATCTGATTTCTCCGATTGCCCATTGGAATCGGTCAGCAGTTTGACAAATTGGTGTTTGTACGTTTTTTCTGTCATTGCGAGCCAGTGCGCTTAAGTGGCGTGGCAATCCCCCGGTTAGACGTACAATGTTGCGACAAGTACCCACAATTGCAGAAGAATTCACGTTTTTGGTGGTAATCGTTACCTAGTTCCATTCATCGGGGGGATTGCCACACCAGCGTGCGCGCTGGTTCGCAATGACAGGTAATTGCGGCACAGCCCTACAAACACCTATTTTTCGATTTGCTGAAGGAACCCGACAAGCCTGAACCCACATCCAAGGAGGTACGCCCATGCGCTACATTATGTCTCTGGACCAGGGAACCACCAGCTCCCGCTGCATTCTGTTTGACCGGGAGGGACACATCTGTTCCTCCGCCCAGAAGGAGTTCCGGCAGATTTTCCCCAAGCCCGGCTGGGTGGAGCATGACGCCATGGAAATCTGGCGTACCACCCTGGAGGTGGCCAAAAACGCCATGGAGAAGCTGGGCGTGGAGGCCGATGCCATTGCGGCCATCGGCATCACCAACCAGCGGGAAACCACCGTTCTCTGGGACAAGGCCACCGGCGAGCCTATCGCTGGGGCCATCGTCTGGCAGTGCCGCCGGACGGCGGGCATCATCGACGACCTGGTGGAGCGGGGCTACAGCGACCTGATCCGCAGCAAAACCGGCCTGGTTCCCGACGCCTATTTCTCCGGCTCCAAGATCAAGTGGCTCCTGGACAACGTCCCCGGAGCCCGGGAGCGGGCGAACCGTGGAGAGCTGCTCTTCGGCACCATCGACACCTGGCTGATCTGGAACCTGACCGGGGGCCGGGTCCACGTCACGGACTACACCAACGCCAGCCGCACCATGCTCTACAACATCCACGACCTGTGCTGGGACAAAGAGCTGCTGGAGCTGCTGGATATCCCGGAATCGCTGCTGCCCCAGGTGAAGCCCTCCAGCTGCGTCTACGGAAAAACGGACTTCGAGCTGCTGGGCGGAGAGATTCCCATCGCGGGGGCCGCGGGAGACCAGCAGTGCGCCATGTTCGGTCAGTGCTGCTTCCAGCCGGGCCAGATGAAGAACACCTACGGCACCGGGTGCTTCCTGCTGATGAACACGGGCCGCACCCCGGTGGAGAGCAAAAGCGGCCTCGTCACCACCATCGCCGTGGGGTATGAAGACCATGTGGAATACGCCCTGGAGGGCAGTATCTTCGTGGCGGGCGCCGCCATCCAGTGGCTCCGGGATCAGATGAATATGCTGACCTCCGCCAGTGAAAGCTATCAGTATGCCACCAGCGTCACCAACACCGCCGGGGCCTATGTGGTGCCCGCCTTCACAGGCCTTGGCGCGCCCTACTGGAATCAGCACGCCCGGGGCTGCATCGTGGGCATCACCCGGGGCTTCACCCGGGCCCACCTGATCCGGGCCACCCTGGAATCCCTGGCCTACCAGACCTATGACATCTGCAAGGCCATGGAGGCCGACTCCGGCATCCCCATCACCGCGCTGAAGGTGGACGGCGGCGCCTGCGCCAACGATTTTCTGATGCAGTTTCAGAGCAGCATCCTAAACTGCGATGTCCACCGGCCGGAGTGCATCGAAACCACCGCCCTGGGAGCCGCGTATCTGGCGGGCCTGGCTGTGGGCTACTGGGAGAGCCTGGAGGATATCCGCAGCAACTGGGCCATCGACCGGGTATTCACCCCTCAGATGGAAGAGCCCCTCCGGGAAAAGCTCCTGCGGGGCTGGCACCGGGCGGTGGAATGCGCCATCGTCTGGGGCGACGAAGTCTAGCGCCTGAACACCTGGCGACCTCTAAAAACTACTTTTTGGCGTTTTGGACGAGAGATTTTGTTCCAACAAAAGTTTTGGAAAGTCCGGAATACTTGGTGTATTGCGGACTTTTCAAAGCGCATTGTTGGAGCAAAAGATCCGTCCAAAACCCAAAAGGGTAGTTTTTAGAGGTGCCCACCTATGAACCCCCTTTGCGGTCCGGCAGGAATTACTGCCCGGATTGCGAAGGGGTTTTCTGTTTTCCTGATTTTTCCCGTCAGCCCTTGCGGATTCTTTTGGGAAGTGATATACTTCCATTAGAATTCACCGCGTGAAAAGGACAAATTGTTGTTTGAAGTTTTGATGCGCTTTTCGCTTGCCTTCCCCTTTGGGGAAGGTGGCAGCCCGAAGGGCTGACGAAAGAGGTTCCCAGCAACCTTTAGCGGAAAAAAGCAAAAAATAGTGCGGTTGCGAACCTCTCCCGACCTCGCTACGCTCGGCCACCCTCCCCAAAGGGGAGGGCAAGGACACTTTCAAGCAACAATTGATCTCCCCGCCATGTCCCCGCAATTCACTTTGATCCTTGTCCGAGAGGAGGATGCTTCCGTGAAAACGCCCCTTCCCAGGCAAAAGAACAGACTTCCGCAGCTTCTTCTCTGGGCTGCGGCCCTGGTGGCGACGATTCTGCTGTTTATCAGCTTTGCCTACCTGAACCGGGAGCGGATCCTCCGCCAGAACATAAGCTACGCCCAGGACAACGCGGTCCAGAAGGCCGAGCAGCTGGACAAGGTGCTGGCCGAGTCCATGGAGCAGATTGAGATGCTCTCCTACTGGTTCGGCACCACCCTGACCTCCGACCAGATCACCCCGGAGCAGCTGCTGGCGCTGGAGGAGCATACCCCCTTCGACTATGTCCGCTATGTGGACAGCGAGGGCAAGAACATCGCCTCCGACGGCCGCTCCAACGATTCCCGGGACCGGGACTACTACCTGGAGGGCATGGCGGGCCACTCCGGAATCTCCGTCACCCCCCACTCCCGGATCACCAGCGAAACCCTTGTGAATTTCTACACCCCCCTGCGCTATCAGGGGGAGATCGTCGGCGTCCTGCGGGGCGTTTACCTGGCGGAGGAGCGGATGAAGGAGCTGCTTCAATCCTCCTTCTTCGGCGTGGACGCCACGGCCTTCCTGTGTATGCCGGACGGAACCGTTATCGCGGGCAACCAGGGCGTCCAGGGGGATTTCGGCGTGCCCGAAAACATCCGGGACTACCTGACCAGCGAAGCCCACATCAATGAGGAAAACACCCAGCGGGTCCTCCGCTCCCTTGAGACCGGGGAGGATACCCCCTTTACCTACCGAACCGACTCCGGCACCGGCAACGGGTATGTGATGAAACTCCCGAGCGTGGACTGGTTCCTGATTCAGACCTTCCCCGGTGTGGTCACCGGGCAGATGTACCGGGAGGCCATCGGCCCCGGCATCCTCCTGGAGGCATCCCTGATTGTCATATTCTTTTTCTACATCATGTTCCTGCTGGTGGCCAGCCGCCGGGAGAAAAAGCGGCTGCTGGACGAAAACCGGGACATGGACTATGTGATTCACGGCGCACCCCAGCTGTTCAAGCGGTTCATTCTGGTGGACCTGGAGGCGGACACCTACCGGTGCCTGCTGGATGGGGAGCCCCCGACGCCCGACCTGCCCAGGACAGGGCCCTATGCCGAGCTGGAGCGCTGCATCCTGAACCAGGTCCGGGACGCGGAACCCCGGGAGCAGCTGCGGCGCTTCCTCGCCCCGGAAAAGCTGCGGGAGGAGCTGAAAGCCGGGGAACAGGAGCTGCGGCTGGAGTACCGGTCCCTGGAGGACCAGGACACCTGGATTCGCCTGTGCGCCGTGTGCGTGGAACGCCGGGAGGGCGCCCCCACCAAGGTGCTCCTGGCCGATCAGGACATCACCGACGCCCGTCAGGAGGAAACCGAACGCCAGAGTGCCCTGAAGGCCGCCATGGAGGCGGCGGAGAAGGCCAACCGTGCCAAGAGCATCTTCCTGTTCAATATGTCCCACGACATCCGCACCCCCATGAACGCCATCATCGGCTTCGCGGACCTGGCGGACCGGCATAGCGACGATCCCCCCGCCGTCCGGGATTACCTTGGAAAGATCCGCCGCTCCGGGGTGCTTCTTCTGAAAATCATCAATGATATTCTGGACCTGGCCCGGATCGAAAGCGGCAAAACCACCCTGCAGCCCGCCCCCGCCAGCATCCGGGCCGGGATAGAGAGCATCCGGGACCTGTTCTCCGAGAGCATGGCCCAGGCGGACATCGCCTTCACCACCCAGGTGGATGTCCGCAATGACCGGATTCTCTGCGACAGCCTGCGCCTGGAGCAGATTGCCATCAATCTCATCAGCAACGCCCAGAAATTCACGCCCCCCGGAGGCAAGGTCCGGGTTACCCTCACCCAGACCCGAACCCGCCGCGGCACGGCGGACTACACGCTTACGGTGCAGGACACGGGCATCGGCATGGACAAGGAGTTCCTGCCCAGGATGTTCGATGCCTTTGAACGGGAGCGCAGTTCCTCGGAGGCGGGCATCCAGGGCACGGGCCTGGGCCTGAGCATCGTGAAGAATCTGGTGGCCATGATGGGAGGCTCCATTGATGTCACCAGCGCCCCCGGGGAGGGTACGGTATTCACCGTCCAATTCACCTTCCCCGTCGTCTGGGAGGATTCCGAAGCCCCCACGGATTCCGGCGGCAACAGGAATTACGCCGGGAAACGGATTCTGCTGGCGGAGGACAACGCGCTGAATCGGGAGATTGCCCAGGAGCTGCTGACGGACCTGGGCTTCACGGTGGTCACCGTCCCGGACGGCGACCAGGCCGTGGACCTGGTGGCCTGCTCGTCCCCCGGAGAATTCGACCTGATCCTCATGGACATTCAGATGCCCCATATGGACGGCTACACCGCCACCCGGGCCATCCGGCAGCTTCCCGACCCGGAGCGAAGGTCCATTCCCATTCTGGCCATGACTGCCAACGCCTTTGAGGAGGACCGCCAGGCCGCCCTGGCCGCCGGTATGGACGGCCACATCCCCAAGCCCATCGACATCCGAAAGCTCCTGGAGGAGCTGAACCGCTTCCTGTGAGCCCAAAAAATCCGCGCCCCAAATTTCCGGGACGCGGTTTTTTCGCATGAAAATACTTTCCAAATGAAGCCATCAGGCGGACAAATTGTTGGCAACCTCTAAAAACTACTTTTTGGTGTTTTGGGCGAGAGATTTTGTTTCAACAAAAGTTTTGGAAAGTCCGGAATACTTTGTGTATTGCGGACTTTTCAAAACGCATGCTCCGGCAAAAGATCCGTCCAAAAACCAAAAGGGTAGTT
>SFHI01000079.1 GCA_004555705.1 Clostridiales bacterium | reverse complement strand
CAGCTCGCCCTTCTTGAACAGGGCGATCTTGGTGGACATGGTCAGCGCCTCCACCTGGTCGTGGGTGACGTAGATGATGGTGGTGCCCAGCTCCCGGTGGATCCGCTGGAGCTCGGAGCGCATGTCAATTCTCAGACGGGCATCCAGGTTGGAAAGGGGCTCATCCAGAAGCAGCAGCTTGGGGTTGGAGGCAACGGCCCGGGCGATGGCCACACGCTGCTGCTGGCCGCCGGACAGCTCGTTGGGATAGCGGTCGATGTACTCCTCAATCCGCATCATCCGCAGGGAATCCTTGAGCCGCTTCTCAATCTCGGCCTTGGGCAGCTTCTGGATTTTCAGACCGAAGGCGATGTTCTCCCGGACGGTCATGTGGGGCCACAGGGCGTAGGACTGGAACACCAGGTTGAGGCCCCGCTTGCTGGGCTCGGCGTAGTAGGCCAGATCCGCGTTGATCATTTCCTCGCCGTCGATGGTCATGACGCCGTTCTGGGGCTTCTCCAGGCCGGAGACCACGCGAAGGGTGGTGGTCTTGCCGCAGCCGGAGGGGCCCAGCAGGGTCATGAAGTCGCCGTCCTCGATGACCAGGCTGATGTCCTTCAGGACGTGGTTGTCACCATAAAATTTATCAATGTGCTTTAATTCAATTCTGCTCATTTTGTCTTTTCCTTTCCCGCACAGTGCGTCACGTTACCAGGCCTTGCCGATGTCGGCGCCGAACCGGTTGGCGATGATGTAGCATACCAGGATGAACAGCAGGACGCATACGGAGATGGCGTCCGCCATCTGGTTTAAACCCTCCTGAGAGTAGGTGAAGGCCAGATACGACATGGTCTGGGTGTGCTTATCCATCATGATGATGATCAGATCCAGCTCCTTGGCGATGCTGATGAAGGTGAGCATAAATCCGGAGATAAAACCGTTCTTGGCAAGGGGCAGGACGATTTTACCCATTCTCTGCCAGAAGTTGGCGCCGTTGATATCGGCGGCCTCCTCCAGCTCCACGGCGATCTGCATCATGTTGGCAGTGCCGGAGCGGCTGGCGAAGGGGAAGTGCTTGACAACGGAAGTCAGCACGATCAGGGTGAAGGTGCCGTACAGGGAGGGAATCAGTCCGCCCAGATGGGGCTGGCTGAACATGGCAACGTACATGCTGGAGAAGGCCACGCCGCTCATCAGGTAGGGGATGAATACCAGCTGCTCTGTGGTGGAGCCGTACCACTTACCCCGGCCCCGGGTGGAGATGTAGCCCAGGAACTGGCCGCACAGTGCGGTGATGATGGAGCCGATGAAGGTCAGGCGGATGGTGTTGTACACTGCCTTGCCGAACTCGGGGTTGCGGAAGATGCCGGGATAGCTGATGTAGCGGTCGGCTTCCTCCACGGCGCCGATCCAGTTGTAGAGGGTCAGATTGCTCAGAGCGTAGCCGTTGCCGGTGGTGACCTGGAAGGTTTCCATGACCAGCACGAACATGGGAGCTACCATGGCGAAGAACAGGAACACCACCAGGAAGGCCATCAGGGGAGCCTTGGCCTTGCCCAGGTGCATCTCGTTGGAACGTCCGCCCTTGCCGCCGATGGTGGCGTAGGACTTGCGGACACCGATGAGCTTCTGGTTGGAGAAGATAATCAGGGCGGCCAGGGAAATCAGAACCAGACTCATGGCGAAGCCTACGCCCTGGGGGCCGCCGTTGATGAAGGTTTTCATCTTGGTAGCCAGGGTGAAGTAGCCGATCCGGGAGCCCAGGTTGGCAGCCACACCGTAGGTGCCGATGGACTTACTCAGCGTCATAACCACGGCGGACAGGATGCTGGGCAGCACCAGGGGGAGTGTGATGGATTTGAGGATCTGCACCTTATTGGCGCCGCAGATCTCACCCATTTCCTCCAGCTCCGAGTTGATGGAGCGAAGGGCCGAGGAAACGTGAATGTAGGAGAAGGCGTAGTAGTGAAGGGACATACACAAAACGATGGCCACCGGCCCGTAGGCCAGCCAGTCCGGTATGGGGATGCCCAGGCCTGCCAGGAAGCCCAGGGAGCCGGAGGTCTTGTTCCGGAACACCGCCAGCCAGGCCAGGGCCTTGCACCAGGAGGGGATCATGTAGGGGATGACCACCAGCATACCGATGAGCTTCTTACCGGGCAGGTCGGAGCGAACCACCAGCCAGCCCAGCACCGAGCCCAGAGGCACGGATACCAGCACGGTGAAGAGGCCCACCACCAGTGAGTTTTTCAGGGGGCCCCACAATGTTGCGCCGGAGAGCTTGCCAACCAGCAGGTACTTCCAGTAGTACAGGGTGAAGTCGCCTACGTTGCCGCCGATACGCTTGATCTCGCCCTTGGCGGCGGTGAAGGTGGAGGCGATCATCTGCAGAAGAGGGATCACGATCAGGCAGAAAAGCACCACCATGCTGACCGCGACAATCATATTGAAGGGGTTCTTGACCACATTGAGAACCTGGTTTTTAAGCCTGGTCCCGTTGAAGGGCCGTTTTACTTTCTTCCTTTTCACTTTTTTTCTCCTTTCATGGTTTCAGCGCTGCGAGGGGTTGGGGAATTGCGAAATGCTTGGGGTTGGATATGCTGCCAGACTTTCGGACACGTTTTCGTAACGGCTTCTAAGCAAAGAATATCATGTGTTGTAAAATTAGTCAATTGCAATTCGGTGAAATACATATTTTTTGACATATCCAACAGGTCGGGAAGGAGTTTCTTGGTGATTATTCCAGACTGTTTCCCTGACAAGAAAGGTTCTGCAAATTATTTCCGAAAAGAATTTACGGAAATTTCCGTAAAACTCCGTAAACAGCGGGATTTGGGGCGAAAAGAAGCCACTGAAAGAATATAAGACCTGAACCGGAACCATTATAGCGGCATTGTGTAAAATGGGAAAGCGAGGATATGTAAAAATCAAGTCAAATTCTCCGGCGAACAGGAGGGGGGCACCCTCCCGCCGGGGCTTGGGAGAGGACAAATTGGTGTTTGAAACGCTCAAATAGAGCTGTCATTGCGAGGAGCGCAGCGACGTGGCAATCCCCCGGATTTTCCGGATTGTACGTTAAGCGGACAAACGCCCCAACGAACCGTCCTGAATAGTTGGGGGATTGCCACGTCGCTGCGCTCCTCGCAATGACAGTTTTTTTCGTGCTGTAATAAAAAATCCCCGCTCGGCGGTGCGGGCGGGGATGGGGCTGGAATTACTTGTAAAGCTCCGGCTTTTCCATGGTTTCCACTTTATAGAACTGGGAGGTGCCCCGGGAGGCGTTCAGGGCGTCGCCGGCGACGCAGGCAACATAGCCGTCCCAGGAGGAGGGGCCGGTGAGGCGGCCTGCATGGACGGATTCCACCCACTTGCACAGCTCGATGTCGTAGGCCTCGATGAAGCGCTCCTTCCAGTCGGTCATGATGGGCATGCTCTCGGCGGGATTCAGGCTGTCCCAGCCCTGGGGACGGGAGCGGCGCACCACGGCGTAGGGGTCCGGCAGCTTCACGGTGCCGTTCTCGCAGACCACCTCGCACTGGATGTCATAGCCGTAGCCGTCGGCCACCTGGACCTCCACATCGATGAAGCAGCCCTTCTTGGTCCGCAGCAGCATGACCTGGGGATTGTCGTAGCCCTTGTTGGAGTTGGCGGACTGGCGGACCCGGACGCACTGGGCATCCTCGTATTCGTCGTCCAGGAGCCAGCGGCAGATGTCCAGCTCGTGGATGGCCACGTTGGTGACGCCGTTCTCGGTCTTGAACCCCGGGCCCTGGCTCACGTTGCGGTGGCAGGCCTTGATGACCAGCGGCGCGCCCAGCTCGCCGGAGTCAATGATCCGCTTCATTTCGGCGTAGCCCCGGTCATAGTGGCGCATAAAGCCCACCTGCACCAGACGGCGGCCCAGGGAAACCTCACGCTCGATGATCTCCTCGCAGTCCTTGGCGTTCTGGCTCAGGGGCTTCTCGCAGAAGCACCACTTCTCGGCGGCCAGGGTCTTCATCACGTAGTCGTGGTGGGTGGGGTCGATGGAGGTGATGACAACGGCCTCCACCTCGGGGTCGAGGATCATGCCGTCACAGTCGTTGCCGTAGGAACGGATGCCGTATTTCGCGGCGGTGTCGTCGGCAGCGGCGGCCACATAGTCGGACACGGCCACCACCGTGGCCCCGGGGACGGTGTTCATGATCCGGCGGCAATGGTCCCGTCCAATGGCCCCGCAGCCGATAATTCCGATTTTCAGAACCTTTTCCATGGTGAATTCCTCCTGTATGTTCGAGTTTTAAGCGGTGGGGGTGTGAGTGGACAGTTGCGGTATCCCTTCGGGATGGAATAAAATGAGCATATTGAAGCTGCGCGAAAGTGCGGGAAATTGGTGTTTGTACGTGTACGCCACAAATTTCCTGTCATTCCGAGCCAGTGCGCACACTGGCGTGGGAATCCCCCGGTTAGAGGGGAAACGTAACGAAAACCGTCCTAAATCCTTGGGGAATTGCCACACCAGTGTGCGCACTGGTTCGCAATGACAGCATTTTTTGGCGCGCCAAACCCCCAATTTGTCGTCCTGTTTTAATCGTCCCGAAGGGACTCCTTAACTGTCAACTGTCAATTGTCCACTGACAACTGAGCATCAGTACTTTCTCGCGTCTTTGACGTGGGCCAGGTGATCGGCGTAGGCGCGGCGGTTGCCTTCGAATTCGGAGACCTCGGTATCGCCCACACGCCACCAGGCACCGTAGCCGTCGGTCATGGTCTTGGGCAGCACCTTGATGTCGATGAGCACCGGGCGGCCCTTCACGGCCTTGGCCTGCTCAAGGGCTTCCTTCAGCTCGCCCATGGTCCGGGCCTGGTAAGCGACGCAGCCGTAGCTTGCGGCTACCTGGGCGTAGTTGATGTCCAGGAACTTACCCGACAGGGCGCCGTCGGCTCCCCGGGCGCGAAGCTCGGTGCACAGTGTGGCGTTGCCGTGGCCCACCTGGAGGTTGTTGATGCAGCCGAAGCTGGCGTTGTCAAACAGGCACACGATGATCTTCTTGCCCTCCTGGACGGCGGTGATCAGCTCGGAGTGGAGCATGTTGAAGCTGCCGTCGCCGCAGAAGGAATAGACCTCATGCTCGTCCCCGATGGCCAGCTTTACGCCCAGGGCTCCCGCGATCTCGTAGCCCATGGTGGAGTAGCCGTACTCCATGTTGTAGGTGTCAATGCCCGTGGGACGGAACATCCGCTGCATATCGCCGGGCAGGCTTCCCGCCGCGCCGATGGCCACGTCACCCGGCTCCATCATGGCGTTGATGGCCCCCAGGGCGGTGGTCTGGCAGAGATTGGCGTTCAGGTCATGGGCAAAACGGCGGGCGGAGGCGTAGTTGGCATCGTTGATGATGGGCCGCCACTCGTCGGTATCCTCAAATTCCACGCCGTCCAGACGGACAAGCTCCTGGGCCCATTTCCGGCGGGCGTCGGTGATTTCCGTGGTGTAGGCGGTCCTGTAGCCCTCCAGCTTTTCCAGCAGCCGGGGCAGCGCCATCTTCGCGTCGGCCACCACGGGAACGGCATCCAGCTTCAGAGCCTGGAAGTCGGAGACGTTGATGTTGACGAATTTGGCATCCTCCCGGAACAGAGACTTGGAGGCGGTGGTGAAATCGGTGTAGCGGGTGCCCACGCCGATAATCAGGTCCGCGTCTTTGGCAATCTCGTTGGCGGCGGAGCAGCCGGTGACACCCAGACCACCCAGATTCAGGGGGTGGGTCCACTCCAGGGCGCTCTTGCCGGCCTGGGTCTCGCCGAAGGGAATGCCGGTCTTCTCGGCAAACTCCCGGAACTCCTTATGCGCCTCGGAGTAGCGCACGCCGCCGCCGCAGACCAGCATGGGCTTCTTTGCGGCGCGGATGGCCGCCGCGGCATCCTGGAGGGCATCCTCCGCAGCGGGACGGCGCTCCAGACGCCACACCCGCTTGGCAAGGAAGGACTCGGGGTAGTCGTAGGCCTCGCCCTCCACGTCCTGGGGCATGGCCAGACACACCGCGCCGGTGTTGGCGGGGTCGGTCAGGATGCGGAAGGCGTTCAGGCAGGCGCTCATCAGCTGCTCGGGGCGGACAATCCGATCCCAATACCGGCAGACGGCCTTAAATGCGTCGTTGGTGGTGATGCTCATGGAGTGCGTATGCTCCACCTGCTGCAGCACCGGGTCGGGCTGGCGGCAGGCGTAGGTGTCGCCGGGCAGCACCAGCAGAGGGATGTTGTTGGAGGTGGCCGTACCGCAGGCGGTGACCATGTTGGCCGCGCCGGGGCCGATGGAGGAGGTGGCGACACAGATCTGCTTGCGCTTCTGCTGCTTGGCGAAGGCCACGGCGGCCTGGGCCATGCCCTGCTCGTTCTTGCCCTGGTAGATTTCCAGACGCTTTGCCTCCTGAATCAGGGCCTGGCCAAGGCCCACCACGTTGCCGTGGCCGGGGATGATGAACACACCCCGGACAAAGGGCTGCTCGATCCCATCATAAGCAATGTACTGGTTTTCCAGGAAGCGGACCAGCGCCTGAGCCATGGTTAAACGTACGGTTTTCATAATTGCATCCTTCCTTTCTCAGCCCTGGAAAATGTGATCGTTGGCATCCTTTTTCCAGAGCCAGGCGTGTTCGGGATCGTCGATGCGGGTTTTCTTCCAGGGGTCCCCCTCCAGGTGGCGGATGCCCCAGGCGTAGCACATGGCGTAGCCGGGTGCGGCTGTCTGGGAGTGGAAACCGTGGTTGATGATGGCCAGACCGTTGTGGCCGGTGCCGGGAAGTTCAGCACCTCCCCCAGCACCATGTTGGAGTAGGGGGCGTTGTCGTAGTCGAAGAAGGTCTTGATCTCCCGGCGCATACAGCCAAGCAATTCCCCATTTGCTCCCGCATGCTGGGTCTGCACCGTTTCGGGGGTGTAGAACACGGCGGGGAAGGGGGTCTCGTTCACGGTTTTCTGGATGTACAGCTCACTGTGCTCCCGGGCGGTGAGGGTAATCTCCTCGCCGCGGCCCGCATGGAGGCAGTAGGCTTCATAGTGGAAGCAGTCGGGACGGACGGCTTCCTCGCTGCGGCCGCCCCAGGCGTAGGTGACGCTGCCGGACCACAGCAAGACGGCGATTTCCTTTTCTTCCTCGCGGAAGCGGAAGCTGTCCCCCGGCTCCAGGATCAGCAGGCCCACATCCATCTGGGTGCCGTAGTCATTTTTCGCGGTGTCGATATAGGCGTTGTAGCCCGGGCGAAGGAAGCTGCCCGGATTCAGATAGGTCATAGGGGTTCCTCCTTGCGCGAAAAGTTGATAGAATGCTATGAAAGATTGATTAATTGACAATTGACAATTTACAATTGACAATTAAGGAATCCCTTCGGGATGAAACCAAAATCAAATTTGCTAAAACAGGTTGTTTCATTTCAAAATCCTCCCGGAGGGACACTATAATTGTCAACTGTCAATTGTCGATTGTCAATTCAACACAGTCGGGCTTACAGTCCGGTATGCTCCCGGATGTAGGTTCTTGCTTTCATGGCGTATTCCAGGGGGTCGGCTTTGGCGGGGTCCTGTTCGGCTTCCACCAGGAGCCAGCCCCGGTAGCCGGCGTCGGAGAGCACCCGGAACACGGGATCAAAGTCCACGTTGCCGTCGCCGGGGACGGTGAAGGCCCCCTCCCGGACGGCCCGGAGGAAGCTCCAGTTCTCCTGGCGGACCTTCTTCACCACGTCCAGGCGCATGTCCTTCAGGTGGACGTGGCCCACCCGATCCACATACTTTTGAAGCATGGCAAGGGGGTCCTCCCCGGCGAAGGTAAAGTGGCCTGTGTCGTAGCAGAGGAACACGCACTTGGGGTCGGTGTTCGCCATCATCCGGTCGGTTTCGGCGCTGGTCTGAACCACGGTGCCCATGTGGTGGTGGTAGCACAGCTTGAAGCCCCGGCTGACGGCGATCTTGCCAAGGTGGTTGAGCCCCGCGCAGAACCGGTCCCACTCGGCATCGTCCATGACGTGCTTGTGACCACCGGTGAGGACGGGAGTATCCGCTTTCCCCTGGATGGAGTAGCTCTGCTCGCTGACGTTGATGCGGTTAGCCCCCACCGCTTCCAGGAAGTCCAGGTTCCGGATGAAATCCTGCTCCTCTTCCTCCATGGGGCGGGTGAGGATAAAGGAGGAATACCACCGGCTGGCAATCCGCATCCCCCGCAGGTCCAGCTGGCGCTTCAGCTCCGCCGGGTCGGAGGGGTACTTGTTGCCGATTTCACAGCCGGTAAAGCCCGCCAGGGCCATTTCGCTGACGGTCTGGCGGAAGGTGTTCTCCGCGCCCAGCTCGGGCATATCGTCGTTGCACCAGCCGATGGGGGCAATTCCTAAGTTTACATAACGTGAATCCAGCATATTCGGTTTCCTTTCCTATTCCGGCGCGATGGGCAGGGTCGCCCCGCCGAAGGGCATGGCGATCACTGTGGCGTCCGGTCCGTATTTTTGGAATGCTTCGTCCAGGGCTTTTTGGGCCGAGGGCTGGGGATTCAGGAAGATGCTCCGGACGAAGTCCGGCTCCATTTCCGACACCAGATCGATGGCCGCGTTCTCCAGCACCATGCCGATGGCCGCGGCCTTGTGGCCGCCCAGCTGGAAATCCCGGCCGATCCGCTCCACCATGGCGTGGGCGGAGGGGGACTGGGTGAGCCACTGCTCAAATTTGGCACTGCCTAACCCCTCGGGGCAGGCTCCGATGAGGATGATGGTGCCGCCCTTTTTCACCGCGTGCTTGGCGTTGTCCAGGGCCTTCTGGGTCTGGTAGAGGTTCGCGTCCTTGGGCGCGCCGCCCTGGGACACAAGAACGATGTCCGCACGCTCATGGATGGGCTTGCGGTACATCCGGTCAAGGTACTTGCAGCCCTCCCGGTGGGCTTTCGTCACGTCACCGGCCACCGCGTGGACGATGTGCTTGTGCTCGTCCAGCACCGCGTTCACAATGTAGTGGATGCCGCAGATATCCCCGGCCTCCTCGATGTCCTCCCGGATGGGGTTGCCCGCCAGCTTTCCGGCACAGGCATCGGGGGATACCATCATCCGGTGGTTGGCCTGAATGGCTTCCGGTGTGGACACCCCCGGCATGATGGCCTTGGCCCCGCCGGAGTATCCGGCGAAGTAGTGAAATTCAATATTCCCCAGGCAGATTCGGAAATCCGCCTCCGCCACCCGGCGGGAGATGTCCACGGGGGTTCCCTGCCGGGTCACGCCCATGTGGACGCAGTCACCGGGGGTGGAATCCTCGCAGCGGATTTCCCCATAGGATTTCCCCATGAGCTTCTGCTTTTCCGCGTCGGTGTGGGGGCGGTGGGAGCCCAGGGCGAAGACCAGAGTGACATCCTCCCGGGGGATACCCGCCGCGTCCAGCTCCTCCAGCACGGGAGGCAGCACATCATAGGTGGGCAAAGGCCGGGAAATGTCACTGGTGACGATGACAATTTTCTGACCGGGCTTGGGAAGCTCCCGCAGCCGGGCAGCGCCGATGGGATGCGCCAGAGCGTGCCGCACGGCGGCCTCCCCCCGGAGAGGATGCTCCATGGGGTTGGACAAAAGGATATCCGTCACATTCCGGTCGGGCACCGTGACCCGCTGGACCCCGGTGCCATAGCCAAATTCCAGTTCCATGGTTACTTCTTTCTTTCAAGAACGGCGTGAACCTGGGATACGATGTGCTCGGCGGTGAGGCCGAAGCGCTTCTGCAGGTAGCCCTGGGGGCCAACCTCGCCGAATTCATCCTCCACGGCCACGCAGCGGCAGGGCACGGGGCACTCCTCGCTGAGCACCTGGGTTACGGCATCGTAGAGGCCGCCGTTACGGTTGTGGTTCTCCGCCACCACCACAGCTCCGGTTTTCCGCGCCCAGGATACCACGGCCTCAGCGTCCAGGGGCTTGATGGTGAACAGGTCCACCACCCCGGCGGAGATGCCCTCGTTTTCCAAAGTCTTGGCCGCCTGCATGGCCTCATGCACCATGATGCCCGCGGCGAAAATGACCCGATGGGGGTCTCGCTGCCGGGGGCGTAGACGGTGGCGTACTGCTTCCGGCCCACCCGGATGTACTTGACGCCGGGACGATCCACACACTGGCGCAGCACGCTTTCCAGCATATTGGGATCGGTCACGTCGATGATGGTGGAGCCGGGGATGGCCCGGTACAGCGCCACATCCTCAAAGGGCATATGGGTGCCGCCGTTCATTCTTGGCGTAGCCGCCGGACAGGAACAGCTGGTCATAGCACCGCCGGGAGGCGAAGGGGCCGAAGGTATGGACAATGGGCTTGAAGCCCGCGCTTGCCAGACCGCAGGCCACGCCCACCATATTGGCCTCGGCAATGCCGCAGTTGATGGCCCGGTCGGGGTGGGCCGCTGCCCATTTGGCGGTGCCGATGCAGTTCATCAGGTCCGCGTCCAGATAGATCACGTCCGGATCGGCTTCCGCCAGCTTGGGAATGGTCTCCCCCAGCACGGCCTTGCACAGCCGGGGGTCCATGGCTCCGGTATACTCAATTTTCATCATGGCTCAGCCCTCCAATTCCTGCAGCTGGGCTTCCAGGTCCGCCATATACCGGCGGAACCGGTCGTCGTCCACGGTGTAGCTGTGGTTCATGACGGTCTCGGCCACCTCGGGAACGCCTGCGCCCTTCACGGTGTCGAGAATGATGGCGTAGGGCCTGTCGCCGCCCTGACGGGTGCGCTCCAGCGCCTTGGCCAGCTCCTCCACGTTGTTGCCGTCCACCTTCACGGTGTCAAAGCCAAAGGCGTTGAACTTGGCAACATAATCGCCCATGGGCAGCACATCGTCGGTGTAGCCGTCCAGCTGACGCTTGTTCCAGTCCAGAAGCACCACCAGATTGCTGAGCTTCTTGGCGGCCGCAAAGCTGAGGGCCTCCCAGACCTGACCCTCGTTGCTCTCGCCGTCGCCCACGATGAGGAAGGTGCGGCTGCTGTAGCCCCGGAGCCGGTCGCCCAGGGCCATGCCCGCGGCGAGGGAGGTGCCCTGGCCCAGGGAGCCCGTGGTCATGTCCACGCCGGGGGTTTTGTTCCGGTCACAGTGGCTGGGGAGCCGGGTGCCGGGCTTGTTCAAAGTTTTCAGTTCCTCGTAGGGAATGAAGCCCAGGTTCGCCAGGGTGCTGTACACCGCGGGGCCCGCGTGTCCCTTGGAGCAGACCAGCTTGTCCCGTTCCGGCCAGGCGGGATTTTTGGGGTCCACCTTCATCTCCCGGCCGTAGAGCACGGCCAGCACATCCGCGATGCTTAAGCTTCCGCCCAGATGGCCGGAGCCCAGGCTGTGGATGGCCTCCAGGGTGCCCATACGGATGCGCACGGCGAAGGCCTGGAGCTTTTTTACATTGATTTCATCCATGTTTGTTACCTCACCTTGGATTCCGGGATATTCGCCCCGTGGCGCAGAGCCTTTACAACGGGCAGCTCCTCGCCGCTGAGGAAGCGGATCAGCGCGCCGCCGCCGGTGCAGATGTATCCCATTTTTTCGGTCAGATCGTATTTTTCCGTGGCGGTGATGCTGTCGCCGCCGCCCAGAACCGTGAAGCCCGGGGTGCCCGCCAGGGCCTGCCAGACGGTTTTGGTGCCCAGTTCCGTTTCCGCCTTCTCAAACACGCCCATGGGCCCGTTGACGAATACGGTCTTTGCATCCTGAATCACCCGGGCGTAGGCATCGGCGGTGGCGCTGCCGATGTCCAGAGCGGTGATGTCCCCGGGAAGCTGGGAAAGCGCGGCTTCCCGGCGGGCGCCGTCCTCCACCCAGGCCAGATCCTCAGGAAGCTGAATCTTGCTGCCAAAGCGGGCGTAAAGCGCGGCGGCTTTTTCAATGTACTCAGAGTAGTTGGAGCGGGCGATGAAGTCCAGACTGCCCTGGCCCACGGGCTTTCCTTGGGAGGCCAGGAAGATGTTGGAAACCAGGCCGCCGGTGAGTACCCGGTCGGCCACGCCCCGCTCCAGCACGGTGTTCATCATCTCAAAGGCGTCGGCAATCTTCGCTCCGCCCAGGACGAACACGCAGGGGCGTTCCGGTGCTTCCATCACCTGGGACACGGTGCAGTATTCCTTTTCAAAGAGTCTGCCCATGTAAGACGGGAGCACCTGCTCAAAGCCGCAGAGGCTGGGCTGATCCCGGTGGGCTGCCGCGAAGGCGTCGCAGACGTAGAGGTCCGCCAGGGGGGCCAGCTTCTCTACCAGCAGGGTTTTCGCCTGCTGCTCGTGGGTCAAACGCAGCTTCTTTTCGAAGAGGGTCTGCTCCTCGGAGACGAAGCGGACGTTGTCCAGCAGAAGAATCTCTCCGTCCTTCAGGGCTTTGATCTTCTCCCGGGCGGCGGGGCCGCACACGTCGTCGATCCACTGCACCGGCTTTCTCAGCAGCCGCTCCAGCACGGCGGCATGGGGCTTGGTTGTATAGAAATTCTTGTACTCAATGTCGCTGCCCTGGTGGGCCAGCAGCACCACCTTCGCGCCCTTGTCGGAAAGCTCACGGATGGTGGGGACGCAGGCGGCGATCCGGTTGATGCTTTTCAGGGTGCCGGTCTCCCGGTCCACCGGCTGGTTGATGTCCACCCGGCACAGGACCGTTTTACCCCGGAGGGAGGCCTCGTCCAGGGTGCGGATGCCAAAGCGCATGGGGGATTCCTCCTTGATATAGGGTTGGGGGATGATCGCGTTTTGTTTAGGGAACGGTAAATTGTTTTTTAATTGACAATTAACAATTTACAATTGACAATTAAGGTATCCCTTCGGGATGAAAAGAAAAAATGTGGTTGTAAATACGCTGAGTTATGTCAAAATCCTCCCGGAGGGACACAATAATTGTCAACTGTCAATTGTCAATTGTCAATTCGGCGAAGCTAATCAAACACCAATTTGCCGTTCCGCTTATTTGAATCTTCCGATCTTCAGGTACTTATTCGTCTCGGCGGTGGCTTCCTCCCGGGTGGGCTGCATCTTCATGGCGGCGCGGATGCCGTCGATGGTTTCGGGGATGGTGACGCTCTCCTGGGG
>SFHI01000078.1 GCA_004555705.1 Clostridiales bacterium | reverse complement strand
TTGAAAATTGACAATTATTGTGTCCCTACGGGACGATTTTGAAATAATATGCTGTATTTTCAACGCAATTAATTTAAAATATATCCCGAAGGGATTCCTTAATTGTCAATTGTCAATTGTTAATTGTCAATTATAAACAACAATTTCTCTTCCTGCCCATACATGATTTTCCGCTGGCGGGAAATACTACACCCGAAAAGGCGGTGGGTATATGGAGCGATTCTCCTCAAAGACAGTAATTATCTCCGGCGCCGGGGCGGTGGGGGCCCTGGCGGAATTGAGGCCCAGGCGGCTGTTCCTGGTGACGGACCCCTACTTTATGAAAAACGGCATGGCCCGGCATGTGGTGGAGGCGTCCGGGGCCGGGGAAAGCGAAATTTTCGACGCCGTGGAGCCGGACCCCACGGTGGCCCTGGCGGCAAAGGGCACGGCCCGGCTCCGGGCCTTCGGGGCGGATACGGTGGTGGCCCTGGGGGGCGGCAGCGCCATGGACTGCGCCAAGGCCATGACCTTCTTTGCCAAGGGGGAGATGCGTCTCGTGGCCATCCCCACCACCTCCGGCTCCGGCTCCGAGGTGACGAACTTCGCCATTCTGACCCATGACAAGGTCAAGCACCCCCTGGTTGACGACCGGATTCAGCCGGACTACGCAATCCTGGACAGCGACCTGCTGCAGGAGCTCCCCAGAGGGTTGATCGCGGACGCGGGCTTCGATGTGCTGTCCCATGCGGTGGAGGCCTGCTGTGCGAAAAACGCGGGGGAGCTGTCCGGTATCTACGCCCGGGAGGCTTTCCGCAGTGCCTACGCCGCCCTGCCGGCCTCCTTCGCCGGGCGCAAAGAGGTGCGGCTGAAGGTGCATTTGGCGGCTACCATGGCGGGAGTTGCCTTCACCCAGGCAGGGCTGGGGCTATGCCACGCCATCTCCCACAGCCTGGGCGGCATGTTCCATGTGCCCCACGGCAGGCTGAATGCGATTCTGCTTCCGGCGGTGATTGGGTGCAACGCCCATGCGGCCACAAAGCAGTACGCGGAGCTGGCCCGGGCTGCCGGGATGGGGGGCAGCGCGGACACCATCGCCCTGCGGAATCTGCGCAGCGGTCTAACCAGGCTGCGGCAGGAGCTGGAGCTGCCCCAGACATTGGCCCAGGCGGGGATTCCCCCCAGGGCGGTGTGGGATCAGGTGGGGGCCATCGTGGCGGGGGCTCTGGGCGACCCCTGCTGCGATTCCAACCCGGTGAAGCCGGATGATTTTCTGGTGCGCCGGATTCTGGAAGAGGTGACGGGCCGTGGCTGAGAGCCTGCTCAGCCTGGGACTGGATGTGGGCACCACCTCCACCCAGATGGTGCTGTCCCGCTTAAGCGTGGAGAACAGGGCCTCCCCCTTCGCCGTGCCCTCCCTGGAGATCGTGGATCGGGAGGTAATCTACCGAAGCGCCGTCCACTTTACCCCGCTGCTGCAGGACCGGCTGGTGGACGGGGAGGCCCTGAAAGAGCTTTTGCGGCAGGAGTACCGGGCCGCGGGCATCCGGCCGGAGCAGGTGGACACCGGGGCCCTGATCATCACCGGGGAGACCAGCCGGAAGGAGAACGCCGGAACCGCCGCCCGGGCCCTGGCGGAGTTTGCCGGGGAGTTCGTGGTGACCACCGCCGGCCCGGATCTGGAGAGCATCCTGGCTGCCAAGGGGGCCGGGGCTGTGGAGCTGTCCGAGAAAACCGGAAAACCGGTGCTCCACATGGACATCGGCGGAGGCACCAGCAACCTGGCCCTGATCCGGCAGGGGGTGGTGGAGCGTACCGGGTGCCTGAATGTGGGCGGGCGGCTGATAAAACTGGACAAAATGGGCATGCTGACCTATGTATCCCCGGAGCTTGCGGGCATTTCTCCTCTGAGACCCGGAAACCGTCCCGGGGAGGGGGAGCTGGAAGCGCTGGCGGAACAGTTGACGCAGGCCCTGGAAATGGCGGCGGGGCTGCGGGAAGTAACGCCCCTTCTGGAGCGGCTGATTACCCGGGAGGGTACGGCATGGGAGCCACCGGCCGAAGAAGTGGCACTTTCCTTCTCCGGCGGGGTGGCGGACTGCATAGAGAGCGCGCATTCCCCCACGGAATTCGGCGACCTGGGGGTGTACCTGGGCCGTGCCATCCGGAGAAGCCGCTTGTGCCGGGGGGATTACCATCTGGGCCGGGAGACCATCCGGGCTACGGTCATCGGTGCCGGCTGCCACAGCACCCAGCTCAGCGGCAGTACGGTGTTCACCAAGAATGTGCGGCTCCCGCTGAAAGACCTTCCGGTGGCCCGGATCACTTACGCGGAGCAGGAGGGGAGTCTCCCCCAGGCCATCCGGGCCCGCACCGCCCCCTTTGAAGGGGACGCCATCCTGGCCCTGCCGGGGTATGCCTCCCCCAGCTATGGACAGGTGAAGCAATTGGCGGAGCAGATTGCGGGGGCGGTGAAGGGGCCGGTGTACCTCTGCCTGGAGCAGGACATGGCCAAGGCCCTGGGACAGGCCATCGCGGCGCGGCTGGAACCGGAGAGGCCCGTATTATGCCTGGACCGGGTGGCCCCCGGGGCGGACAGCTACCTGGACGTAGGCGCCCCCCTGGGCCCCGCCCTGCCCGTGGTGGTGAAAACTCTGATCGTGGGGAACAGCTGACGCTGTTTAATTGACAATTAACAATTGACAATTGACAATTAAGGAATTCCTTCGGAATGGATTTATAGTATTCTTGCGTCAAAAAACGGCTTGTATTTCAGAAATTTCCATGTAGGCACACAATAATTGTCAATTTTCAATTGTCAATTGTCAATTCGGCGAAGCCGCAAGCATTTGGGAGGAAATAAGATGATGCTGAAAACAACCCTTTTGGGGAAGACATACCAGTTCCGGGACCTGAAGCAGGTGCTGGCCAAGGCCAACGAGGAGAAAACCGGGGACAAGCTGGCGGGACTGGCGGCGGAGGATGCCCGGGAGCGGATCGCCGCGAAGGTGGTGCTCTCCGCCGTGACCCTGAAAGAGCTTCGGGAGCACCCGGCGGTGCCCTACGAGGAAGACGAGGTCACCCGGATCATCCAGGACGATGTGAACGGCCCCGCCTACCGAAAAATTCAGGGCTGGACGGTTTCGGAGCTGCGGGAGTGGATTTTGTCCGAAACCACCACGGGAGCGGACATCCACCGTCTGAGCCGGGGACTGACCTCGGAAATGGTGGCGGCGGTGTGCAAGCTGATGAGCAACTTAGACCTTATCTACGCGGCGGCGAAGATTCCCGTCACCGCCCACTGCAACACCACCATCGGCCTGCCGGGAACCCTGAGCTGCCGCCTGCAGCCCAACCACACCACCGATGACCCCGACGGGATCACCGCCTCGGTGCTGGAGGGCCTGAGCTTCGGCGCGGGGGACGCGGTGATTGGGTTGAACCCGGTGACGGACTCTCCGGAGCAGGTGGGAAAGGTGCTGCGCCGGTTCCAGGAGATCAAGGAGCACTGGGCCATTCCCACCCAAATCTGCGTGCTGGCCCACGTCACCGCCCAGATGCAGGCGGTGCGCCAGGGAGCGCCCTGCGACCTGATTTTCCAGTCCATCGCGGGGAGCCAGAAGGGCAACGAGGCCTTTGGCTTCAGCGCCGCGACCCTGGAGGAGGCAAGGCAGCTGCTGCTGTCCGAGGGAACCGCCGAGGGTCCCAACGTGATGTACTTTGAAACCGGCCAGGGGTCGGAGCTGAGCAGCAATGCTCACCACGACACGGACCAGGTGACCATGGAGGCCCGGTGCTACGGCTTTGCAAAACGGTTCCAGCCCTTCCTGGTGAACACGGTGGTGGGCTTCATCGGGCCGGAGTACCTGTACGATGCCCGGCAGGTCACCCGGGCGGGGCTGGAGGATCACTTCATGGGCAAGCTCACCGGCATCAGCATGGGCTGCGACTGCTGCTACACCAACCACATGAAGGCCGACCAGAACGACATCGAGAATCTGGCATCCTTACTGACCATGGCGGGGTGCAACTACTTCATGGGCATCCCCCATGGGGACGACATCATGCTCAACTACCAGACCACCGGCTTCCGGGAAACCGCCGCCCTGCGGGAGCTGACCGGAAAGACCGCCATCCCCGAATTTCAGCAGTGGCTGGAGAAAATGGGCTTCGTGGAAAACGGCAAGCTGACAAAAAAAGCCGGCGACGGCTCCAGTCTGCTGTTTTGAAGCAGAACGGTAAATTGTTGTTTGTACGTTCTTTGCTGTCATTGCGAACCAGTGCGCACACTGGTGTGGCAATCCCCCGGATAGAGGGGAAATGTACCGAAAAGTACCCGTAAGAACGGGAGCCTCCGCGATTTTCGGTGGTAATCGTTACCTGGTCGTACTCAACCGGGGGATTGCCACGCCAGTTTGCGAACTGGCTCGCAATGACAGCTTTATTTTTCAAACACCAATTTATCTTTCGTCTTTTCTAATGAAAGGAAGTGTACCATGGATTTAGATCTTGATTTACGGGCCAGGCAGGAGGCGCGGGTCCTGGCGGCCCAGGCGGAGCAGGCTCAGCGGACGCTGGGGAGTTTCCCCCAGGAGAAGCTGGACGCCATTGTGGAGGCGGTAGCCGCGAGGTTTTCCCAGGAGGCCCAGGCCCTGGCGGAGCAGGCCGTCCGGGAAACCGGCTTCGGCAATGCAGCCGACAAGACTGTGAAAAACCGATTCGCCTCCAACGATGTTGCCGCGGCCATCCGGGATATGAAAACCGTGGGGATTCTGCGCCAGCAGCCCCGGCTCTGGGAGGTGGGCGTGCCCGTGGGGGTCATCGCAGCCATTGTCCCCAGCACCAATCCCACCTCCACCGTGTGCTACAAAGCCCTCATTGCCCTGAAATCCGGCAACACCATCGTGTTCTCCCCCCATCCCAAGGCGATTCAATGCACCCTGGAGGCCGCCCGGATTGTGGCCCGGGCGGCGGTGGAGGCGGGCGCCCCGGAGGGTTCGGTGGGGTGTCTGACCATTCCGGCTCTCGCCGGGTGCCAGGAGCTGATGGCCGCGCCCCAGGTGAAGCTGATCCTGGCCACGGGAGGCCCCGGCATGGTAAAAGCCGCCTACTCCTCCGGCAAGCCCGCCATCGGCGTGGGCGCGGGGAACGGCCCGGCTTATATCCACCATTCCGCCGATGTGCGCCACGCCATCTCCTGCATTGCCCGCTCCAAGAGCTTTGACTACGGCACCGTCTGCGCCTCGGAGCAGAGCATCATTGTGGAAAAAAGCATGGAGGATGCCGTCCGCCGGGAGGCAGCTGCCCAGGGCTTCTACTTTATGGACACCCGGGAGGCGGGCCAGTTGGCGAAGCTATTGTTCAAGCCCACGGGGGGCCTGAACCCGGAAATCGTGGGCAAATGCGCCTGCTCCCTTGCGAAAATGGCAGGCTTCTCCGTGCCCCAGGGGACAAAGATTCTGGTGGCCCGGGAGCAGGAGGCGGGGCCAACCCGGCCCTACTCCATGGAAAAGCTGTGCCCGGTGCTGGCCTTTTTCGTCATGGAGAGCGAACAGGCTGTCTTGCAGAAGTCCATTGAGGTGCTCTCCCATGAGGGCAGCGGCCACACCTTCGCCATCCACGCCACCAATGAGGATGTGATCCGCCGCTTCGCTCTGAAAATTCCGGTGTCCCGGTTCCTGGTGAACACCCCGGCGGCCCTGGGCGGCATCGGGGCCACCACGGAACTATTCCCGGCCCTGACCCTGGGCTGCGGCGCGGTGGGCGGCAGCAGCTCCTCCAACAATATCTCCCCTCTGGACCTGATCAACATCCGCCGGGTGGCCTGGGACAAGGAGGAAGCGCCCCACGCAAACCCCAACAGCGAGGACCTGGTGGAGCTTCTGACCCAGCGGATCATGGAACGGCTGGGGAAGTAGCAATTGACAATTGACAATTGGACAATTGACAATTAAGGAATCCGTGTGGGATAAAATTAAAACATTTACAATCGACGATATGCCAATTTATTTCAAAATCGCCCCGGAGGGACACAATAATTGTCAACTGTCAATTGTCAATTGTCAATTCGGCGAAGCCGTTAAACAACAAGGGAGGATTCTATGAACAAGCAGGAATTGACCGCCATGGTGGCGCGGCTGCTGGAGACCATGGAACCATTGGAAAAGAACGCGGAGCCCATGGTAAAGGGCGGGGACTACCGGCCCACGGACCCCGGCCCCCAGCCGAAGGCGACCCCCTACCGGGAGGGGGATTTTGTCCCGGATGTGACGCAGCTGGATTTGAGGAAGCTGTACCTGACGGAGAATCCGGCCAATCCCCAGGGCTTTCGCAGCTTAAAGGAAAAGACCCCGGCGCGGCTTGGCTCCGGCAGGGCGGGGCCAAGGTACAAAACGTTGACCATGCTCCGCTTCCGGGCGGACCACGCCGCGGCCCAGGACGCGGTATTCTCCCAGGTGGACGAGGATTTCGCCGCCCGCAATGGGATGCCGGAGGTGCGGACCCGGTGCCATGACAAGGAGGAGTACCTGACCCGGCCGGACCTGGGCCGGTGCTTCGACGAGGAGAACGCCCGGCGCATCCGGGAGGCCATCCCCGGCACGCCCCGGGTGCAGCTGGTCATCGGGGACGGCCTCAGCTCCGCCGCCATTATGGCCAACGCCATGGACTGCCTGGAGGCCATCCGGGAGGGCCTGAAGCTCCGGGGAATTGAAGCCGGTCAGCCCATTTTCGTCCGGTACTGCCGGGTGGGAGCCGGGGACGCCATCGGGGACATTACCGGCTGTGAGCTGGTGTGTATGCTGGTAGTCCAGCCGCACCGTGGTCAGCAACATCCACGCCCAGGGCACCCCGGCGGTGGAGGCGGGGGCCCACATCGCGGGGCTGCTGGAAACCATCCTGCAAAAGAAGAAGTCCGGCGTGGCGCTGAATCTGGAGGCGGGGGCATGATTCCGGTTCAGATTCTGGCCATACGGTATCTGGCCAATGCCTCCCCGGCTCTGTGCAAGGCACTGGGCGCACCGGAGGGAGCACCCTCCCTGGGGCTGCTCACCACGGACTGCGACGACGCCACCTATATCGCCCTGGATGCAGCCACCAAGGCGGCGGAGGTGGAGGTGGCCTACGGCAGGAGCTTCTACGCGGGGGCGGGCAACGCCTCCACCCCCAACGCCGGGGAGGTCATCGGGATTCTGGCGGGCCAGACCCCGGGGGCGGTGCGAAGCGGCATGGAGGCGGCGGTTTCTGCGTTGGAGCATCTGGGCTTTGAGGATGTGAGCGGCGTGCCCTGTCTTGCCCAGACGGTGAGCAGCGTTGGGAGCTTCCTGGCAAAGGAGGCGGGGGTGCGGCTGGGAACCGCCCTGGCCTACCTGATCGCCCCGCCGCTGGAGGCCATGTACGCAATGGATGCGGCGCTGAAAGCGGCGGACGTGACGCTGTGCAAGCTGTACAGTCCGCCCTCCGAGACCAACTTCGGCGGAGGCCTGCTGTCCGGCACCCAGTCCGCCTGCGATGCCGCCTGCGCGGCCTTCCTGCAAGCCGTCTCCGAGGTCGCCCAGCGGCCCAAGGAAATATAAATTGTTGTTTGCCGAGATACTACCGTAGGGGCGGCTAATAGCCGCCCGCAACCTTCCGTCTATGAAAGCACCCCATTCTATCGAAAACGCTCAAAAAATTGGAACCTTTCGGGCGGCTAATAGCCGCCCCTACGGTAGCAACGCAACGTGTTTGGAAATCTGCAAACAACAATTTATCGAAACAACTGATATCCACTGACAATCCGTTTTGACGGGAAAGGAACGAATTATGGACACGAATTCTCTTGGTATGATCGAAACGAAGGGGCTCATCGGGGCCATTGAGGCGGCGGACGCCATGGTGAAATCCGCCAACGTGCAGCTGGTGGGCAAGGAGCAGGTGGGCGGCGGACTTGTCACCGTTATGGTGCGGGGCGACGTGGGCGCGGTGAAGGCGGCCACCGATGCCGGAGCCGCCGCGGCGGAGAAGGTGGGCGAGCTGATTTCCGTCCATGTCATCGCCCGGCCCCACATGGAGGTGGACGCCATCCTGCCCAAGGGCCGACACACCCCCGCACCGCCCCAGGGCAAGTAAGGGATGCTCTACAGCGAGAAGGAGGTTCGGGAGAACCTGCGCAACCGGGAGGGCAAACGGGTTTTCTATCTGGGGACCAGGGATCAGCTGACCTCCTCCGCCCGGGACTATCTGACCCGGGAGCGGATTGAGATTCTTCCGGCCTCCCAGGCGGCCCCGGAGCGGTACAGGCTCCTGTCCGGAGGGTTTATGGAGGGAAAGCCGGAGCACATGACCCACCTGAATGCCCAGGTGCTGGTGCCCAAGACCCACCCCCGGATTGCATTCCGGGGGAAGCTGGACAGTCTGGAAGCCGAGCTGCTGCTGTGCGGTCAGGATTTTCCCCACCTGGAAAAGGACCTGGGGGAGGTGCTGGAGCTGGCACGGCGGATCATCCGGTGCGATGTTTTGGAGGAGCCCCTCCCTGATGGGAAGCTCTGCGGCCTGGCGGAGGAGGAGCTTCGCAAAAGGAGCCACTTTCCCCAGGACTTCTACGGCCAGCCCCATTTCATGCCCAATGTCCGGGACACCCGGGAGGTGCTGCGCCTGAACCGACTGCGCTGCGCCGTCCGGGAGGCGGAGATCAGCGCCGCGGCGGCCTTTGTAACCCCGGAGGGGAGCGTAACCCGCCCCGACATCCTCCGGGCCATGAACCGGATGAGCAGTATGGTGTATATCCTGATGATCCGGGAGAAAGCGGCGGCAGAACGGTAAATTGTTGTTTACAGCACTAAAAAAGATACTGTCCTCGTTTTTCTGAGTTCTCGGAAAATCCGGGGGATTGCCACGCCAGTGTGCGCACTGGCTCGCAATGACAGCGTTTATTTTGTAAACAACAATTTATCTGCCTATGACATATAGAACCCTAAAAGGAGGAAACTATGGATCAGCAGACCTTGGATACGCTGGCGCTTCGGCTGACGAAGCTGCTGTTTGTTCCCCTGGAGGCCTCCGGGCGGCACGTCCATCTGACGGCCCAGCAGGCGAAGACCCTATTCGGCCACCCTCTGACCCCCAAGCGGCCCCTGTCCCAGCCGGGGCAGTTTCTGGCCAATGAACGGCTCACCATCGTGGGGGAGAAGGGGGAATTCACCAATGTGGCCGTGCTGGGGCCGGAGCGGAAGGAGGCTCAGGTGGAGATTTCCCTGACGGACGGGCGCACTTTGGGGATCACGCCTCCGGTGCGCCTCTCCGGGGACACCCGGGACACCCCGGGCATCACCCTGAAGGGTCCGCTGGGCACAATCGCCCTCCCCCATGGGGTCATCGCCGCTCAGCGGCACATCCACCTGAGCCCGGAGGAAGCGGCCCATTTCGGGGTGACGGACGGCCAGAATGTCAGCTTGCAGACCTTCACCGAACGCCCGGCGGTATTTCAGGATGTGACGGTACGGGTGAACCCCCAGTTCCGGGCGGCGGTACACCTGGATTTTGACGAGGCCAACGCCTGCGGCTTGGGACACCAAAGCCTGGGGAGGATTCTCCCATGAACCGGGCGCTGCTCATCGGGAAGGAGCCGGGGGGCGAGCTGGGGTTTTCCTACACCGACCGGGAGCCCTATGACGCGGTGGTCATCGGGTCGCTGGAGCTGGGACAGCTGCTCCGGTTCCGGGAGGAACGGGTGCTGACCGCGCTGGCTCAGGGGAAGAGCGTATACCTGTACACCCCGGGGCTGCCGGAGTGCCCCAAAAACCGGGCTCTGTCCGGCAGCCTCACCGCCGCCCAGCGGGAGCTGAAGAACTGGGGGGTGCTGTTCACTGACGGGGGCCGCAAGCGTCTGGTTACGGCGGAGGAGGCACGGGCTTTGCGCAGCCGTGCTCACCCCCCTGGCCAAGGAGATTTTGGAGGGATCGGAATGAAGATTGGAAAGGTAATCGGCTCTGTTTGGGCCACCCGGAAGGCCGCCTGTCTGCAGGGGCAGACCTTCCTGGTGGTGGAAAGCTGCGATGAGGTGGTCGTTGCGGCGGACCAGGTGGGGGCCGGCCCCGGGGACAAAGTTTTGCTGGCTACCGGAACCGTGGCCAGCCGGTACTGCATGGACGCCCCGGTGGATGCGGCGGTGGTGGCCATCGTGGATCAGGAGGGGCGGCATGTCAGCCCATGAAATCCTCATTGCGGTGATGGCCCTATTCGCTCTGGCGGGAGCGCTGGATCGGATTCTGGGGAACCGCTGGGGGCTGGGGAAGGAATTTGAGGAAGGGATCCTCGCCATGGGCTCGTTGGCTCTCGCCATGGTGGGAATCGTGTGCCTGGCTCCGGTGCTGGCGGCACTGCTCCGGCCCGTGGTGGTTCCGGTGTACACCTTCCTGGGGGCGGACCCCGCCATGTTCGCGGGAACTATCCTGGCCTGCGACATGGGCGGCGGCTCCCTGGCGGCCCAGCTGACCGACGACCCCCGGGCGGCGCTGCTGGGGGGCGTGATCAACGGCTCCATGCTGGGTGCCACGGTGGTCTTCACAATCCCCGTGGCAATGGGCATCCTGAAGGAAGAGGATCGGCCCGCCATGGCCCGGGGAATCCTCTACGGCGTGGTCACCATCCCCCTGGGGGTGCTTATCGGAGGGCTCACCGCCGGGTATCCCATCGGCATGGTGGCCAGGAATCTGACTCCCATCGTGCTGATTGCCGCCCTGATTGCCCTGGGCCTGTGGCGGGCGGAAAAGGCCATGGTGCGGGGGTTTGAGGTTTTCGGGAGGGTGATTGTGGCAATCATCACCGTGGGCCTGGCCGCAGCCATCTGGGAGGCGTTGACGGGGTATGTGCTGATTCCCGGCATGGCCCCCATTTCCGAGGGGTTTGAGACGGTAGGCTCCATTGCCATTGTGCTGGCGGGGGCCTTCCCCATGGTGGCGGTGATCACCCGGCTGCTGCGCCGGCCCCTGATGGCCGGGGGGAAGCTGCTTGGCATCAACGACGCGGCAGCGGCGGGGCTGATTGCCAGCTTGGCCAACTCCATCGCCACCTTCGGCATGGTGAAGGACATGAATCCCCGGGGTAAGGTGATGAACATCGCCTTCGCCGTGTCCGCGGCCTTCGTATTCGGCGACCACCTGGGCTACACCGCAGGCTTCGCCCCGGAGGCGCTGCCCGCCATGATTGTGGGGAAACTCACCGGCGGCATCAGCGCCCTGGCGCTGGCCTGGTGGTTTACAAGAAAAGAGGCGTAATATTCCCCTTCCCCGTCGGAACCGAAAAGGATTTGACAGGGAAGGGGGTTCTTTTTATAATATGGGTGTTGTGCGGATAAAACGTTGTTTGAAAGGGTGCGTTACAAATAACCTGTCATTGCGAACCAGTCCGCAGACTGGTGTGGCAATCCCCCGGTTGAAAGGAACCAGGTGGCGATTACCGCCAAAAATCCCAGTTGCTCCCACTCTTTCGGGCACTTTTCGGTGCATTTTCCCTCTAACCGGGGGATTGCCACGCCAGTGTGCGCACTGGCTCGCAATGACAGCATATTTTGAGTGCCTACTTTCAAACAACAATTTATCGCCCCGCTGGTGCGGGGGATATGGAACATAGCCGGAGGAGTTTCTATGAATCTCATTGAAATATCGGACTTTCAGGCGCCGGAGCTGGATGTGTACGCGCGGCTGACGGAGGCACAGCTCTTAAACCGGTTTGAGCCGAAGAAGGGAATGTTTATCGCCGAGAGCCCCAAGGTGATTCTCAGGGCGTTGGAGGCCGGGTGCGTGCCGGTTTCCATTCTGGCGGAGCGCAGCCACATTCACGGCGAGGCCCGGGAGGCCATTGACCGGTGCGGGGACATTCCCGTGTACACCGCGCCGCTGGAGGTGCTGACCCAGCTTACGGGGTTTCAGTTGACCCGGGGAATGCTCTGCGCCATGCTGCGGCCTCCCATTCCGGAGTTGTCTCGGGTGCTTGCGGGGGCAAAGCGGATTGCTGTGCTGGAGGACGTGATGAACCCCACCAATCTGGGAGCCATCTTCCGCTCCGCCGCGGCGCTGGGCATGGACGCGGTGCTGCTGACCTCCGGCTGTACTGATCCCCTCTACCGCCGGTGCGTTCGGGTGAGCATGGGCACGGTATTCCAGGTTCCCTGGGCCTATGTGGACGAAAACTGGCTTTCGCAGCTTCGTGATCTGGGGTTCCTAACCGCCGCCATGGTCCTGCGGGAGGATTCCCTGTCCGTGGACAATCCCATTCTGCATGGGGCGGAAAGATTGGCGGTGGTACTGGGCACCGAGGGGGACGGGCTCCGGGACGGGACCATCGCCGGGTGCGACTACACCGTGCGCATCCCCATGAGCCACGGGGTGGACTCTTTGAACGTAGCCGCCGCCAGCGCGGTGGCCTTCTGGGAACTGCGGGCGAGATGATCTAATTGAAAATTATGGTATCCCTTCGGGATGAATACTAACGGATGAACTCGGATGTACGATAAATTGTTGTTTATAATTGACAATTAACAATTGACAATTGACAATTAAGGAATCCCTTCGGGATGAAAATCGAAATATTAATGCGAATCAATAGTTGAAACAGGCAAAAACGTCAGAAAACGTGGTAAGCAGTTGAAAAAACGGTGTCATTGCGAACCAGTCTGCTTTCCTGGTGTGG
>SFHI01000077.1 GCA_004555705.1 Clostridiales bacterium | reverse complement strand
ATACAGCATATTATTTCAAAATCGTCCCGTAGGGACACAATAATTGTCAATTTTCAATTGTCAATTGTCAATTCGGCGAAGCCGTTCAAACAACAATTTGTCGCTCCTCCGGGCAGAAAAAAAATCCCGGGAACGGATTTCCGTTCCCGGGGTGGGTTTGGGGATTATTCCAGCTCGAACACGCCGGTGTAGAGTTTGTAGTAGGTGCCCTTCTGGGCGATCAGCTCCTCGTGGGTGCCCCGCTCGATGATTCTGCCGTGATCCAGAACCATGATGCAGTCGGAATTCATGACCGTGGACAGCCGGTGGGCGATGACGAACACGGTGCGTCCCTTCATCAGCGCGTCCATGCCCTGCTGTACCAGGGCCTCGGTGCGGGTGTCGATGGAGGAGGTGGCCTCGTCCAGGATCATCACCGGGGGGTCCGCCACGGCGGCCCGGGCGATGGCGATAAGCTGCCGCTGGCCCTGGCTGAGGCTTGCGCCGTTGCCGGTGAGCTCCGTATCGTAGCCCTGGGGCAGCCGGGTGATGAAGTCGTGGGCGTTGGCAAGCTTCGCCGCCTGGATGCACTGCTCGTCGGTGGCAGTGAGGTTGCCGTAGCGGATATTGTCCATCACCGTGCCTGTAAACAGGTTGGTATCCTGGAGCACCACACCCAGGCTTCGGCGCAGGTCCGCCTTGCGGATTTTATTGATGTTGATGTTGTCGTAGCGAATCTTGCCGTCGCCGATGTCGTAGAACCGGTTAATGAGGTTGGTGATGGTGGTCTTGCCCGCGCCGGTGGCGCCCACGAAGGCGATCTTCTGGCCGGGCTTGGCGTAGAGGGTGATGTCATGGAGCACGGTTTTCTCCGGCACATAGCCGAAGTCCACATTGTACATGGTGATATCGCCCTTCAGCTCCGTGTAGGTCACGGTGCCGTCAGCCTTGTGGGGGTGCTTCCAGGCCCAGTGTCCGGTGTGCTCCGGAGTCTCGGTGATGGTCCCGTCCTCGGCGATCTTCGCGTTGACCAGGGTCACATAGCCCTCGTCCACCTCCGGCTCCTGATCCATCAGCTCGAACACCCGCTCCGCGCCGGCCAGGGCCATGATAATGGAATTGATCTGGTTGGAAATCTGGCTGATGGGCATACTCACGTTCCGGGACAGGATCATGAAGGTCATGAGGCTGCCCAGGGTCAGCATTTTCCCGTCGGAGGCCACCACCAGAGCGCCGCCGATGACGGCGAGAATGGCGTACTGCACATAGCTCAGATTATTGTTGATGGGGCCCATCATGTTGGAGAATTTGCCGGCGGAGTAGGCGTTGCGCCTCAGGGTTTCGTTCAGCTCGTCGAACTCCTCCTTGCACTTCTCCTCCCGGGTGAATACCTTCACCACCTTCTGGCCGGAGATCATCTCCTCGATGTAGCCGTTGAGGGCGCCCAGGGACTTCTGCTGGCCCACGAAGTAGCCGCTGGACTTTTTCGCCAGCGCCATGGTAATGCCCGCCACGCCCATCAGGGTGATGATGGTGATCCCCGTGAGCAGAAGGGAGGTGGAGAGCATCCGCCCGAACACCACTACCAGGGTGATGATGGAGCTGGCCGCCTGGGGGATGGACTGGGACACCATCTGCCGCAGGGTGTCGATGTCGCTGGTGTAGCGGGACATGATGTTGCCCGCGGTGTTGGAATCGAAGTACCGAAGGGGCAGCCGCTGCATCTTGGTGAACATTTCGTCCCGGATCTGCTTCTGGGTTCCCTGGCTCACGCCCACCATCAGGTAGTTATACAGGAACGCGCACACAAGGCCCAAGCCCAGCAGGGCACCCAGCTTCACCAGAAATTTTAGCAGAGGGCCAAAATCCGTGGAACCGGTGGCCACCATGGGCAGGATATAGTCGTCCACCAGCTTGCCCAGGGCGGCGCTTCCCGCGGTCTGGGCGTAGGAGCTGAGGAAAATGCAGACAAGCACCAGGGCCAATATGGGCAGATACCGCTTCATGTAGCCCAGCAGTCGGAGCAAGGTTTTCTTGGGGTTGCGGGCCTTCCGGCCATCACCCCGCATTCTTACAGGGGGCATTACTCCTCCCCTCCTTTCTTCTGGGACTGGTAGACCTCATGGTAGATGGGGCTCTCCCGCATCAGGGTTTCGTGGTTGCCGGAGGCCACGATGCGGCCGCCCTCCAGCACCAGAATGATGTCCGCATCCTGTACCGAGGCCACCCGCTGAGCGATGATCAGCTTGGTGGTGCCGGGAATCTCCTCCCGGAAGGCCTTGCGGATCATGGCGTCGGTCTGGGTGTCCACAGCGGAGGTGGAGTCGTCCAGAATCAGGATTTTGGGCTTTTTCAGCAGAGCCCGGGCAATGCACAGCCGCTGCTTCTGGCCGCCGGAGACGTTGGTGCCGCCCTGCTCGATGTAGGTGTCGTAGCCGTCGGGGAAGCTGCGGATGAACTCGTCGGCACAGGCCAAACGGCAGGCATGGACCAGCTCTTCATCGGTGGCGTTGGGGTTGCCCCAGCGAAGGTTCTCCTTAATGGTACCGGAGAACAGCACGTTCTTCTGCAGCACCATGGCCACATTGTCCCGCAGGGTGTCCAGGTCGTACTCCCGCACGTCTACGCCACCCACCTTCAGACTGCCCTGGGACACATCGTAGAGCCGGGGGATCATCTGCACCAGGGTGGTCTTGCCCGCGCCGGTGCCGCCCAGGATGCCCACGGTGGCCCCGGCGGGGATGTGCAGATTTACACTGGTGAGCGCCAGGTTCTTGGCGGTCTCGCTGTAGCGGAAGGACACATCCTCAAAGTCGATGGAGCCGTCGGCCACTTCGGTCACCGGATTCTCGGGAGAATGAAGGTCCGGCTCCTCCGCCAGAATCTCCGCGCACCGGCGCAGGGGGGACCGGCTCATGGTCAGCATGACGAAGACCATGGAGAACATCATTAAACTGTTGAGAATTTGGATGGTGTAGGTAAACATGGAGCTGAGCTCACCGGTGGTGAGGCCCAGGGCGGGATTGTTGCCGGACTGCACCACCATGTGGGCGCCCACCCAGGAGATGGTGAGCATGCAGGCGTAGACACACAGCTGCATCACAGGGCCATTCAGAGCCAGGATGTGCTCCGCCTTGCAGAAATCCCGGTAGATGGCGCCGGAGATTCCGGTGAATTTCTCAATCTCCTTGTCCTCCCGGACGAAGCTCTTCACCACCCGGATGCCGTGGACATTCTCCTGAACCACATTGTTCAGCTTGTCGTAGGTGCGGAACACCCGGTCAAATATATTATAGACCTTGGGCACCAGGCACAGCAGCACCGCCACCAGCAGCGGAATGGCCACGCAGTACACCATACTCAGCCGCACACTGATGCCCATGGCGGAAATCAGCGCCAGAATCAGCATCATGGGGCAGCGGATGGCCATACGGATCATCATCTGGAAGGTCATCTGCAGGTTGGCCACATCCGAGGTAAGCCTCGTCACGATGGAAGCGGCGGAGAATTTGTCAATGTTGCGGAAGCTGAAGCTCTGGACATGGTGGAACATATCATGGCGCAGATTCCGGGCAAAGCCGGTGCCCGCCTTGGAGGCCAGCACCGCACTGAGGGCGCCGAAGGCCAGGGAGGCCAGGGCGCACAGCACCAGCTGCACAGATTTCAGGACCACGATGGACATATCCTGTCCCACGATGCCATAGTCGTACAGGTCCGCCATGACCAGCGGGATCAGCACCTCCATGGCCACCTCCCCCATCATGCACAGGGGGCTTAAAAAAGCGGCCCACTTATACTCCCGGATACACCGGGCCAGACGTTTGATCATTTGCTTGGCTCCTCCTTGTGTGCCGGGCGGTCCCAGGAGCCGCCCATATTGGTAATGGCCCGGGTGAGAAGCTCATGAAACGCCGCTTCCTCCTCCGGGGTAAAGTCCTTCACCATTCTCTGCTCCATATCCATGATGGTGCGGTGCATGGTTTCGTGGGAACGCATTCCCTTGGGCAGGACCCGGATGCGCTTGCACCGGTGATCATCGGGATCGGGATACAGCTCCAGGAAGCCCTTCTTCTCCAGCCGGGCCAGAAGTCCCGACACCGTGGGATGGCTCAGATGGAAGTCCTCCTCCACATCCTTGGGGCAGGGCGGCTCCGGACAGTGGGAGAGATACCCCATCACCCGCCCCTGGGCCGCGGTCAGCTCCATCTTTTCCAGCGCCTCGGTAATGGCCTGCTCAGTGCAACAGTGCAGAATTTTGACCAAATGGCCGTTGAACGTCACAGAACGGACACCCCCTTCTTAAAAACGTAGCACGCTACGCAAATACTAGCACAACCGATTTCGAATTTCAAGAGGCAGGAAAAAATTAACAAAAAGTCAATACAATTTTTGTAATAAACGCCCCATCCCAGTCCATGCACAACGACAAATTGGTATTTGTCGCTTCGCGTTCAAAATTATCTGTCATTGCGAACCAGTCCGCAGACTGGTGTGGCAATCCCCCGGTTAGAGGAGAAATGTACCGATTAGCACCCAAAAAATGGGGGTCCTGCGATTTTTGGTGGTAATCGATACCTGGTTCCTCTCAACGGGGGGATTGCCACGACCAGTCTGCGGACTGGTCTCGCAATGACAGCATATACTCGACAAACACCAATTTACCGGTGTATTCGAAACAGAAAAACCGCCGCCCGGATGGGCGGCGGTATACTATGGAATTGCGGAAATTACGCGGCGGGGGTGATGGCGGTGATGTGGGGGTTCATGCCCTCGTACCAGTACAGGAAGCCCTCCACGTCCACGGTGTCGCCCACATTCAGAGCGCCCACGGTGGTGTAGACATCGGTGTCGGGTCCGGTCAGGTACACCTCCACGCAGAAGCTGTAGCTGGCGCCGTCCTTGCTGAGGGTGACGTAGATGTCATCGCCGGGCTCGTCGTTCTTGTAGCTGACAGCCTCCACGGTCATGCCCTTGAACGCCACGAACTCATTCTGGTGGGCGGCCATTTCGTCGGTGCCCAGCAGGGCGGTCACATCCAGGGCCTCGGCCACGAAGCTGTCCCCGGCCACGAACTCAAAGGTGCCGTCCATGATCTCCACTTCGCCGGCCCACTCGCCCTTGAAGCCGTTGACCCGGATCTTGGTACCGGGCACCAGCTTCTCCGCGTCGGCCTGGGAGCACTGGAGCTCATACAGGAAGCAGGCGCCCTCGGGGCTCTGGCAGTAGACGGTGACCTTGTTGTCCCACCAGGACTGATGGCCCTGGACATAGGTCACCAGGGACACCTGGGCGTCCATCTCGGCGGCAACATAGTCGGCATGGGTCATGTCGGGAGTCGCAGCGGAAATGGCAGTGATGTGGGGGTTCATGCCCTCGTACCAGTAGAGGAAGGCCTCCACGTCCACGGTGTCGCCCACATTCAGAGCGCCCACGGTGGTGTAAACATCGCTCTCGGGCCCGGTCAGGTACATCTCCACGCAGAAATTGTAGCTGGCGCCGTCCTTGCTCAGGGTGACGTAGATGTCATCACCGGGCTCGTCGTTCTTGTAGCTGATGGCCTCCACGGTCATGCCCTTGAAGGACACGGTCTCATTCTGGTGGTCAAGCATCTCGTCGGTGCCCAGCAGCGCGGTCACATCCAGAGGCGCGGCCACATAGGTATCGTCCTCCAGGAACTCAAAGGTGCCGTCCACGATCTCCACTTCGCCGGCCCACTCGCCCTTGAAGCCGGTGACCCGGATCTTGGTTCCAGGGACGAGCTTCGCGGCGTCCTCCTCGGAGCAGGAAAGCTCATACAGGAAGTAAGCGCCGTCGGGGCTCTGGCAATAGACGGTGACCTTGTTGTCCCACCAGGACTGATGGCCCTGGACATAGGTCTCCACGGTCACTGGGTCATTCACCGCGGCGGCCGCATACTCCTCATGGCTCATGACGGCGGGAGCGACGGGCTCGGTTTCCGTGGGAGCCTCGGTGGCAGGCTCAGTAGCGGGGGCCTCCGTGGCGGCGGTGGCAGGAGCCTCGGTGGGCCCCTGGGTCTTGGCACAGGCGGCAAAGGAAAGCACCATGGTCAAAACCAGAAGCAGCGCAAGGATCTTCTTCATTTTCGCATTCTCCTTTTTATAAGGTGTTATGTGTAAACTGACATTTTCATTATACATCTTTTCCCGGAGAAATCAATGCGCAAAACAGCATATTCTACGAATTTTTCTTTTCCCTTTTGTCGGAAATCACATATATGCCCTTTCCGACGCACGGAAAGATAAATTGTTGTTTGGCGCACTAAAAAAGAACTGTCATTGCGAACCAGGCCGCAGCCTGGTGTGGCAATCCCCCAACAATTCAGGACGGTTCGTTAGGGCGTTTGTCTGTTTTTCGTACATTTCCCCTCTAACCGGGGGATTGCCACACCAGTGTGCGCACTGGTTCGCAATGACAGCATTTTTCAGGGCAATGGCAGGTAATTTGGGACGCACCCCTACAAGCACCAATTTGTCGCTTCCGCGGGCCTCTTTTCAGCGCTTTTTCAGTTTTTCCCGCAGCACATAGGCCCCCATGCAGAGCCAGCACAGTGCCAGCCCGCCAAGGAGCAGCTTGGACTCCGTGGGCAGGGGCCCCAAATCCTCCCCCTCCTCCCGGGGCTGAATCTGATCCAGGCGGTACAGGGCGGAAACCTCCTCAAAGAGCTTGTCAATGGAAGCGTCGTCATCGAAGCGCTGGCCCCTTCGCACACCCTTGTTCACGTTCTCGATGAGCTGCCCCGCGGCGTTGCGCAGGGAGGTGGAGCCGTTGAACACCGGGGTCACGAAGGTGTGCTCTGTGTTCTGAAGCAGCAGATTGGCCGCGTCAATCTTCACGGAATAGTAGTAGTCGTTGTCCTCGCCGCTGCGGGAAAGATACTCCTGATATTCCGGGCTCTCCTGGGCCTTGGAGGTGACGGGCACATACCCTTCCGTGGTGGAGTAGGCGATCTGCACGGAATTGGTCAGCAGAAACTGGGCAAAGAGCCAGCTTGCCAGCACCTCCTGGGGATCCTCCTTCCGGAACACGCAGAGGCTGGGGCCCTGGGAGATCATCCAGGGGTGCTCCGGGTCAACCTGGGGGATGGTCAT
>SFHI01000076.1 GCA_004555705.1 Clostridiales bacterium | reverse complement strand
CTATCGGAAATGCTCAAAATACTTAAGCCTTTCGGGCGGCTAATAGCCGCCCCTACGGCAGCAACGTAAGGTGTTTGAAAACTGTAAACAACAATTTATCTCCTCCGGGACGATGGGCGGGAATCAGTTGACAATCCTTTTCCGGCGGAATATAATCAAGAAAAAGGGAGAAGGGAAGCGCAAACGGACGGCAGTGCCGGGCGGGGCTCTCCTTTGCTTTGTACCGTGACCTGAGTGCCGGCATCAGGAGGAGGCTTCCCGGGCAAGGGACGCGGTTCAACCGGGCTTCTCCCGCATTTGCAGAATGGAGGATATTATGTCACAGGATTTGGAACGTGCCCGCCGGATGCTGGAGGGCGACTATACCTGCGTGGTATGCAGGGACGACGCGGTATACACCGCCACGGAGCGGGGGGTGAAGCCTCTGCTGGACTGGCTGGATCAGGGAATTGACCTTGCGGGCTTTTCCGCGGCTGACCGGGTGGTTGGACGGGCTACGGCTTTCCTGTACTGCCTGCTGGGGGTGAAGGAGGTTTACGCCCGGGTCATGAGCACCCCGGCGGCCCAGGTGCTGCGCGCGAATGGTGTGGCGATTGTGGTGGACCAGGAGGTTCCGGGGATCATCAACCGCTGCAAAACCGGGCCCTGCCCCTTTGAAAACGCGGTGCTGCACATTGATACCCCAACGGAGGCGCTGGAGGCGATCCGGCAGCAGATGGCCCGGATGCAGGCGGGAGCCTGAAGAAAAGGATTCCGTCCAAGCGGCCGCGCCGTAAACGCGCCTGAAAACATACCGGCCAGCCCGGAGCGGGTTGGCCGGTTTTTCATGCCGGAAAGCAGGGGCTTACTGGATGGAGTCGTACTCCTTCAGCTTCCGCTGAATCAGGGGATCGTCCTGCAGAACATAACGTCTGGCTTCCTTCTCCAGAATGACCCGGTCCGGGGACAGCTGGGCGCGGTATTCGGAGGGACTGCGGCCGATGGCTTCCCGGAAGATTTTGTTGAAGCTCTTCAGATCGGAAAAACCGTTGTCCAGGGCGATGTCCGTCAGCGTCTTTTTGGTGGAGGCCAGTTCATAAAGGGCCTGCTGGAAGCGAAGCCGGGTCAGGTATTCGTAGAAATTCACCCCGACGGTGCTCTTGAACAGGGTGGACACATAGGTGCGGTTGTACTGGGAAAAAGCCGCGATGTCCTCCAGGGTTATTTTCTCGGAATAGTGGTTTTCGATATACTGGATGATTCTGGAAAGCGTCTCCTGATGGAACGAATCCTCCTGGCTGATCTGCACGGCCTGGGGATGGAAGGATTCACACAGGGTGGCAAGCAGCAGCTCCAGGTTGGCCTTGGCCCGGAGCTGGGAATAGGGGCTCTGCCGGTAGGCTGCCTCAAAAATCTGGGTGATGAGAAAACGAACCTGACGAAACTGGGGAGAGTTCCGGGTCTGTGCCGTGGAGACGCAATCCGGGAACAGGTACCGCGTGCTCTTCTTCACAAAGGGGCGGAAGGCGGACGCGGAAAAATGCAGCACCATGGCCCGGGTATTGGCCTGCTGGGCGAAGGAAGCGTGTCCGCTTCCCGGCGGGATCAGGATCACGTCATCCTCCTGCAAAAGGACGTTGGAGCGGTCCACGCAGAATTCCTGGCTGCCGTGCAGCAGAACATTGAGCTCATACTGATCCTGATGCCAGTGATACCGGTAATTCATGATCTCATGGATAAAGCAATCCATAAACAGGCCGTCCCGGGGCCACTGCCAGTCAAACCGCGCTTCCTCCATAAAAAATCCCCTCTTTCATATAATCCGAATAATTTCCCTGTTCCAATCCTTCCAAACCGGTTTCTCAGCTTTCTTCATAAGAATATCCCATTTTTCCGGAATGTCAACGTATTTCCCGGGTTTTCGGAACAATAAAGATGGGACTTCGTGATTTCCCACAAAACCGAAGCGGATGATTTGGACAGAAATGACAGGGAAAATATTCTGGTCCTGGAAGGAAAAATCGGGTCCGGAGATTGGCCCTCCGGAGGGGGAAAGCCGCTTCGGCCGCAAAAAAACAGCAAAATAAAAGCAGCGACAGATGATTTTCAATTTGCTACATTATAGGTACCCAAAGCCCCCTACGGGGGCGAAGAAAAATGCCAAGGGCAGAAAGAAAGGATCTGGAACAATGACAACGCAAATGATCATTTGTATGGTAATCTTTGCGGCAACCCTGGTGAGCTATATGCTCAACAAAATCCCCATGTGGCTCACCGCGCTGCTTTCCATGGCGGCGCTGTACATCACCAAGTGTGTGGACGCCACCACGGCCCTCGCAGGCTTCAGCAATGCCAACACGCTGCTGATGGCCACCATGTTCGTGGTTGCCGCGGGCTTCCGCAGAACCTCTCTGGTCAGCAAGATGGTAAACGGCATTATCAAGCTGACCCGGGGCAGCTTCAAAACCGCTTACCTGGGCTATATCCTGATTGCCGTGATTCTGACCAACTTCATCGCCAGCCCCATGGTGGTCTACGCCATTGTCAGCCCCCTGCTGTGCGCCTTCCTGGATCAGACCGGCAAGAGCCGCTCCAAGTACGTGTTTCCCCTGATGGTCACCTGCGTCGGTTGCTGCGGCATTCTGCCTCTGGCAACCGCCATCCAGCAGGCGGGCCAGTTCACCGGCTTCCTGGAGACCTACGGCTTCAGCGGCATTACCATGAACCCCATTGACTTCACCATCGGCGCGTGGCCCATCCTGGTGGTGATCCCGCTGTGGGCGCTGTTCCTGGCGGATAAGTTCACCCCCAATCAGCCCAGTGTTGCTATTGAGGCTCTGGAGAAGAAGGCTCAGAACACCGATACCAAGCTGAGCCCTGTCGTGGACACCATCGGAATTGTAATCTTCTTCGCTACCATTGTCTGCCTGATTTTTGCCTCCAAGCTGGGCGTGCCCACCTGGTTCGTGGCCCTGGTGGGGAGCCTCCTGATGGTTCTGTTCGGTGTTGTGGATCAGAAGAGCGCCCTGCGGGACATCCCCTGGGATATGCTGATGCTGTATGTGGGCGCTCTGGCCCTGGGCGGCGCGCTGACCAACACCGGTGCTGGCGACATGATCGGCGCTGCCCTGGCCGCGGCTGTGGGCGGCACCCATAACAACTATGTGCTGGGCGCGCTGTTCTTTGTCATCCCCTTCCTGCTGACCCAGTTCATGCTGAACCGCTCCGTATCCGCCGTGTTCGTTCCCATCTGTCTGCTGACCTGCTCCGCTCTGGGCGCCAATCCCATCGGCCTGATCCTGCTGGTAAACGCCGGTTCCCTGACCGCCTTCCTGACCCCCATGGCTACCCCCGCCGTGCCCATGTGCATGGCCGACGGCGGCTACAACCTGAAGGACCTGTTCAAAGGCGGCTGGCTGATCACCGTGCTGCTGTGCGTGGTCTATATCCTCTACACCATGACGGTGCTGCCCGCGTTCTGATTTTCACCCTCTGCGGCGCAGAGAAATCTGCGCCGCAAAGTGCATCCCGGAAAGGAGACGGCTATGACAAAAGCAGAAAAGATTGAAAAAGCGGAAATTGTTCGCGCAAGGGACCAATTTGGCACCATGACTCCGGAAGAGACCGCGGCTCTGCCCGGTACGGAAACAAAGCTGGAGATCGCGCACCTGGGCTATACGGTTCCCGTCTATGAAATCCGGCCCAAGCGTCCGATTCCGAATCCGGCGCCCTTGGTGATCAATTTTCACGGAGGCGGCTTCATCAAGGGCCGCAGCGACCGGGACCGGCGGTATTGCTGTTTTCTGGCAGATGCGCTGAACTGTATTGTATGGGATGTGGATTACAGTCTGGCTCCGGAGTATCCTTTCCCCGCTGCAGTAAACGAAACCCACGCGGTGCTGGAATACGCTGCCGCAAATGCTTCCTCCCTGGGGATTCGGCAGGATAAAATCGCGGTTTCCGGACACAGTGCCGGCGGCGCGCTGGTGGCGGCCGCTCTGATTATCGCGGGGAGAACTGGTTCCTTCCGGCCCTGCTGCGCGCTGATGGAATACCTTCCCTGTGATATGTCGGACACAGTGAAAAAGCTTTCCCCCAAACTGCGGGAAGACCCCTTCTGGGTCAAGCGGGCCGATGTGGAAAATGAGTATACCGCCTATTATCTGGAAAAGGAATCGGACCTGCAGAATCCCCTGTGCGCGCCTGCCTCTGCCTCCGACGCGGAGCTGGCCGGCTTTCCGCCCTGCCTGATCATTTCCGCGGAGATCGACACGCGGCAGGCGGAAACGGAGCAGTTCGCAGCCCGCCTGGTGGGACTGGGTGTCCCCGTCACGGCCTGCCGGGTTCTCGGAGCCATGCACGGCTTTTCTGTCAACCGGACTCCGGGCTGGGAGAAGGCCCTGGAGCTTCACCAGAGGTTTTTCAAAGTATTTTTATAAAATGGAGGCAGCAGCATGAAGATTACAGACGTAAAGCTGATTTACGCCAAGCACTACCTGTTTGTCCACGTTTATACGGACGCGGGGATCGTGGGCCTGGGAGAGGCGGGCAACTGGGGCTACCTGGGGGCCACCGCCGCGGCCATTGAAAAATTCTCCACCTACCTCATCGGCAAGGACCCCTTCCGCATTGAGGACCTGAACCAGAACTTCTACCGCAGCGTTTATTTCCGGGGCTCCGTCATCATGAGCGCCATTTCCGCCATCGACATCGCCCTGTGGGACATCAAGGGCAAGGCCCTGGGGGTGCCGGTTTACGAGCTGCTGGGCGGCAAGACCCGGGAGAAGATTCGTGTCTATGCCTCCGTCATGACCAAGCAGACCGACCCGGAATCCCTGACCCGCAGCTACAAGGAGCTCCAGGACATGGGCTTCAACGCCGCCAAGATTTTCGTCAACGGCCCCGTTCAGACGGTCAACAATGGTATGGACGAGTTCTTCTCCGGTCGTATCGAGGACGAGCTGGAAAAGGTCCGCATCTGCCGGGAGGCGGTGGGTCCCCACTTTGACTTTGTGCTGGAAGCCCACCGGGGCATGACCAAGCCCGAGGCCATTGCCTTCGGCACCGAGGTGGCCCGGTACCGTCCCATGGTGCTGGAGGACCCCATGACCCCCGACAACATCGACTCCATGGCGGAGATCGCCGCCAAGATTCCCGTGCCCATCGCCACCGGCGAGCGGTTCACCAACCTGCGGGAGTTCGAGATGCTGATGCGCCGGGATGCTGCCCAGTACATCCGTCCCGATGTCTGCGCCGTGGGCGGCATCACCACCGCCAAGAAAATCTGCTCGGCGGCGGAGGCCAATGACGTGCTGGTGATCCCCCACAATCCTCTGGGCCCGGTGTCCACCGCGGCTTGCCTGCAGATCTGCGCCTCCATCCCCAACCTGGGCATCCAGGAACTGCCCGGCTTCTGCATCAACGGTGCCGAGGACAAAATGGTCAAGGAGCCTCTTCGCTTCAAGGATGGCTGCATCCTGATCCCCGAGGGCCCCGGCATCGGCATCGAGCTGGCAGACGACGCCGCCGAGCTGTACCCCGCCAATGAACGGGGCAGCAACGCCGCCAAGCGCGCCTTTGACGGTTCCGTGAAGGATTGGTAACGTTCTCCCATATACTGATGAAACAACCCGGCCAGCCCCCAAAGGGGGTGGCCGGGTCTTTCACGATGCGGAGAGGTATCGTTACAGCTCCGTTCCGCAAGGAACCAGCTCTGGCACCAGTTTTGCCAGGTTCTCAGCAAGCCTCGCGTGTCCACGGCTGGTCAGGTGCATGAAGTCTACATGGTTGAATTCGCAGCCCAATGCCCCGGCATCCAGGAAGGATACTCCCAGCAGTGCGCACTGCTCCCGATAGTACCTTGCCAGCTGCCGGGATTTTTCCACACACAGCTGCCCCATGGTGTCCGCCATGACGCTGGAAAGCATCCCCTCGCCGATGGGCGGAGGCGCGATGACCAGAATGTTGGGCGTCTTTTCCCCCCAACAGTCGGTGTCCATAGCTTTCTTTACCAGGCGGGCCATCCCCCGTCCGATGCAGGCCGCGCTGGCATAGAACCGGTCCTTGGTGTCGTTGGTGCCCAGCATAATGATCAGCAGATCGATGATTTCATGGCTTTTCAGACAGGGATAGATATAGTCAAGGGCATTGAGGCCCTCGCGGATGGGGTCTTCAAAGCAGGTGGTTCGGCCGGACAGACCCTCTTCCGTTACCAGATAGTCCTGCCCCAACGCGTTTTGCAGCAGCCGGGGCCAGCGCTGCTCTTCCGTGAAGCGGATACCGCCGTCGGCGCAGTCGCCAGGGTCTGCGCAGTAGCCATGGGTATTGGAATCCCCAAAGCAGAGGATATGTTTTTTCATGGGTATGAATGTTCCTTTCCGCTGCGCGCCAGGACACCAAACGGGAAAACCGATGCCCCGGGGCAGCTATCCAAATGAGTCGGAATGTCCTTTGAGGAATTCCAAATTATCTGTCATTGCGAACCAGTCCGCAGACTGGTGTGGCAATCCCCCGGTTGAACGGAACCAGGAAACGATTACCACCAAAAATCGCAACGACTTCCATTCTTCCGGGCACTTTTCGGTACATTTCCCCTCTAACCGGGGGATTGCCACGCCACTCAAGCGCACTGGCTCGCAATGACAGCGTTTTATTTGGCGTGCACGCGTAAACAACAATTTGCTGCATTGCCGGGTACGGTCAATTTGCATGAAAACACTGATTTCTGGAAGCGCCGGGAAACTGTTTTTTGAGGGAACCTTGCCAAAAGCGAAAATGGATATGTTTTTTCTGCCGGGGCGTACCCCGGCAGAAATTTTGACGGTGTTTTCCATGTCCCGGGAAGGTCCTCCGGCTCCGGGGGGCTTTCCCGGGAGCAAGCTGAGAGCGCGGGCAGGGTTCCGCGTCCGGGACAAGGCCCGGGCTCAGAAGCAGGTGAAGGCTCCGTCAATTACGAAGTCCGAGCCGGTGGTGAAGGGACTGGCGTCTCCTGCCAGATATACGGCGATGGCCTGGAGCTCCTCGGGCTTCCCCAGCCGGTGCATGGGGGCCATGGCGTTCCATTTCTCAATCAGGGGAATCAGCGAGGGGGAATTCAGGGTCAGATCGGTACCAATGTAGCCGGGGCTGATGCTGTTGACCCGCACCCCGCGGGTTGCCCATTCCACCGCCAGGGATTTGGTGAGCTGGATCACGCCGGCCTTGGAGGCGTTATAGGCGCACTGAGGCTGGGGTACATTGACGATGTGCGCGGACATGGAGGCTGTGTTGATGATGGAGCCTCCTCCCTGCTTCAGCATCTGTTTACCCGCGGCAATATTTGTCAGAAACATACCGTTCAGGTTCACATCCAGAACCTTCTTCCAGGTTGCGTATGGCATTTCCTCCGCCGGAACATTGATGCAGATGCCCGCGTTGCAGAAGGCGGCATCCAACCGTCCGAACCGGGCCAGGATGGCTTCCATCATTGCGTCCACCGATTCCGGGCTTGTGACATCGGCCTGCACCGGGAAAACATCTCTTCCGGTTTCCTCCGCCAGCAGCCGGGCGGTTTCCCGGGCGGCGGGGAGGTCCAGGTCCACAATGGCCACATCCGCTCCCGCCTCCGCCACAGCCCGGGCATAGTTCATGCCAATGCCCCGGGCGCCGCCGGTGACGAAAATTTTCTTGCCGTCAAGGCGAATTTTTTCCATAATCCCCATATTTATTCAGACCTTTCCTGTTTGTCTGCCCCAAAGCAAGGTTCGCTCCGGGCGCTGCTCAAAGCGTGATGCCTTTAATCACGGCACCCTGCTCTAAAAGCGTTTTTTGCAGCTGTTTTACATCGATATCCCCGATAGCCCCCCGGGTATCCTTGTTCAGTGCGGCGGCGGTTCCGGCTGCCTGCCCCATGGTCATGCACGAGGACATACAGCGGAAGCTGGCGGCGGCTTTGGAGGAGCCGCTGATGCAGCGGCCTGCCACCAGCAGATTATCGCAGCCGATGGGTACCAGGGAGCGGTAGGGGATGTTGTAGTATTTGTCCACGGTTTCAAAAATGCCGCCTCCGTCGTTGGGCGCGTGGACATCGATGGAATAGCCATAGCTCATGATGGAGTCCTCGAACTCCGCCCGGTGGAGAATGTCGTGGGTGGTGAGCTGGTAGCGGCCCACAATGTGGCGGGTTTCCCGCACGCCGAGGGCATCGGCTACCTGGACGATTTCGGCGTTTTCCCCGCCGGGAATGTATTTGCAGATGAAGTTCAGAACCTCCTCCACCTGCCGCCGGCCCTCCACCAGGGCCTTGGACACGGCGAAGGTATCGGTGCCGTCCACATTGGTCATCCGGGTGGTGTTGATCTTGAACCTGCCCGGGACACAGGTTTCGTAGGCGCCCAGCTCGTTCCGCGCCAGCGTCCATTCGCCTGTTTCCTTGGCCTTGTCCACCAGCCAGCAGAAGCAGTTGCGGAAATTATTGTCCAGCTCGTCAAAATGGGGCTCCAGAGCGGCAATGTAGGCGTCCCGGTCGATTTTGTCCACCTCGAAGAACAGTGATGTGGGCTGGGCGGCATTCCCGTTTTCCGCGTCGCCGTACCAGGTCTCCACACCGGCCCGGACGGCCACGTCCGCGTCGCCGCTGCAATCAATGCAGATTTTGGGCCGGACGCCGATGAGGCCGTTTTTGTTGACCAGGATTGCCGTTTCAATTCGGCTGCCCTGCATCACGCAGTCCAGGAACTGGGTGTCGAACAGCAGCTGGACGCCGGACTCCGTGGCCATTTCATCCATGACCCGTGCCCACACATGGGATAGAAAAGGGGTGACATTGTTGTGCCCCCGGCGGTAGTAGGAGGTATAGGGCGTGAAGGGGGCGACCTTGGACGGATGAATGGCGCCGCCCTTGGCCTCCGCCCGGCGGCAGAGCTCGTCGAATACGCCCTTGCTCAGCTGCTCCTCGGCATCGTTGTCAAAGCTGCACATGATGGGGCCCACAAGTCCGGTGGTGGACATTCCGCCCAGGGTGCCAAAGCGCTCCACCAGCAGGGTTTTCGCCCCGTTCCGCGCCGCAGAAACCGCCGCACCGAAACCGGCAGGGCCGCCGCCGATTACAAGCACATCCACGTCCAGAATTTGGGTAATATTATAGGTATACTGCATTTCTATTCCTCCTGTTTGGCAGGCTGCTCCTTTTGGATGAAGAACCGGAAGCAGCTGTTGGCAAAGGCGTTGGCGCCGATCTCACTGAGGGCGGAAATCCCGGTTTTCCCCAGGGAAAGGGGGCCCAGCCTGAGCATGGGGACAAGGCACTGCTTGGAGGTCCTGCCGATCTCGTGCCACTCCAGGTAGTGAAAATACTCATGGGCCAGGATCAGCTCCAGGGCCGTGTCATAGGGCAGGACGTTTTTGTCCGCCCAAAGCTGCACCGATTTCCGGTATACGCGGATGATGTTCCGTTCGGAAATGTATTCGCAGAAGTAGCGGATGTTTCCCATGACATAGTCCACATCCTCCGTTTGGATGCGGAAATGCTTCTGCTCCAGAACCCGGAGCATGGAGAAATCCGGTTCCTCCTTCCACTGCTCCCAAAAGCGCAGGGCCTCCTTCTCCCCGGTTTCCCAGGCCCGGTCGAACACCGCGTCCGTTTCGTCCGGGGGTATTTTCCCGTAGCAGGGATCGGCGAGGAGAATGTTCCTGCTTTCCTCCCGGCCGGGGAAGGGAAAGCGATAATCCGGCATGGCGTTCTCCTTTTCAGTCCAGGCGGTCGGAGCAAAGCAGAATCAGGGTGTCCTGGGCGTCCGCCTTTGCCAGCTCTACCTTCGCGATGGAAATCACCTGGGCATCGTCTGCCAGCCCGGACAGGTCCACGATGCGCTTTCCAAAAATGACATAGATATTGGGAAGGTTCTTCTCCCCCTCGCCGTAATCCGTGTGGACCTCCACCAGATTTCGCAGAGCGGTCTCCCAACGGTCTCCGCGGCAGGTTTTTACATGGCCGTTTGCCTTCTGGAGGCGGATGACGCCCTCCTCATCCACAATCCGGGTGGGGGTGGTCACCGTTTTGACGAGGCCGAAGAATTTCTTCTTTTCCTCCCTGTACTGCATGGCGTACATGACGCCGTTTTCCGCGGCAACCGTCACCCGGCTTTCGTCCACGTCGAAGTTCTCGGCCACAATGCGCCGGATCTGGTCCGTTTCCAGCTTCCGCCGGGTGAGGTCCCGGGAGCGGAGCTCGGTGGTGCCTATGGCGATGGCCCGAACCATGTTCTGGGAGGTGTCCACCTCTACGGAGACCTCGATGGATTCCGGATTGGCTCCCGAGGCGATGGCCCGTTCCTCCGCTTCCCGCCGGACCGCGAGGATGTCCTTATCCGTGGGGTTGGGAATGGTTCGCTCCACCATGTCCCGGATCATGGCCAGCGCTACGCCGATGGTGGAGATCACCGGGGCGTTTTTCGCGTTCCGGCCCTTCAGCCCCAGGCTCTGGGCCAGGTGGGGCACCACGGCGGAAGCGCCGCCGCCTCCGCCCACCAGCACGGTGGTTCTGGGGTCCATGCCGTAATCGGACATCAGAGCTTTGACCACCTTGCCGTTCTTTTCGGCGGAGAGGCGAAGCGCCAGCCGGGCGGCTTCCTCCACGGTCATGCCCATCTGATCCGCCAGGGGCTGCCAGGCTTTCCGCGCCGCTTCCACGCTGCCCCGGGCGTAATCGCCTTCCGGAACAAAACCGGCGATGTTCGCGGCTCCCGAGAGGGACAGCGCGAAGGTGGCACCATTCGCGCACTCCACATAGGCATAGTCCGGATCGCCCTGGGAGGGGCGGATGGTTTTCAGAACAGGATTGACAATTTCTCCGGCATCGGCGTACACCTCATACCGCAGACCCGCGATGTGGACGCTTCGGGGACCCACCTCCGTCAGCTTGCCGTCCCGGAGCTGCATCATACTGCCGCCGCCGATGCCGACGGTACGGACATCCAGGGAGGTCAGATAGGTTTTGTGCCCGCCCACCTGGGCGTATTTCACCATGACCTTTCCATCTTTCACGCAGGAAATATCGGTGCTGGTTCCGCCCACCTCCAGGAAAATGCCGTCGGTGAGCTTTTCGTACATCAGTGCTCCGGCAACACCCGCCGCCGGGCCGGACAGAATGGTGAGAATCGGGCGTCTGCGCACCTCATCCACGGTCATCACGCCGCCATCGCAGCGCATGACCATCAGGGGTGTCCGGATTCCCGCCTTTCGGATGCTGCTTTCCGTCATATTTGCCGCGTCCAGCATTTTGGGGAGGATGCTGGCGTTGATTACGGCGGTCCGGGTGCGGACCTTCAGACCGTAGAGCTTGGAGATTTCACTGGTGGCCGTGCCGGAGATGCCCATCTGGGCGCACTTGGCGGTTACGGCCTGCTCGTTTTCCGTATTGTCCACGCTGAAGGCCTCCGCTGCCACGATAGCCTCACAGCCCTCGTCCCGCAGTTGGGTAATGGCCTTTGCCACCGCTTCGGAGAAGTCCGGTGCGTCAGCGGGGACGTAGACGTTGGAGCTGTGAAGGGCTTTGGAGGCGGTCAGGGGGATGTCACCCATGACCGTATCACTTTTCGACTTCATGCCTTCGATTCCACGGCCCACGGTGATGATGCCCACCAATGCCACGTCGCCCTCCAGCAGGGCGTTGGTGGCCTGGGTCGTGCCGTGGGCGATGAAGCCAATGTCCTCCGGGCAGACATGGTTTTTCTCCATGATCTGATTCAGCACCTGAATAATTCCCGCGGCCACGCCGTTTTTCGCGGAATGGGTTGTGGGGACCTTCACGGTATCCACAAGCTCAAAGGTATCATGATTAATCAGGGCCGCATCCGTGAAGGTGCCTCCAACATCAATTCCAATTCTGTACTTCATAGGGAAAATCCTTTCTGCCGGTATGATTGGCCCGAGAGTTTCCCCTCGGGCCTGTGTCGCGGGTGTGCCGGGAGCGCTGTGGACAGGTCCGCCCGCTCCGCATGGCGGGAAGGTAAATTGTTGTTTACAACAGTGGACAGTTGAAAGTTGACAGTGGACAGTTAATGAGTCCCTTCGGGACGATATAAAACAATAAATTTGGATATCATTACATTTCTTGATGAAATGCGACATTATGCGATATCATTATTTCAATTTTATCCCCGAAGGGGATACCATAACTGTCCACTTTCCACTGTCAACTGTCAACTGGAGCGAAGCGTAAACAACAATTTATCGTTTCCAAAGCCTTCCTGTTCAGCGCGAACGGTGATTAATAGTACAGGAACCCGCCGATGACAATGCCAATAGCGACTGCGGGCCAAATAAAGACGATCAGCTTCTTCATCAGGTCAGTGACGTCCTCACCAACATAGCTGGTTGCCCAGACATTGTGGGTATTGGTGGGGCAGCAGTTTACCTGAACCACAGTGACACCCACAAAGCCGATCATGATGGCGGCGGGGGGCAGAAGTCCCAGACCGACCATCAATGCCGCGAAGCCGGCGCCCATGCCCCACAGATTCAGTGGACCGCGGTACATGGCGAGAGGAGCCAGCAGGGCGAAGAACAGGATCACACCCAAACGGCTGTCGGGGCAGATGGCCTTCATGAAGGGCTCCAGCGCACTGGAAACGGCGGGCTGATTTACGGCGTTCAGGAGCATACCGATGGTGATCATCAGAATGGCGGAGGAGGCGGTTCTGATGAAGCCCTCCGCGAAGGTCTTGACCAGCATATTCATGGTGCGCTTATATCCGGCCTTCCAGCAGGTGGTCAGGGTAGCCCAGAGGACGGCGATCATCAGCGCGGGAATGGTTTCGATTTTTCCAAGGACAACCAGAAGAATGGGAACCACCGGGCTGAGAATGGCGAGAACTCCGGTGAAGCCCCGGACCTGATATACGGAATCGTCCACATCTTCCTCGGAGGCGGGGGCGGAGAAGGCGAATTTCTTTCCGACGGTCTTATAGCGGTAGACAATGAAGCATACACCGGCCACTGCCGTCAGCGCGGAAAGAATCAGGGAGTACTGGTACACCAGCTCAAAAGGAGCGGAGGTGATGGTGGCGTAGTTATTGGTGGAGGCCAGGGAGCAGGTGTTGCCGACACCATAGGAAAGCAGAAGCACAGCGGCGGTGGTCAGCCGGTCAACACCGACAGCCAGCAGAATGGGGATCATAATGGAGCCGATCATGATCACGCCGCCCAGGCCCACAATGACGTTGAACAGCAGGGAGCAGATGGCGAAGAGAATCAGCGTGACTACCAAGGGCTTGTCACCGCCAAGCTCGGCGCCCTTTTTGATCATGGTTTTGGTGATTCCGGTGACCTCCATGACGCTGCCAAGCCATCCGGCGAATACGGCGATAAAGATGTTGGTGGCCAGCTTGGTGGCGCCGGATACGATGACCGTATCCAGGAAACCGATCTTCTGTCCATCGGCATTCACGCCGATGGCCGGGACACCGCCGATCAGGCAGATTCCGATGGCCAGTACAATCAATGCCACAACCGTCGGCATTTTCCTCGTAACCATGAGCGCCATGATGGCAATCATGAACACAATGATAAGGATTCCTTGTACCATGTTTTCTCTCTCCTTTTTTGGATTTAAATTAAATCCGTTTAGTAAATCGGATTTATATATTAATATTAATTATGTAGGAGGCATTTGTCAAGCGCACATATTTACCAATTTCTTCCGGGAAAATTTGTGACATATTCCGCCCTGGCCCGGATAGGGCAAAGGGGAAAATCAGCCGCAGGGGATGGAGAGAACGATAAATTGTTGTTTGAAAGTGCGCGTTACAAATTACCTGTCATTGCGAACCAGTCCGCAGACTGGTGTGGCAATCCCCCGGTTAGAGGGAAAATGTAC
>SFHI01000006.1 GCA_004555705.1 Clostridiales bacterium | reverse complement strand
GACGTATTTAATTTTTTTGTCAGCCTCCGTAATTATCGGACTCAGCTCCCAACTAAGGTTTTTCCAAGGTGAGCGTTGTAACGTAACCTTAGGAGGCGGATGCTCTATCCTGCTGAGCTACGGAGACGTATATGAAATTTTAAGGTGGGGTCCTCCCCAAAAGGTGTCCGCTCCTCGTTCTCTTAGGAGGCGGACCCTCTATCCAACTGAGGTACTAGGACGTGTATTAAAAAATGACGTATTTTCAAGGGTTTCAGCCCCTGCGGCTACGTTTTGCCCGACTATATTTTAGCTCAGGGGGTTTCGCAATCCAGCGTTTTGTGATTTCAAAACCCGCTGTATTCGAACTGCGAACCTGATTTGGAAAAACATTTGGCGCGTGATAAACACATTCTTAGGAGGCGGACCCCCTATCCTGGTGAGGTGCGGAGGCATGGGATTGTTCCGGAAACAGGACACGAGTTATTGTAACCAATTTTTTTGTAGCTGTCAAGAAAATACGGCACATTTTTTATTGTGTCCGGAATATACTGTTCTGGATTGTTTACAAGGGGGTGGGGAAATGTGTCAGAATGGGGAAGCGGGGATGGATTTGGACGACCTGATTTTCGATGAGAACGACGGGGGACCCAGTGAGCGGTGATTTTCCTTTACAAACTGCCGCAAATCAGTTATGATAGTAAAAAAGCTCCATATTTCAAAATCAAAGAAAGATGCGGGGGATTCCATGAGATCGTTTTACTTTATGCGCCATGGTGAACCGGATTTCCCGGAAGGAGACACTGTCTGTCTGGGATCGGAGGAGCTCCCGCTGAGCGTTGCCGGGGTGCAGCAGTCCCATGAAACGGCTGCTCTGTTTTTCGGAATGGAGGTCTCCGTTTTTTCCAGTCCCAGACGGCAGGCTGTGGAAACTGCCCGCCATTTCGGGAGAATGATTGCGATTCTGGATGACCTTCGGGAGCGGGATATGGGAATCTTTGACGGTAAATCCTATAGCCTGATCCGAACCCGTTATCCGGACCTCTATGCGCTGTCCCAGAGAAGGGCCATGCTGGTTCCGCCGGGAGGAGAGGCACTGGAGGATGGGAAAGCCCGGTTTTCCCGGGCGGTGGAGTTCGTTCGCAAAAGCTGCCGGGGAGACGCGGTGATCGTAACCCACGCAGATGTGATGGAGCTGTTTCTCGGCGCTCCCGCGCCGGATTACAGCGGATTTCTCCAGGTCGAGGTGAATGATCGGGAGGAAGGGACGGGACGCTACCGGGTTGTGCGTCGGATTGAAAGCAGGATGGAGAAAGACAGCCTCTGGTGGTTCCGGAAGCACTGACCCGTGAGACAGATAAAAGGAGGAAATACCAATGGAGGATCCCAGAAAAGTATGTTACAGCAAGCGCGGTCAGATTCTGGTGAAGAATCTGCGCAGCCGCCATTTTGAGGCGTATTTCTGCCCGGATTCGGCTTCCGCGCTGGAGAAAGCGCTGGAGCTGATTCCCAAGGGCGCCAGCGTCGGCTGGGGCGGGGCCATGTCTGCCCAGCAGATCGGACTGCTGGATGCGGTGCGTTCCGGCGATTACCGGGCAATTGACCGGGAGGCGGCCCAGTCGCCCCAGGACCGGGAACGGATCACACGGGAGTGCCTGACAGCCCAGGTTTTCCTTTCGGGAGCCAACGCCCTGAGCCTGGACGGCCAGATGGTGAATATTGACGGGAACGGAAACCGGGTGGCTGCCATTGTGTACGGGCCGGAGTCGGTGATTGTGGTAGCCGGAATGAACAAGGTTATGGACACCCTGGAGGATGCCGTTACCCGGGCGAGAACGGTTGCCGCGCCCATGAATAAGCAGCGGTTCGGCGCGGTAACGGGATGCGTGGAAACCGGCGTCTGCGTCGACTGCAAAGCCGAGGGCTGCATCTGCAACCAAATCCTGATTACCAGACACTGCCGTCCGGCAGGGAGAATCAAATTCATCCTTGTGGGAGAGGACCTGGGACTGTAACCGGAAAGAGGGAACCAAAGCAAGTTATGATGAAGCGAATCCGTGAACTGATCCAAAAGAACCGTGACATCCTGTTGTATCTGGTTTTCGGGGTGCTGACGACCCTGGTGAATTACATCGTGTACTTTCCCTGCTGTTATGCGGGGCTTCCCGCCTCCGTGAGCAACATTCTGGCATGGGTAGTCAGTGTTCTGTTCGCCTATCTGACCAATAAACCCTTTGTGTTCCGCAGCAGGGACTGGTCTATGAAAACCGTGGTGCCGGAGGCGGTCAAATTTTTCGGATGCCGGATTGGCTCCGGGGCACTGGAATCGGCGATTCTGTTTGTGACGGTTGACCTGCTTCACTGGAACAGCGTTATCTGGAAAATTTTTACCAGCGTGCTGGTGGTGGTGCTGAACTATGTGGGAAGCAAGCTGCTGGTTTTTCGGAAGAAAAAATAATATGAAATCCGGGATTTCCGCTGCAGGAAACCCCGGATTTTTCTGGCTTTTATGCTTTTTGGTTCGATAGGTAGTCCTTGAGAAAAAGAATTGCCTGACGATACCCGTCCAGACCCTGGCCTTTGATGGTCTTGACGCAGGCAAGACCTGCGTAGGAAATCTGGCGGAAGGGCTCCCGGGAATCCACATCCGAGATATGGACCTCCACAGCGGGGATGGATACTGCCTTCAGCGCGTCCAGAATCGCCACGCTGGTGTGGGTGTAGGCAGCTGGATTGATGACGATTCCGTCCACGCGGCCGTAGGCTTCCTGAATCCTGTCAACCAGGCAGCCTTCGTGATTGGACTGGTATTGCTCGATTTCGATATGTTCTTCCCAGGCAGTTTTTTCCAGCAGGTTCAGCAGGTCTGAAAAGGAGTTTGTTCCATAGATGCCCGGTTCCCGAATGCCCAGCATATTCAGGTTCGGGCCGTTGAGTACCAGAATTTTCATTCGGATTCCTCCCAATAGCGGATGATTGCGGCAGCGGTGTCCTGAGGAGTGCCGTTGTTGTCGATGGAAACATCAGAAAAAGCGGTGTACAGAGGCTCCCGGCGGGCATAGAGGTCAGTGAGCCGGTTGGCCTGAGAAAGGGGACGGCCATCTGTGGGGAGCTTCTCCAAATTCCGCTTCAGCCAGATCACCCTGCCGTTTTGACGCAGCAGGGGAAGATTTTCCGGCCGGGTCACGCAGCCGCCTCCGGTGGAGATCACCAGGCCGGATTGCTTGCAAAGTTCATCAAGAGCCTGGGTTTCCAGGGCGCGGAAGCCCTCCTCCGCATCCCGGGCGAAGATTTCCGGGATGGAGATTCCCGCCAGGCGGCAGACCAGCTCGTCAGCATCGGCGGCTTTCCTGCCGGTTGTCTCAGCCAGCAGCGCGGCGATGGTGGACTTTCCGCAGCCGGGCATCCCAATGAGGATGATATTCTGCATCTGGTGGGAGAGCTCCCTGTAAATCGGCTCCATGACATGATCCGGGATGGGATTTCCGGTAAAATATTCCGCCGCCTCTTTGGCCTGGGCCACCAGCATCCACAGTCCGTTGGCGCAGGGAATGCCCAGACGCTGGGCATCCAGCAGCAGCTTGGTTCTTGCCGGATTGTAGATCACGTCGAGCACACATTCCAACTTGGGGAAATCCTCCAGGCGGACGGGGGATACGCCGGTTGCGGGATACATTCCCACCGGAGTGGCGTTGACCAGGATGGACGCGTCCGCGTGAAGATATAGGTTGCCATAATTGTTCTCACCGGAGCGGGAAATCACAACCACCCGGGCTCCCAACTCCTGAAGAACCGATACGGCGGTATTGGAGGCTCCGCCGCTGCCCAGCACAAGGGCCTTTTTCCCGGAGACTTGAGCTCCAGCCCGAAGGATCAGGGAGCGGAACCCGAAGTAGTCCGTATTGTGCCCGAAAAGCGTGCCGTCGGGTCTGCGCACCACGGTATTTACCGCGCCCAGCCGGCGGGCCACTGGAGAGAGGTCGTCCAGAAAGGGAATGACCGCTTTTTTATAGGGAATTGTGACGTTGATCCCGGAAAAGTCTCCGGACCGGAGGAAGGCTTCCAGCTCCTCCGGCTCCTTTTCGAAAAGACAGTAGTCATAGGAGCCCAGCATGGAATGGATTTGGGGAGAATAGCTGTGCCCCAGCTTTCTTCCGAGCAATCCGCATTTCATCAAACCACCTCGGTATAGCTGCCCAGATACTTGAACTCCTCGCAGAGCTCATCCAGCTCGCACATGAGCTGCACAAATTCCTCGGAGTAGATGGAGGTTTCCAGGTCAAAGTAGAACATGAACTCAAATTCCCGGTCAGGGATGGGGCGGGACTCCAGCTTTGTCACGTTGATGCCCAAAGTATACATCCGGGCAAGCACCTTATACAGCGCGCCGGGACGGTGATTCAGGATCATCATGATGCTGGTTTTGTCGGAGCCGGGGTAGATTTCCAGCTTCTTGCTGATGCAGATGAAACGGGTGCGGTTGTTCCCCTTGTCCTGCACACAGGAAGCCAGGTTTTCCAGTCCATAAAGCTCCGCGCAGGCTCGGCTGGAAAGAGCGGCCACATCCCTCCGGTCCGAGGAGGCTACCATCTCCGCCGCTATGGCTGTATTGGCCACGGGGACAACGTTCACCCCGGGCAGACTCTGCAGGAACTCGCCGCACTGGTTCAGGGCCTGCTCGTGGGAATAGATTTCCTTGATCTCGCTGAGCTTCACGCCGGGCTTGGCAAGCAGATTGTGGTCGATTTTCAGCCGGAAGGTGCGGACGATGGAGAAATTGTGGGAGATCATCAGATCGTAGACCTTCTTCACGGAGCCCGCCGTGGAATTTTCAATGGGGAGGATGCCGTACTGGCACAGGCCCTGGTCGATGGCGTTAAAGACCGATTCAAAATTCTTGAAGTACATGATAAAGGGGCTTTTGAAAATCTTTTCGCAGGCGATCTGGGAATAGGCGCCCTCCACCCCCTGGCAGGCCACCATGGGGGACTGGGGGAACAGCTTGGGGGTATTCTCGATGGCATCCTTGATGGTGTGATACAATGGGCTCTGTTCGCCGCTGCGCTTGCTCTGGTAGCTGCGGCTCAGCTCAAAGAGCATGGAGTACAGCACCCGGGTGTAGTTCTCCATCTCGGGTCCGGCTTTCTGGGAGACGTCCTTCAGCTTTTCCCGCTCCCGGCTGGGCACCAGAATGGGCAGGCCGTGCTCTTTTTTATAGTCGGCAATCTGAGCGGCCACATTCATTCTCTGGCAGAACAGACGAACCAGTTCGTCGTCGATGAGGTCGATCTGTCCGCGAAGTTCCTGGATATCCATTGTTTATTTCCTCCTGTCTGTCTGGGTGTTGCCCAGGATCATGTCATAGATGGCAATGGCTGCGGCTGCCTCGATCACGGGGACGGCCCGGGGGACGATGCAGGGGTCATGCCGCCCCTTCACGGTCAGCTCCTGAACCTGCCGCCGGGGCAGGGAAATGCTTTGCTGGGGGCGGGAAATGGAGGGGGTGGGCTTGATGGCTGCCTGGAAAATTACGGGCATTCCATTGGTGATGCCCCCCAGGATGCCGCCGGAGTTGTTGGTCAGTGTGCGGATTTGCCCATCTTCCACGGTGTAGGCATCGTTGCACTGGCTTCCGCGCATATATGCCGCGGCGTACCCGGCGCCGAAGTCCACGGACTTCACCGCGGGAACCCCATAGACGATCTGGGCAATCCGGCTCTCCACACCGCCGAACATGGGTTCTCCCAGCCCGGCGGGAAGTCCTGTGATGCAGCACTCGATGATGCCGCCTACGCTGTCTCCCTCCAGACGGGCCTGGGCGATTTTTGCGCGCATCCGTTCGCCGGCGGCGGGGGAGAACACGGGAAAATCCTTCCCAATAAGGTCCAGCTGGGGATTGAGCGGGTCTAAATCGACATCATCAGCCTCCCCGGCAATGGAAACGATCCGGGCCCCGATTCGGATGCCCCGTTCCGCCAGCCACTGGATACAAAGGCCGCCTGCGACGCACAGCGGGGCGGTAAGACGTCCGGAGAAGTGGCCGCCGCCGGCGTAGTCCTGGAAGCCGCCGTATTTGATCTGGGCGGTGTAGTCCGCGTGGCCGGGGCGGGGACAATCCTTCAGGTTGGCGTAATCCCCGGAGCGGGTATTCCGGTTGTGGATGACTGCGGCAATGGGCGCGCCGCAGGTAAAGCCATCCAGAACGCCGCCCAGGAACTCGGGGCGGTCCTCCTCCCGACGGGGGGTGGAATAATCGTTCTGACCGGGGGCCCGGCGGTTGAGAAATTCCTGAAGCCGCTCCGCATCCACCGGAAGTCCGGCGGGAATTCCGTCCAGAACCATGCCGATGGCAGGGCTGTGGGATTGTCCGAAAATGGATAATTTCAGGTTTTCACCGTAAGTGCTGCTCATAATTACCTCCCAATCGGCGGTATTCCTCCCAGAAGCTGGGATAGGATTTGCTGACGCACTGGGCGCCCAGCACGGTTACAGGGACGGTGCAAACGGTGGCTGCGATGGCTGCGGACATGGCGATGCGGTGGTCGTTGCAGCTGTCCACTACGCCGCCGGTGAGTCCGGAGGGGAATATTGTCAGGGTGTTTTCGTCCGCCTCCGCCCGGCCGCCCAGGCCTTCCAGCATGGCAATGACCGAGGCGACCCGGTCGGATTCTTTCATCCGAAGCCTGCGGATATCGGTAAAGACCGCACCATGATTGCATGCGGCCACTATGGAAAGGACGGGGATCAGGTCAGGGATATCCGCTGCAGAAATCCTGGGATTGCCGTTTCGAAGCAGGGGCAGGATTTCCAGAATGGCCCGATCCCCCTGGGCAGAATCTGCGACCAGACCGTGAAGCTTCAGCCGGCTGCCCAGCTCGTTGGCAGCGAGAAAGAACGCGCCGTTGCTCCAGTCCCCCTCCACACTGACTTCGCCGGGGGAGTGGAATTTCTGCTCACCGGGATGCTCAGGGTCGCCGCCGAACAGGGAAATGGCTGCCTTAGTCAATTCAATATAGGGCCTGGATTCCACCCTTCCGGTGATTTCCAGGACGCTGGGCCCCTCCAGCAGGGAAAGGGCCAGAAGCAGTCCGGTAATATACTGGCTGGACACGCCCCCGTCAATGGAGTAGGTTCCGGGACGCAGCTTCCCCGTGCAGCGGACGGTGTCCGCCGTGGGGCGGGACAGAGAGCATCCCATCCGCTCCATTTCCTCCCACAGTGGGGACAGGGGACGCTGGGGAAGCCTGCCCTCCATGGTAAAGACAGTATCCACGCCAAGGGCTCCTGCCACAGGAAGCAGAAAGCGCAGAGTGGAGCCGCTTTCCCGGCAATTCAGGACAGCGCGTTCCGGAACTGTTTCAACAGGAAACACGGTATAGCCGGAATCCGTCCGGTTGATTCCGGCTCCCAGAGCGGCAAGGCAGTCCGCCGTGGCCTCGATGTCCCTGTTTGTCTCGGAGCAACGCAGAAGGGTGGGCTTGTCGGAGAAGGCCGCGCAGATCAAAAGCCGGTGGGCTTGGGATTTTGAGGGAATTACGGTGAGTTCTCCCCGCAGGCGGCGGGGGCTGATGGTAACGTCCATAATTACAGACCTGCCTGAATAAAGGATTTAAGTTGGTCTACAGGCGTGGGGACAATGGAGGAGTCCCCAATGGCGTTGGGAAGGATCAGATTCACCTGATCGGCGGAACGTTTCTTATCCGACAGGGCGTAGGAAAGAATATCGTCCGCGGTCTCCGAAGTGGAGGTGGGAAGTCCGAATTGCCGGAGAATCGCCAGAATCCGGGTTGTATCGGCGCAGCCGCAGGCACGGCTGACAATGGCAATGCCGATTGCGACGGCTTTTCCGTGGGACAGTGTGAAATTGCTCTTTGCCTCCACACCGTGGCCGATGGTGTGCCCCAGATTCAGCTTCATCCTGGCTCCGGTATCGAATTCATCCTCCATGACCACATCCCGTTTCAGCTCCACGCAGCGGGTAATCACATATTCCCGGTCAAAATCCAAACCACGCTGCTCCAGGTGGGAGAAAAGGGCGGGATCATACAGGATTCCGTACTTGATTACCTCGGCACAGCCGTCCCGGAAGATTTCCCGGGGGAGGGTATTCAGGGTATCGGTATCACACAGCACCAGGCTGGGCTGGCAGAAAGCGCCCACCAGATTCTTCCCGGCGGGAAGGTCGATGGCGGTTTTCCCCCCTACGGAGGAATCCACAGCCGCCAGCAGCGTGGTGGGAACCTGAATAAAGCGGATTCCGCGCAGGTAGGTGGCAGCCGCAAAACCGGCCAAATCTCCGGTGACGCCGCCCCCCAGGGCCACAATCAGGTCGGAACGGGTAAGCCGGTTCTCTGCCAGGAAATTCAGAAGCTCCAGATAGGTTCCGGGGTTTTTGCTTTCCTCCCCGGCGGGGAATACGAAGGAAACAACCTTGAAGCCGGCTTCCTCCAGGCTATGGACGGCCTTTTCCCCGAAGAGGGGATACACAGTGGATTCACTGACCAGGCAGACCGTCTGCGCCTTCCCCAGCTCCCGGGCCCGGGGACCCAGTTGCTCCAGAAGGCCGCTTCCGATGAGAATGTCGTAGGTTTTGGAGGCGCTGACCGTTACCGTGTTCATCCGTCCACCTCTTCCTTGCGGCGCTTGCCCTCCTCCAGAAGGGCCGTCAAGGTGTCCAAATCCTCCTGCCGGATGGCCTCCCGGTAGGCGTGCAGACTTTCAATATAGTAGTCCAGTTCCCGAAGGACGTTCTCCCGGTTCTCCAGGAACAGCTCCGCCCACATCTGGGGATTCAGCCAGGCAACCCGGGTCAAATCCTTATAGCTGCCGGCGGAGAAACCCTTGTGTTCCAGCGCGGTAGGGGACTTGATATAGGCGTTGCTGAGAATATGGGGCATCTGGGAGGTAAAGGCGATCATCCGGTCGTGATCCTGGGCAGTGGTTACGGAGAAGGAACCGAATTCGCAGGGTGCCAGGGCATCCTTCACCCGCTGCAGAAGCTCCATATCGTCAAATACCGGGGGAACCAGTACCATGGGCGCTCCGTGGAAAAGCGAGGCCTTGCTGTACTTGAAGCCGGAGAAATGGGAACCCGCCATGGGGTGCCCCCCAACAAAGGTAAAGCCGAAGCGCTGGGCCAGGGGAAAACAGCGGCGGCAGATTTCCTCCTTGACACCACAGCAGTCAATGACCAGGGTTTCCTGGGAAATCTGATGGGCGTGCTGCTCCAGCCAACGGGCGCTACCGTCGGGGTAGATTGCCAAAAGAATCAGGTCACAGGTGGGGATGGTCTCGTCATTCAGTTCGCCGTCAACAGCCCCCGCCAGCATGGCGAAGGAGAGAATGGAGGCATCCTGCTCCCGGGCAAGTACACTGTGCCCCGCAATGGAGTATGCCCTGGCCAGAGACCCGCCAATGAGGCCGAGGCCTAAAATTCCAACCTTCATACGATGGCCTCACGGACTTTCCGGATGCGGTGGCTCAGGTCGTCAAACTGTGCGGGGGTCAGGGACTGGGCACCATCGCACAGGGCGCAGGAGGGATTGTTGTGAACCTCCACCATGATCCCGTCCGCTCCGGCAGCGGTAGCAGCCATGGCCATGGGGGGCACCAGCCGGGATTTGCCGGTGGCGTGGCTGGGGTCCACGACCACGGGCAGGTGACTCAGCTCATGAAGGACGGATACGGCGGAAAGGTCCAGAGTGTTGCGGGTATAAGTCTCAAAGGTACGGATGCCCCGCTCGCAAAGGATCACGTTCTCGTTGCCCTCGCTCATAATATATTCCACGCTCATAAGCAGTTCCTGGAGGGTGTTTGCCAGACCGCGCTTCAGGAGAATGGGCTTGTCGGTCTTGCCCAGTTCCTTCAGCAAATCAAAATTCTGCATATTTCTCGCGCCAACCTGGATAATGTCCACATCCGTGAACAGGTCCAGGGCGGAGATATTCATGATCTCGGTGACGATGGGCAGTCCCGTGGCCTCCTTCGCTTTCAGAAGCAGACGGATGCCGGCTTCCTTCATGCCCTGGAAGGCATAGGGGGAAGTACGGGGCTTGAAGGCTCCGCCGCGTAGAATGTTGGCGCCGGATTCCTTGACCGCCTGGGCAACCTCGATGATCTGCTCCTCGGATTCCACGGAGCAGGGACCCGCAATCATGGCAAAGTAGCCTCCGCCGATTTTTACATTTCCAATCTGGATAATGGAGTCGTTTGGATGGAATTTCCGGTTGGCCTGCTTGAAGGGCTCCGAAACCCGCTTGACGGAGGACACAATCTCCAGACTGCTGAGCAGTTCCATGTCCACCCGGCTGGTATCGCCGATCAGGCCCAGGACTGTCATCTCAGCGCCTTTGGAAATGTGAACATCCAGGTTCATTTGTTTGAGCCAGCTGACCAGATGGGCAGTCTGCTCGTCGGTGGTTCCATTCTTCAGTATTGCGATCATTTTTCCATCTCCTAACAAAAATCGCGCCGCACGGGCAATTCGTGCGGCGCGTAATGTGAACGCGGTTGCTTCCTATGATTATGTGCAGCACAAATCGCTATTACCTTTTTCCGGGAAAAAAGTAATAGGAATAAAAGTAAAACCGTGCAGCAGCGTTGGCAGTAACCATTGGAAAGCCTCCAAGTATCTATGCTGTGGACATTATACCACGGACGGCGGAATAATGCAAGAGGCAAATCGACGGAAATATTCGTTTTCCGGAGAGGACATGGGGTTCAAACCGCGGGAGCAGCCTGCAGGGGCTTTCCCAGAAGGGTTTCCGCGATACAGCAGCAGGCGGCAAAGGCAAAACGGGTATCGGTACGGATGTCCGCGGGGAAACGGCTGTAATCCCGGTGCTGGGCCCGGATGGTATCCATGATCCGGCGGCAGGGGACAGCGGAGGGCGGGGGGTCCTGGGAAAGAAAGTTCAGGAAATAGTTCTGAAGCATGGCTTCGTATTCCCTGTGCGCCTCCAGCCGGGTGGGGAAGTAAGCATTATGGGCGGATGTAAAGGAGTCGGTGGTATAGTGAATCAGCTTCCCGATGGCGTAATAGTCCAGCAGCCGCAGCCGGGACCGGTTCTCCAGGCGCCGGGAAAGACGGCCCATATAGCTGCGGGCGTTGCGGTAATTATGGCCCCGGAGCCACTGAAATTTGATGGAACCCTTCAGATAGGTAGCCGGGTTCCGGTCCGGTTCCACGCAGCCGATCAGAAAGGCGCGAACATACCGTTTCGGGATGCCGGACATATATTTTCTGGCCAGGTATTCACCCAGGCGTTTATGGCTTTGACCTCGCATATTCAGTTCCTTTCAAGGGGGATTGGATGGCCGTATTATACCATAGGTTCACCGAAAAAGTGTGAACACCCCAAAAATTCGGGAAAATACATATTTTGAAAGAACTTGCCGGGAAGGTTTTGTGGCAACCGGCAAAAAATCCGCCGGAGAAGCGGGGGGCTTCTCCGGCGGGAGGCTTATTGTACAATGGTAAAGGCGGCGGAGGCGACGAACATACCGTTGAAATAGATGGTGATCGAGTAATCCCCTGTCTGTGTGGGGACCGTGGGGATATCCAGCTCACCATACTGGGTGTCGTAGTGAACCCATAGGTCATGCCAATCTACGGTGTCTTCGGAAATGAGCTTGGCGTCCACACTCCCGGCTCCGTCCCGGATGACGTACATGATGGAGATGGTATCCTCCGGAATGTAAAAACGGGAGGAGCAATACAGGAGTACGGAAATCTTCTCACCGACCTTGAATTGGTCGGAATAATCATCCTTGCTCACATCGGCCTTTGTCCAGTCCTTTTTCTCCGGAGTGACGACCAGGTACGCGACGGCCTTGTCCGGTTCGAAGGAATACTCCGTATAGGGCTCCGCGTCAGGGCAGCTGTAGGTATGGAAGTTGTTGAAAATAGAGGTGGAATCCGCAGCCTGAATCTCAAAACGGTATTCGGCGCCGGGAACACGGGGAGAAATCTCGGCGGAGCTGTCGCTCTTCACCTTAACCACGCTTTTCGTATTGCTGCCGTCCAGGCTGTACATCAGCAGCCATCCGCCCTCCGGAGATTCACCCCGGAAGCTCCAGTTCACTGTGAGCTTCATGGGGTCCTCTTCATTCACCTTCAGGGAGGTGATGGTGATGGGATTGGCAGTGACACTGGTACGGACGGGCTGGGTCATTCCCTCGGCGGTGACCTCCACATAATAGGAGCGGGAAGGATCAATGTCGGAGAAAACGGCCTTGTTTTCCGTGGTTTCCAGCACCTGCTCATAGCCGCCTTCGCTGAAGCAGCGGACGGTCCAGCTTTGCACGCTGCAGTTTTCGGGAGTGTCCCAGCGGGCAGTCATTTCGCTGCCGTCACAGGAGGAAATCGCCAGATTCTGAGCCAGAATCAGCTTGGAGGCTGTGAAATCCAGGCTGGTTTTGCCTGTGATGTACATTTCCTCGGAAGGGGAGAGGCGGAAGGTGTAGAGCCTGGAAACCGTAAGGTCCTTGATGGTGACAGCGTGACCGGAGAATCGCTCGGATTTTTCCTCTTCCCCTTCGGCTGCGTAGGTGACGATCCATGCCTCAGGCTCCGGCCCGTCCACGGTAAAGGTGAGCATCACCGACCCGTCCTCAGAGCCGGTGATTCCGGAGAAGGAAACAATGTCGGTCCGGGATTCGGTGTTGAACACGTCGGAGGTCTTGCCGATCAGCTTGTGGAAGCCCTGAATCTCCAGGTGAATCTTGTACTGGGAGTTGGGAAGAAGATTGGAAAACTCCGCCTTTCCTCCGGAAAGCTTTTGGCGCTGGGTATTTCCGTAGGTATCGGTGCAGGATACCTCCAGAAGGCTCTCGTCCACCGTGGTGTCCACGCAGACGGTGAGCTGGCTGTACATTCCCTCCACAGTGAGGTTGTTGATCCGCTGGAGATAGAAGTTTTCATAGTAGTAATACGCGCCGGCGCCCAGAAGCGCAGTGACCAGCAGGATGATGACCGGAGCAATCCACCCCTTTCCGATGGGCTTGCGGCGGCGTTTGGGTTCACCGGACTGATTTGGCAGCACCCGAACCACGTCGTCCTCGTCCTCCTCCAGAAAAAGGTCGTCATAATCCTCCTCCGCAGAGATTTCGTCATAGTCCTGGGCAGCAGGTGCTTCCTGGGCCGGGGCAGCGGATGCCTTCACGGCTCCTCCGGAGACGCTGGGCAGCACGCGGGTTTCCGGGGAAACAGGCTGGTTTCTGCCGGTGTCCCCCAGTTTTGGAACAACCCGGGTGTCGGAAAGCGAGGCAGCGGAGCGGGAGGCTTCGGAAGCAGCCAGCGCGGCGTTTACCGAGTCCGTTGAAAAAACCTGTGTCTGGTTTCCGGTGCCGGCAGGAGCCTGTTCCCGGCAGGAGGCCAGGGCCCGGGCCATTTCCCCGGGATTCTTCCAGCGATCAGAGGGGTCTGGAGAGATGGCTTTGAGAATAACGTGGCCCAGCGCGTCCCCTGCTTCTGCGGGAGGTGCAATGGAGTGCTCCGCAGAATCCGTGGGAGCGGGCAGCTTCCCCTGGCTGCAGAGCTGATAGAGAATCATGCCGAGGGCGTAAGTATCCGCGGTACCGTCCAGCGTGTGCATTGCATCCTGGGTTTCCGGGGGGGAGTAGGAGGAACGGTACTTCCCGGGAAGGGGTGTGAAGGCCAGGGAGTCCAATTTAATAAATCCAAGGTCCCCGATTTGGTATCGATTATCCTCAGTTAGGAAAATGTTGGCAGGCTTCAGGTCGGCGTACAGAAAGCCCGCTTCCCGACAGGCGGACAGCGCGGAGCACAGCTCCTGGCCAAGCCTGAGAGCATCCTGACGGGTTATCTGCCCCCTGCGAAGCTGCCTGTCCAGGGAACGCTTGTAAGACCCCAAAAGGTACACCTGGCAGCCGGGCTGATCGTCCTGCCTGGGAACAACCTGCCAGCCGTCATAGGATACGAACCCCGCTCCTGCGGAAAGGGCGCGCAGCGTTTCTGCCTCCGCGCAGATGCCGTCGGCCTGATCCCTAAAATATGCCGCGGCATCATCTGGGTTGGAATAAGCTCCCGTCAGCAAAAGCGCGTCCAACTGCTTCCTGGTTGCGGGAACAGAGATGATTTTAACAATGTATTTGTCCTTCGTTTCCTTCTTAAGCGCGGGACAGCAAACAGCGCCCTGATGGCTGCTGATGGGTGCTCCCATGGCGAAATCGTCCAGCAAAGGGGAAATGAGTTTCGGTTCAGACAAATGAAACGCCTCCTTTAACCCGTATATCATAATAGAATCCTGGAAAAAATGCAATATCTTTATAGTTGTTTTATGGCGGAAAGAATGATATAATGGACTGGATAACGGGTTAACCGGATTATTTTGCCGGGAGGAGAACCATGAACAAGATAATTTGCGAAATCTGCGGCACCGCGTATCCGGACACGGCGGAATGTTGTCCGATCTGCGGGTGCTCCCGGGAATTCAGTCAGAACAGCCAGGATGAGATTCCAAGACAGATGCCGGAATATGTGCCTGAGGGCCGTAAAAAGGGAGGCCTCTTTTCCGCGGCGCAGAAAAAATTCCAGATGGATTTTTACGATCTTGACGAGGATGAGGACGAAGAGGACGAAGGGCTGCTGGAGGAGTTCCCCGATATTCCGAAGGCTCCCCATGAGCACAGGGTTAATGTTCCGGTCGTAGTTGTGCTGACTGTTCTGATCGCGCTGTCGCTGCTGGCGTCGGGATATCTGTTCTTCCGGTACGATCTTCCCAACAGGAGGATGGCAGAGCCGGAAACGGAGACTACCTCAGTTACAGTTCCTTCGGAAGCGGAAACCGAAACGACGGAGGAACCCACGGTGCCCTGCCAGAGCATTGTTCTGATGGCTGGAGCGCCGGAGCTGACCCGTCAGGGACAGTATTGGCTTCTTCATGTGATCGTTATGCCGGAGGATTCCACCGACCAGCTGACCTATTCCTCCGCCGATGAGAATGTGGTGACGGTTACCCCGGAGGGGAGACTCTGCGCCGTGGGAAACGGGGAAACCAGTGTGACCATTTCCTGCGGGAAGGAACGGATTGTCTGCCCTGTGACCGTTTCCATTGCGGAGGAAACGGAGCCGGAAACGGAATCCAGCGCTCCGGAAACCGAGGAACCGTCCACGGAGCCTGAGAAAAGGGAAGCGACGGAGGAATCCTCTCAGCCGGAGAATACAGCCTCCCCGGAAGAGCCCTCAGGAGTAGTGCTGAAGCTGAAGCAAACCGATATCACCTTCAAGAAAACCGGCGTCACCTTCCAGCTGGAGCTGGACTGTGACCTGAAGCCGGAGGATGTAACCTGGCTCACCATGAATTCCAAGGTGGCCATCTGCCATGACGGACTGATCACGGTGCTGGGTTACGGCACTACAAAAATTGTGGCCCAATACGCAGGTCAGGAAGCTGTCTGCATTGTAAGGTGTAAAAGCGAGTAAATCCCCTGCAGTGAGCAAAAAGACAGTGCGAAAGGCTGCGGCCTTCTGCACTGTCTTTTTCCCGCGTGGGGCGGAGTTCCTTTACTCCCCCTCCGCAAGCGCGTGCCTGCGAAACAGGAAGGAAATACACCACAGTCCCGCAAGGCCGATTACGGTATACACAATCCGGCTGAAAAGGGAACCCTGGCCCCCAAAAAGCCAGGCCACAAGGTCAAACTGGAAAATACCCACAAGGCCCCAGTTCAGACAGCCGATTACGGACAGAATCATTGCAATGGTATCCATTTCGCTACCTCCGTTTCTTCCTTTGGATGCCACTAGGATTCCCTGTGGGGCGGAAAATATACAAAATCATTTTTTGCATTGCAAATATCGTACCGATTCGGTATAATGGGACAAAAGTTTTTGGAAGGATGACGTGAAAAATGACGACATTGTACGAAGGCGCGTTTGCGAAGCTGAATCTGACGCTGGACGTTCTAGGAAAACGGGAGGACGGTTATCATGACCTCAAAAGCGTCATGCAGACCGTTTCCATTCGGGATGATGTGGAGCTTGACATCGGCACCGGAAAACCCTGGACGCTGGAGTGCAGCGCGGCGGGAATTCCCACGGATGAAACGAATCTGGCCTGGAAGGCGGCAAAGGTGTACTGCGGGGAACTGGGGAAAGAGCCCGACGGAATTGCCATCCGGATCACCAAGCGTATTCCCTCCGGGGCAGGCCTGGGCGGGGGCAGCGCCGACGCGGCGGCGGTTCTGCGGGCACTGAACCGGTACTATGACGAGCCTCTTTCCATCCTGGCGCTGGCGGAGCTGGGGGCGAAAGTGGGAAGCGATGTTCCTTTCTGCACCCTGGGGGGTACGGCCATGGTGGAGGGCAGGGGAGAACGGCTGCGCAGACTCCCGAATATGCCTGACTGTGTGTTTGTGGTGTGCAAGCCGGAGTTCTCGGTATCCACGCCGGAGCTGTACCGGAAAATTGACCAGGTGGCGATTCCCAGAAGGCCGGACAACCAGGCCATGGAAAGCGCCCTGCTGTCGGGAGACCTGCAGCGGGTGGCGGAGAATGTGTATAACGTATTTGACCCGGTGGTTACCGCCGAGCACCTGGAGCTGAACTACATCAAATCCATCTTTAACACCTACGGCTCTCTGAACCAGCAGATGACCGGCTCCGGTTCGGCCTGCTTCGGAATTCTGGACAGCTTTGAATACGCAGCTGTGGTGTGCAATATGCTGAAGGAGAACTATTCCCAGATTTTTATTGCCAAACCTGTTTAATTCCGGAAAAAGCCGTCCATACTGGAGGTATTTCAGTATGGACGGTGTTTTATATGAAGCTTATTTGGAAAAGCGTCTGCATTTGTCTGATGATTGCGGGACTGCTGTGGATTGGAACTCTGGTTGCGGACCGGGTTTTCCTGAACGATCAGGTGATTCGACTTCATGTGGTTGCCAATTCCGATTCGCCGGAGGATCAGAGCATCAAGCTGCAGGTCCGGGATGCCGTGAATGATTTTCTGCAGGAAACGCTGGCGGATGTGACCAGCGTGGAGGAGGCCAGGGCCTACCTTGCGGAGAATCTCCCCAAAATTCAGAGAATCGCCAACGAGGCCCTGGTTCGCTGCGGTGTGGAACCTGACGCGGTGGTTACCTTCTGCAAGGAAACCTTCGGAACCAGGCTCTACGATACGTTCCGGCTTCCGGCGGGGGTCTATGAGGCGCTCCGGATCACCATCGGAGAGGGCGAGGGAAAGAACTGGTGGTGCGTGGCATTCCCGACGCTGTGCGTTCCGGCGACCTCGGAGGGATTTGAGGATGTGGCGGCGGGAGCCGGGTTCCCTGACCGTCTGAATGAGGCCCTGGGGGACCAGGAATCTTACAGTATTCGGTTCTTCCTGCTGGACTGTATGGGACGGGTGGAAAATTTTTTCCACAGAGGGTGAAATACACCCTGTTTTTTGGACAAAAGGTGTGCTATTGTTATTACCACAGACCCTGAAATTGTCTTGATGCTTATCGAACTGACCCGGCAGCGTGATGGATTATTGTCATCGCCCTGCTTCAATAGGGGCGCCTGCAGCCTGTTCGCCGTAGAAGCAGCTGCCTGAGACGGAAACACACGAAAAACGGAACATTGCGGGCGGCTGCTAGCCGCCCCTACGATGTTGCTTGCAATATTTCAAGCAACAGTTTACTCGCTTATCAGTAAATCAGGAGGTGGGAATATGCTGCGTCTGCTTTTGGGGAAGGACTGGACGGCCAACCGGGATGAAATCTTTGACAGGATCGCCCGGGATGTGGCCCAAAGACAGCCGGGACGGATTTTGCTGGTCCCGGAGCTGATCAGCCATGAAACGGAACGCAGACTTTGCCTGGCTGCGGGAGATACCGCCAGCCGGTATGCCCAGGTGCTTTCCTTTACCCGTCTGGCGGGAAGAGTGTCGGAAGCCATGGGGATCGGCGTGGAGGAATGCCTGGACAGCGGCGGACGAATCGTGGCCATGGCGGCGGTGGCCAAGCAGCTTTCCAGCCGCCTGAAGTCCTATGCCTCCGTGGAGACAAAGCCGGAGTTTCTGTCCGCCCTGGTGGACGGTGTGGATGAGTTCAAGCGGTGCTGCATCTCTGCGGCGGACCTGAGCCAGGCGTCCCGGGAGACGGAAGGGACCCTGGCCCAAAAGCTGGAGGAGCTGGCATTGCTGATGGAGGGCTACGACGGACTCTGCGCCCGGGGGAAACGGGACCCCAGGGATCAGATGACCTGGCTCTTAGAACAGATGGAGGCAGGCTCCTATGCCCGGGAGCATACCTTCTACATAGACGGCTTTCCGGATTTTACCCGCCAGCATATGGCCATTCTGGAACATCTGATTCTCTTTTCTCCCCAGGTGACCGTCAGTCTCAACTGCGACAGCGCCGGCTCGGCGCAGCTGGCTTTTGAAAAGGCAGGGAATACCGCTTTCCAGCTGCTGCAGTTCGCCCGGCATTCGGGTGTGGAGGTGGTTGTGGAAAAGGCTGCGGAGCACGTCACTCTGCTGACGCCGGTTCGGGAACGGATTTTCCAGGGAAGGATCACCCCCGGAGAAGCCAAGGGCAGCCTTTTTGTGTTTCGGGCGGAATCGCTGTGGGACGAATGTATGGCCGCGGCGGAGCAGGTGGAGAAGCTGGTTCGTTCCGGCTGCCGTTACCGGGACATTACACTGGTCTGCACGGATATGGCAGCCTACAAAAGCACGGCGGAAATGATTTTTCACCGGATGCACATCCCTCTGTACCAATCCGGTACGGAGGATATCCTGCAAAAGAGCGTGCTTTCCACGGTACTCTCTGCCCTGGAGGCGGCTCTGGGGGATTTTGAGCAGCGGTCCGTGCTCCGGTTTCTCCGGTCGGCCCTTTCCCCCCTCAGCCTGGACGAGCAGGACAGGGTGGAAAGTTATGCCATCGTTTGGGGCATCCGTGGTTCCCGCTGGACGTCTCCCTGGGTCAGCCACCCGGAGGGGCTTGCAGGAAAATGGGACGAGAAAGCATCGTTTGCATTGGAAGCGCTGAACGCCTGCCGGGTAAGGCTTGTGGAGCCGCTGAACCGGCTGAGAAACGGGTTCCGGAAGGCGGGCAGCCTACGGGACCAGGTTTCTGCGCTCACAGCGTTCCTGGATGAGATTGAGATGCAGCAAAAGCTTCAGGCCATGGCCGAAGAACTGGATTCCCAGGGGGAAAACCGGGAGGCCCAGATTCTCAGCCAGCTCTGGGAGATTCTGATTTCCGCCCTGGAGCAGATGTACGATATCCTGGGGGACACCCACTGGGAGGACGAGCAGTTCCTCCGGCTGCTGCGGCTGCTGCTGAGCCAGTATGATGTGGGAACCATTCCGCCTGTTCTGGACGCGGTGCAGATGGGCCCGGTCAGCGCTATGCGCTGTCATCAGCAGAAGCACCTGATTCTGCTGGGGGCCCAGGAGGGGAGCCTGCCCGGTTATCCCGGCTCCACGGGGGTGCTGACGGATCAGGAGCGGGTGGCCCTGCGGCAGCTGGGCGTTCCCCTCACCGGCGGCGCCATGGAGGGCATCCAGGCGGAATTCGCGGAAATATATGGGGTGTTCTGCGGTGCGGAGGAGAGCATCCGGGTATATTGCTCCGGCGCGCAGCCCTCCTTCGTGTTCCGGCGGTTGGCGGAGCTGGCCGGAGGAGAGGAAAAGCGGGAGACTTGCCTGGATTACGCCTGTGCAGACCCCTGGGAGGCAGGGGCGTGGCTTGCCCGGTGGAACGCAGAAAAGGCTGCCGGGGCGCTGGGAGCCTCGGAGGGGTTCCGGGATATCTGCCGCAGAAGAAGCTACAGCCTGGGCAGGGTGGAACGGGACCGGATTGAAAAACTCTACGGGCGCACCCTGAATCTCTCCGCGTCCCAGATTGATTCCCACGGGGAGTGCCGGATGTCCTATTTTCTGAAATACGGCTTGAGGCTGCGGGAGCAGAAGGAAGCCTCGGTGGACCCTGCGGAATTCGGAACCTACGTCCACGCGGTGCTGGAGAACACGGCCCGGTGCGTCCGGGATATGGGGGGATTTCATCAGGTTTCCCTGGAGGAAACTCTGGAAATTGCCCACCGGTACAGCCAGGAATATGCCCGGGAGCGGTTCAGCCAGCTTTCCTCGGAGCGGATGTCGTACCTCTTCCAAAGGAATGTCCAGGAGCTGGATATGGTTGTCCGGGAGCTGTGGGCGGAGCTGAAGGAATCCCTATTTGAGCCCAGGGATTTTGAAGTGAATTTCGGAAGTGAGGAGGGTTTGCCCCCTATCCCCATTCCCAACGGACAGATGAACGCCCTGCTCCGGGGCTTTGTGGACCGGGTGGATACCTGGTTCAGCGGCGGGAGCAGCTACTACCGTGTGGTGGACTATAAGACCGGGAAGAAGGACTTTGACTACTGTGATATCTTCAACGGCGTGGGTCTGCAGATGCTGCTGTACCTTTTTGCCCTGAGGACCGATGGGGGAGTGCTCCTGGGTGACGGAGCCGTTCCGGCGGGAGTTCAGTATTTCCCGGCCCGGTGTCCCTATCTGCCAGCCGACGGGGCCCTTACCCCGGAACAGGCGGAGGCCGCCCGGCAGGCCCAGTGGAAGCGGAAAGGCATCCTCCTGGAGGATGAGGCGGTTATTCAGGCCATGGAGCCGGGGGATGCCCCCAGCCGGCTGTGCTGCAGCGTCAAAAAGGACGGAACCCTTACGGGAGACCTGGCGGACCGGGAGCAGCTGAAGCTGCTGGAGAAATATGTTTTCCGCCTGGTGGGGGAAATGGTGGAGGATATCGCCTGCGGAAATGTGGAGGCCAACCCTTATACCCGGGGTTCTTCCCACAACGCCTGCGCCTTCTGCCCCTACGGCAGCATCTGCCACAGGGCGGACGACGATCAGGGACGCCGGAATTACAAAGCAATGACGGCCCAGAGGTTCTGGGAGGAAGTGGAAAAGGAGGTGCGGCGTCATGGCGGATAAGCTCACACCCCAGCAGGAAACTGCTGTGAACAACCGGGGCGGAAAGCTGCTGGTCAGCGCGGCCGCGGGCTCCGGAAAGACAAAGGTTCTTGTGGACCGGCTGCTTTCCTATTTGACGGACAGCTCCGACCCTGCCAATCTGGACGAATTTCTGATTATTACATACACGAAAGCCGCCGCTTCGGAGCTCCGGGGGAAGATCGCGGAGAAGCTGACCCAGCGCATCGCCCAGGAGCCGGAAAATATGCACCTGCAAAAGCAGATGCAGCGGCTGTACCTGGCAAAAATCTCCACGGTCCACGGGTTTTGCTCGGATATTCTCCGGGAATACGCCTATAGACTGGATATTCCCGCCGATTTCCGGGTGGCGGATGAGAATGAATGCCTCCAAATCCGCCAGGAAGTAATGGAGGCGCTTTTGGACGACGCCTACGAAAAGGCGGGAGAGGACGCGGATTTCCGTGCCTTTGTGGATTCCCAGGGCTTAGGACGGGACGACAGGCTGGTTCCGGAGATTGTTCAGAAGGTGTTTGACAGCGCCCGGTGCCACCTGGACCCGGAGGGCTGGCTGGACGGTTGCCTGTCCTTTGCCGATACGGAGGGAATCCGGGATGTAGGGGAAACCGTATGGGGAAGCTATCTGATGGAGGACCTGTTCGGCTACCTGGATATGCAGATTCCGGTGATGGAGGCCTGCGCCCGACAGCTGGGGGAGAATCCTGGGCTGGCAAAGGCCGCCGGGAACCTGACGGACACCCTGCGTCAACTGGAGGCCCTGCGGGGGAGCCGGACCTGGGACGAGGTGGTGGAGCGGAAGAATCTGGATTACGGTCGGCTGGTTTTTCCCAGAAAAAACGTGGATTTGGAGCTGGCGGAACGGGTCAAGGCCGCAAGAAACGCCTGCAGGAAGGGTTTGGAACGCAAGCTGCGGAGCTTCTCCGATCCCTCCGGCAAGGTTCTGGAGGATCTGGAGCAGTCCGCCGATGGGACCCGAGGGCTGGTGGCGCTGGTTCGGGAGTTCTCCCGGCGGTATCAGGCGGCGAAACGGAGCAGACGGATTCTGGATTTCGGCGACCTGGAGCACCGGACGCTGGACCTGCTGCTGGGAAAAAGCCGCAGCGGAATCACTGCGGCGGCAGTGGAGATCGGGGACCGGTTCCGGGAGATCATGGTGGATGAATACCAGGATTCCAACGGGGTTCAGGACGCGATTTTCGATGCCCTCAGCCGGAAAAAGCAGAATTGCTTCTTGGTGGGAGATGTTAAGCAGTCCATCTATCAGTTCCGCCTTGCGGACCCCGGGATTTTTCTGAAAAAATACCGGGAATACGCACCCGCCGACTCCGCCGTGCCGGGGGAGGGAAGAAAGGTTCTCCTGAGCCATAACTTCCGCTCCGGAGCGGAGGTGATCGAAGGGGTCAACGCGGTATTTGAGGACTGCATGAGCCCGAAGGTGGGAGGCCTCCGGTATACCCAGGAGGAGGCCCTCCGGGAGGGAGTTCCCCATATCCCCCTGGGAGGTTCCGGCGTGGAGCTTTACGCCCTGGAAATCCGGGAGGATACCTATGCGGAGGAGGCTGCCTTTGCCGCAGAGAAAATCCAATCCATGCTGGAGAAAAAGACCCTCATTCGCGGAAAGGACGGTCTGGTACCGGTCAGGCCTGAGGACATTGTGATTCTTCTGCGTTCTCCCGGCTCCGTGGGAAATCGCTTCCAGCGGGCGCTGGAGGAGCGGGGAATCCCATGCTGCACGGGGGGCGGCACGGACCTGCTGCGGACTGAGGAGGTGGGGACGCTGCGGTCCCTGCTGCGGACGGTGATGAACCCCAGGCAGGATATTTCCCTGGTCAGCACCCTGGCAAGCCCGGTTTTTGGATTCACTGCGGACGATCTTGCCGCCCTGCGGAGTGCGGACAAGCGGGGAACGGTATACGATGCCCTGATCCAGTGGGAAAATCCCAAAGCAGAGGACTTTTTGACCGTACTCAATACCCTGCGCGCTGACGCGGGTAGAATGCCCCTGAGCCAGCTGTTGGAGCGGTGCTTCCTTCTGACCCGGCTGGACAGCGTGTACGCCGCAATGCCGGGGGGCGCGGCAAAATTATCCAATCTGCGCAGCTTTTTCCGGCTTGCGTCGGAGTTCGAAATGGGAAATACCCGGGATTTGGGACAGTTCCTGGAGTACCTGGACAGCCGGGAGGAAAAGGGACTGATTACGGAGACTTCCGATACCGGCGGCGTGACCATTATGAGCATTCACAAGTCCAAGGGTCTGGAATTTCCGGTGGTGTTCCTCTGCGGCCTTTCCCGGGAGTTCAACACGGAAAGCCTGAGGGCGCAGATTCTCTGCGACCAGCAGCTTGGCCTGGGACTTTCCGTTGCGGACAGCGCAAGCAGAATCCGGTATCCCTCCATTGCAAAGAGGGCAATCTCTGTAAAAATGGCGGCGCAGGGCTTGTCCGAGGAGCTGCGGGTTCTGTATGTGGCCATGACCCGGGCAAAGGACAGGCTTGTGATGACCTATGCTTCCCGGAATCTGGAGGCGGACCTTAAGAATATCGCCCTTCGGAAGGATTATGACCATGGGGCGCTGCTGTGCGCCGACGCCCAATGCCCGGGAGACTGGGTGATGCTGACGGCTATGGGCCGCACGGAGGCGGGACAGCTTTTAAATCTGGCGGGATGTATCACCAGCACAAGAGGTTCAGCACATCCGTGGAAAATCGAGGTGACCCAGGCCCCCGGGGAGGCCTCCGGAGCAGTCTCTTCCGGGGAGCAGCCTGCCGGGATGCCGGAAGGCGCCCTGGAACGGCTGGAAAGCGCGCTGTCTTTTCATTATGCCCATACCGCCGCGACCCAGGCCCCCTCCAAGCAGACTGCCACGGGAAGAAAGGGGAGGGCAAAGGATGAGGAGGCGGCGGAGGATACCCGCCAGCAGGCGCTTCCCTGGAAGCAGTGGAGAACGCCGTCCTTTTCCTCCGGGGAAGCGGGGGGAAAAACCTACGGAAACGCCATTCACAAGGCTATGCAGTACCTTCCCTTTGAACGGTGTGCGGATGAGGATTCCATCCGCGAGGAGGTCCAAAAACTGGTTGACCGGAAGCTGCTCACCGCCGAGGAAGGGCGCATGGTCAACTGCGGGAAGATAGAAGCGTTCTTCCGGAGTAATCTGGGACAGAAGCTCCTTGGCGGAGTGAACTGCATCCGGGAGTTCAAATTCTCCATTCTGGACAGCGCGGAGCACTACGGGGATTCCCTGGAGGGAGAATGGGTGCTGCTGCAGGGCGTTGTGGACTGCGCGCTGCTGGAGGAGGACGGCATTACCGTTATCGACTTCAAAACCGACGCGGTGACCGAGGATACCCTGGCTGCTGTGGCGGAGCGCTACAGGGGGCAGATCATGACCTACTGCGACGCCCTGAGCCGAATCTATGAGATGCCCGTGAAGGACCGGTATTTGTACTTTTTCCGACTGAATCGTTTTGCCGCCATATGAATATCGGGTCACCCCGGAAGGGTGACCCGAATTCCATGGGACGCTCCGCAAATGTTCCGGAAGCGTTACTTTGCCGAAGTAAGGAACCGTTAGCGGGAGTTTCTGTTCTCGGTGCGGTTCTCGCCGCGGTTCTCGTTTCTGTTCTCATTTCTGTTCTGGCTCTGGTTCTGCTCGTTGTTCTGAGTCTGGTTCTTATTCTGGTTGTTCATGGTTTTATCCTCCGTTTGAATGATACGGCCTTGGCCGCTACCCTAGCATACCCGCTTTTTCAGGATTTATCCTTGGCTTTGAAAATCAGGCTGCACAGCAGTCCCGCCAGGATCGCGGCGGTGATTCCTCCCGCGGAGGCTTTCAGGCCCCCGGTGAAGATGCCCAGGAAACCGTCCTCCTCCACAGCCTTTTTGACCCCCTTGGCCAGATTGTAGCCAAAGCCTGTCAGGGGAACGGTGGCGCCTGCCCCAGCAAAATCCGCCAGATACCGGTATACGCCGATACCGCCGAGGACAACGCCCGCCACCACATAGCTGACCAGAATCCGGGCGGGAGTCAGCTTGGTTTTGTCGATGAGAATCTGACCGATGAGGCACAGCGCCCCTCCGATCAGGAAGGCTTTTACATAGTCCATCAGTCCTTCCCTCCTTTCAGGGAGACCGCGTGGCAGACGCCGGGAATGGGGAGCCCCTGCTGAGTGGAGGTGGGGGAGAGCAGCGCCCCCGTGCCGCAGAACAGTATTTTCTTCAGCTTTCCGGAGGAGAGCTTTCCCAGAAGGTCGCCGCAGAGGGTGATGGCGCTGCAGCCGCAGCCGGAGCCTCCGGAATGGACATCCTGCCGGGTATTGTCGAACACCAGTGTTCCGCAGTCCGTCAGCTTGCCACCCAGGGATATGCCGTCCCTTCGGGCAAGCTCCAGAAGCATTTCCTTGCCCAGCTGGCCAAGGTCTCCGGTGACGATGAGGTCAAAGTCCTCCGGCCCCGTTTTCAGGTCCTCAAAGTGGGCCCGGATGGTGGAGTAGGCCGCCGGAGCCATGGCGGAGCCCATATTGTTGGCATCCTTGATGCCCAAATCCGTTACGGTTCCGATGGTGCAGGCTGTGATTTTCGGGCCCTGGCCCTGGGAGCATACCAGAGCCGCCCCGGAGCCGGTCACCGTCCATTGGGCACAGGGCGTCCGCTGGCCGCCATAGCCCAGGGGAAAACGATACTGCCGCTCCGAGGAGGCAAAATGGGAGGAGGTCATGGCAACGGCATTGTCGGTAAAGCCTCCTGCCACTGCCATGGAGGCCATGAGCAGGCTTTCTGCCATGGTGGAGCAGGCACCGTACAGGCCGATGTGGGGAATTCCGGCATTGCGCAGAGCGAAGGAGGACCCGATGCACTGATTCAGCAGGTCACCGGAGAACACAAGGCCAAAATCAGCGGGCTTCATGCCGGCCTTTCTGGCGAGAATCCGCAGGGCCTGCTGCTGCATATATTTTTCGGCCTGTTCCCAGGTGGACTGGCCGAAATATGTGTCTTTGGACGTTTCGTCAAAGGTATGGCCCAGGGGGCCTTCCGACTCTTTCTTTCCGGCTACGCTGGCCCAGGCTGTGATGACAGGAGGCTCCGGAAGGGCAAAGCTCTGCCGGCCGCGTTTGTGATTTTCCATGGATACACCTCTTTATGGGATGCCATGGGAAGGAGGGTTTTCGACTTGGCTCCCCAGGGAATCCTTGTTTTCCTGTAGTATATCCCCGGTTTGAAAAAGTAATTCATATGACAAATGGAGAAGCAGCCTATGCAGTACGAAATCAAAAAGGCAAGTCCGGAGGACCTTCCGGCGATTCTGAAAATATATGCCGGAGCCAGAGCATTTATGGCGAAAACCGGAAATCCCAATCAATGGAAAACCGGGCACCCGCCCAGACAGCTGCTGGAGCAGGATATCCGGGAGGGAAACCTGTATGTGCTTTCCGGCAAGGGGGAAATTCACGGTGTATTCGCATTTTTCCTGGGAGAGGACCCGACTTACCGGGTGATTCAGGGAAACGGGTGGAGAAGCAGCGCTCCCTACGGAACCATTCACCGGATTGCCGGAGACGGAAGCGGAGGAATCCTCCACGCCTGCATCGGGTTCTGCCGGAAGCAAATCGGCTATCTGAGAATTGACACCCACGAGGATAACCGGGTGATGCAGGGGGCTCTGAAAAAAGAGGGATTTGTTCCCTGCGGGATCATCCACATTGCCGACGGAAGTCCCAGAATCGCCTATGACTTGCTGTAAAAAACCTCCGGGGAAATGGGCGCGTTTGTTAGACAGTTAACAGTCATAGTAGTTTGCGCTGCTGTGGCTGTTCTTGTATTGTGTCCCGTTATGTGATAGTATGGGAGCGAACGGACCGATAATTCTAATTTGATGCGGAAGTGCTTTGCTATGAAAAGAAAATTTGCATTCGTAATTGGTGTAGTTGTCGTTTTTGCAATAGCTGGAATCATGGTATTCTCAGCGTATAGGTCTTCTGAATCATATAGGAAAAAGAAAGCAGCAGAAACATATATAATGACCGGTACAGTATTGGAGATTTCAAACGGCACAATGATTGTGGAACCACTTGAAGGTGAAGATGAATTAAGTTCCTCCGATAAGTTTGTGGTTTCGATGGAACACATGAGTGCCTCACAAGAGCCAGAAGTGGGCGACATTATTGAAGTGACATATAATGGTGACATTGAAGAAACATATCCTGCAAGGCTTGGTGGAGTGACTTATATATCTGTTGTTGATTCTGCATCAGATGATAAACAGTAAGATATTCCGGTTTGTCGAACAGATATGGACGCGCTTCCATAGGGTGTAATCCCGTATATGCGTTTTGTGTCGCTGCTTTCCGCACAGGGGAATGTATTCCCTGTACCGCTTTGCTGCTATCCACTTAAGGCAAAAGGCGTGACAAAAGTAGTGTCACGCCTTTTGCCTATTTTGCTGTCTTACGGACGCTGCCCGAACCCCCGGAGGTTTTTGCAAGGATTCAATACAGGCATAGTAGGGAAAAGGTTCCGGCGGCGAACAGAATCCATTTGCCGATCACCTTCCTGGGGCGGAGGATATCCGCGATTGCCAGCAGGCAACCAACCGCCAGTACCACCACGGCCCAGGCTCCCAGCAGCCGCTTGGGTGTGAAGCCGAACCGGGTGATATACAGCCACAGCCGCGCGGCGGCGGTTACTGCAAGGAGCAGGCTCTGGATCAGCAGTACCATGCTGAAGCCCTTGAGAAAGCCGTGCTGCCGAAGAGGAATTTGGGAGCATCTGGCGGCAAAGACAAGCAGGCCAAAGTTGATGGCCATGACGGCGCAGAGCTGAAAAAAGCCCTCCCGGGCGTACTGGGCGGCGGTGAGGCTTCCAGGTACATTCCCGTAAAATGCGCCGAACAGATGCCCTGCCTGTACGCCAAAGAACAGAAGATATAGTGCCAGAAATCCGCCCAGCACCAGGAGAATTGCCGTGACGGGAACCTTCTGCAGCTTTTCCGCCTGGGAGCGGATCTGGCTTCCGGAGAACCAGGCTTCTTTTCTTTCAAGGCAGGAACCAACCAGTCCCCAGAGGTAAGCGCCTACGGGCAGGCTCAGAACCAGGTAGAACAGAAAATTCGTAAAATCCACGGACAGTTCCCATTTGAGCCACCCGGTCAGTTTATCCCAGACTTCGCCAAAAGCCGCGTCCGCTTCTCCAAGCAGGGACGCTGCAAGGATCAGCACCGGTAAAGCGATGACAAGAACGGTGGCGGAAATTGCCCAACTCCGCCATTTTCCCTGATGTCCTCCTGAAAACTGCTCCCGAAGATTGGAGGATAAGGATTTGCAGCGCATGAAGAAGCCTCCGAAAGGTGCAAGAATTCCCGCGGATATTGCGTCCAGCGGAAGCATGGCCCCGGTGCCCCCTTCTGTCAGCAGACCGGCTCTGCACACCACCCAGTAGGCCGCAAAGCCATGGAGGGCAAGAAAGGCAAGGGGTTCCGACACCCGGCATCTCCCAAAGCCGATGCAGAGGGAAATGAGGCCGGTGCAGCCCATCCAGAACCAGCTTTCCCGGGAAGCAGGACTCTTTTTGCCCAGCGCCCAGCTTCCCCAGAGAAAGAACAGAAGCGTGAATACCGGAAAATCCCAGCGCCTACCCGGCAGGAAACCGGAGGTCATACATTTGACCCACAGGTAGCCCACAACGTAGCTTGCCAGAAGTGGAAGCAGCTTTGTCTTTTTTTCGTTCATTTTTCCGCCTCCTCCGCGTACTCCAGAATGTCCCCGGGCTGACAGTCCAGGACCTTGCAGATTTGCTCCAGGGTGGAGAACCGAATGGCTTTGGCCTTTTGGTTTTTCAGAATGGAAAGGTTGGCAGGGGTAATGCCAATGCGCTCCGCCAGCTCCCCGGCGCTGATTTTCCGCTTGGCCATCATCACGTCCAGATTTACAATAATCGCCACATCGACGCCTCCTTACACCGTGAAATCCAGCTCATCCTTCATGCGAAGGGCCTGCTGGAATACATTTTTCACGATCCGTACAATAAGTCCCACGAAGCCGGCCGCGACAGTGACGACAAGCAGCACGGGAAAACGCCAGCTGGACGCAAGGCACAGAAGCGCCGCCAGAAAACAGCAGAGGCTTACAATCCCCAGAAGCCTGACATTCTCCGGAGTAAACACGGACCCCTGTTGCACGCGCTTTAAAAGGATGTGCATGCTGTACAGCAGGACATAGGCCGGTATACTGCAACCAAACAGGCAGCCCAGGAACAGGTACTTGTCCGTCCCATTTACAGTTCCCAGAATTCCCGACCTGGAAATCCATCCCCAGAACCACTGACAGCGAATATCCAGAAAAACCACAGCTGCGGTGAAAAGCGCCAGAAGCCCCTGGCTCAGAAGGATGCTGCGATGGACACCGGTGGTGGATGCTTGATTATGAATCATGAATAATCCCTCCTTAGATTGTGGCCAGTGTACCATAGGAAATTCTGTTTGTCAAGAAATTATTATCGAATAACAATAAATAATTAAAGAGTATCAACATATAAAGAATTCCCCGCAGCGGATGCTGCGGGGAAGGAGGTCAGGCAAATTCCCTGAGGTAGGATTTGGCCAGCTGGTCGTGATCTTTGCTGAAGCCGTGACCTGCGCCGGGAATGATTTTCAGCGTGCAGGCATCGCCGTAAGCTGCCTGGGCTTTTTGGGCATAATCGATAGAAACGATCCGGTCATCCGTGCCATGTACAATCAGGACCGGCCCCGTGTAGCCCTGGATTTCCCGGAACGGTTCCATGCTGATCACATCCGCCGGGTAACACCGGCCCAGCTTCATGGGGCCGCAGTTGATCCGCTGGGGGATGTTATTGGGGTCGAATTTCGCGAACATCATCTTTCCGGCTCTGGCGTCATCCGGAATGCAGAAGGCAGGATAGAACAGCACCAGCCTGTCAACGTCGTTTTCAGCCTTCGCGGCGGTCAGCGCGGAAACCATGCCGCCCTGGCTTGCTCCCATGAGGAGCAGTCGGTTAGAGGTATAGGGGAGGCTCCTTGTGTACCGGATGACTGCTTCCAGGTCCTTCACCTCTGTCAGAACCGACATTTCAGTGGTTTTTCCGTCGCTTTTTCCGCCCCGCACACTTCCGCCGCAGAAGTCAAAGCAGTAGGCGGCGTACCCTTTGCCGGCCAGAAGCTGGGTATATTCCCGGACGGAATTCCGGTTTGCCATAAAGCCGTGGGAAACAATGGCAATGGGGAGGTTTTCGCCCTCCGGCCGGTATTCGGTTCCCCGAATGGTCAGACCATCCCGCTGACAGGAAAATTCCGATTCCGTAATTCCCGGAAGCTGCTTGTTTTTGCGGAAAAGCTGAAGCAATGACATATTATGGTCCTCCTGCGTTTTTCTGTCAGTATAGCACGGAAATAAGGAATCCGTCAATCATTTTGAAAAGTCCTTGCGTTTTCCGTAGGATTTTGATAGAATCACCTGGATAAGGACTGTCCTGGAAGGAGCATAAGTTGTGAAAAACGCAATGATGACAAGGGACTATTGGTATGACCTGCCGGAGGAGCTGATTGCCCAGACACCCCTGGAGCGCCGGGACGCTTCCCGGCTGATGGTGATGAACCGGGAAACCGGGGAGATTGCCCACCGGCATTTTTACGATATTGTGGAGTATCTTCGCCCGGGGGATTGCCTAGTGATGAACGATTCCCGTGTGCTGCCTGCCAGGCTCCTGGGACACCGGCCATCCGGAGGAGCCGTGGAGGTACTGCTGCTGCGGGACCTGGGGGACAAGCGCTGGGAATGCCTGTGCAAGCCCGGTCGGAAAATGCAGGTGGGCAGCGAGGTAATCTTCGGTAACGGGGAGCTGACCGCCGTGGTGCGGGAGGTTCAGGAGGATGGCAACCGGGTAGTGGAGTTCCGTTATGAGGGAATTTTCCTGGAGGTGCTGGAGCGGCTGGGGAAAATGCCGCTGCCCCCTTATATCAAGGAGGAGCTTGCTGATCAGGAGCGATACCAGACCGTTTACTCCCGGGAGGTGGGTTCCGCCGCTGCGCCCACCGCAGGACTGCATTTTACGGAGGAGCTGCTGGATAAAATCCAGGAAAAGGGCGTGAATACCGCTTTTGTTACCCTTCACGTGGGACTGGGCACCTTCCGTCCTGTAAAGGCGGAGCAGATCACCGACCACCATATGCACTCGGAGCTTTGCATGATGAGCGAAGAAACCGCTGCTGTTCTGAACCGGACGAAGCAGGAGGGCGGACGGATCATTTGCGTGGGCACCACCTCCTGCCGAACCCTGGAATCCTTGGTAGGGGAGGACGGACGCTTCGCTGCCGGCTCCAAATGGACGGATATTTTCATCTACCCAGGCTACCGCTTTAAGGCCATGGACGGTCTGATTACCAATTTCCACCTTCCGGAGAGCACGCTGGTGATGCTGGTGTCGGCCTTTGCCGGGAGAGAACACGTTCTGAACGCTTACGCTGAGGCGGTAAAGGAGCGTTATCGCTTTTTCAGCTTTGGGGACGCCATGTGCATTATTTGAGGAGAATTGTATGAACGCACCTGTAGATGTAACCAATCTCCGGATCGAAACCCCCAGGCTGATCCTTCGGCCCTGGCGGGAAAGCGATTTGGAGGACTTTTATGAATATGCCAGCGTGGAAGGCGTTGGAGAAAAGGCAGGCTGGAATCATCATCAGTCGGTGGAGGAATCCCAGCGGATTCTTGGCCTGTTCATCGGCGGAAAGAAAACCTTTGCCCTGGAGCTGAAGGATAACGGCAAGGTGATAGGCTCATTGGGCCTGGAACCCAGGGATGAGGATGCCGGACTGAATCCCGAATGGAAGGGCCGTGAAATCGGCTATGTGCTCAGCAAGGACTACTGGGGCAGGGGACTGATGCCCGAGGCGGTGAAGGCAGTGATTGATTACTGCTTCCGGGTGCTTGACTTTGATTATCTGACCTGCGGACATTTTGACCACAATGACCGGTCCCGCCGTGTCGTTGAAAAATGCGGGTTTCAATTTCTGAAAAAAGTAGTGACGGCCACAGTCCGCGGCGTTGAGGAACCCGGGAAACTGTATGTGCTGTTCAATCCCCACAAGGAGAAGTAATCTATG
>SFHI01000075.1 GCA_004555705.1 Clostridiales bacterium | reverse complement strand
TTGCCGCTCTCATCGAAGATCTGGGTCATGCCCACTTTTTTGCCGATGATTGCTTTCTGCATTTTGGTTTTCTCCTTTTTAATAGGTTATTGGTTGACTCCTGCATTGGGACAGTCGTCAACATGACCCGTCCGCCCGATGCCAGACAGTGCGGGCTGCCGTAATTTAGAGGAATCCAGCTAAGGAATCCAAGGCGTTTCGGAAAGTGGCTTTTTGACGCGCCGGGCGAGAGATTTCGCTTCGGGTCAGCGCAGAAAAATTTCGGAATACTTTGTGTATTTTGAAATTTTTCTGTGGTGAGCCGCAGCGGAAGATCCGGCCGGAGCTCAAAAAGGCAATTTTCGGAATGCCTAAAATTACAGCTTTATCTCAATCTCAACGCCAGCGGGAAGATCCAGGCTCATCAGAGCCTCCACGGTCTTCTGGTTGGGGTTGAGGATATCGATCAGACGCTTGTGGGTTCTGCGCTCGAACTGCTCACGGCTGTCCTTGTACTTATGGACGGCCCGAAGGATGGTGACGACCTCGCCGCGCTGGAGTCGATCAGCTGGTGATCATAAGCCTTCAGCCGAATGCGGATCATTTGGTTTGCCATGGTTATGTTTCCTCCTTGAATGTCGTACTCAGTTTGCGTAGTGGCTGGGTACGGTCGAACTTTTGCTGTCCGCGCCGCCGTGCGTATCATTCCGAGCCATGAAAAATGGCCGACCGAGGCCGACCCATCCTTCCGCCCGGCGATATACGCCAGTGCGTACAGAATCGTTCAGCCGCCCGATGACCGGACATACTCCGCGGAAGTTACCGCTTTTTCAAGCGCAATCTCCCGCATCATCGCAGTGCGCGCGCAGTATTCCCCTACACGCGCCCGATTATGATACCATCCCGGCGGCAATTTGTCAAGTGCAAATTTAGAAGAAATCACAAAGTTTTCCCAAAAAATTCAGCGTTTTTCCGAAAATTACAGCTCCGCCGCCACCCCGCCCCACATACAGATGAATTGTTGTTTGGCGGGCGGAGGCCGAGTGGACAGTTGACAGTGGACAGTGGACAGTTAAGGAGTCCCTTCGGGACAATTGGAAAAACAAATTGTGCTTATCGGCTTAAGTCAGCAAAGCGACAAATTGGTGTTTGTATATCAAGAGGGGAAATGTACCGACAATTGCCCTGAAGAGCGGAAGTCGTTGCGATTTTTGGTGGTAATCGTTACCTGGTTCCATTCAACCGGGGGATTGCCACGGAAGGCCTGCGCACTGGCTCGCAATGACAGCGTTTATTTGACAAACACCAATTTGCTGATTTGCTGAGCCAAGCCGATAAGCACATTCAATTTTATCCCCGAAGGGGATACCACAACTGTCCACTTTCCACTGTCAACTGTCAACTGGAGCGGAGCGACAAACAGCAATTTGTCATTCTCCCGGGGCCTGGGAGCAAAAAGCGGCGGCGGGGCTTTGGCCCCGCCGCGAAGGTTTCCTGTGTCCGGCATTTATCCGTTTTTCAGCTGTGCCACGATTTCGGCGTATTTTGCCGGGTCCCGGTAGCGCAGCTTTTCCAGCTCCTGCAGATACTGTTCGGTCATCTTCCGGTAGGTTTCCTCCCGGTACTTTTTCAGCCCATAATGGACGCCCACCATAGCCGCCACGTAAACCACCAAAAAAATCGCAGTTCCCGCATTGCTGAGTTCACCAAAGGCCGATATCACAACCCACGCCATAACAAAGAGAAGAGGCATTCCGATCAGAATCTTCCCCGGCGCACCCGTCAGGGAGCCGATCCGCTGGCTTTTCTTCGTAAATTTTTCCGAACCCGGAAACACCTTGTATTGGTAGCTGATTCTCATTGTTTCCTCCTAAGCAAATATCCCGGGGGAAGCCCCCTTTTTTCAACATCCCCGCCGGAACGGTAAATTGGTGTTTGTCGCTTCGCTCCAAAGATTCCTGTCATTGCGAACCAGCGCGCACGCTGGTGTGGCAATCCCCCGGTTAGAGGGGAAATGTATCGAATAGTGCTCGGAAGAGTTGGAGCTGCTGCGATTTTTGGTGGTAATTGTTACCTGGTTCCTTTCAACCGGGGGATTGCCACGCCACTCAAGCGCACTGGCTCGCAATGACAGCGTTTAATCGGCAAGCACCAATTGAACGATCTGCCGGTGTGTTATCCTTTAATCGAAAATGCTCTCCTCTTTCCGGGGCGCCTTTTCCGGGGCCTGGGACGAAGCGGACTCCTCCATGGCAAGGCCCGCCAGAAGGATGGCAAAGGCGGCCGGAACCGCGCAGGCCGCGCTCCGGAAAGCGTAGTTGCCCAAAGCAAGCACCAGCACCGCCGCGAGAAGCGAAACCCCCGTCAGAATCCAGGCTGTCCGAACGCGCTTCCCGTCTTGGCTCCGCAGGCACAGATAAACCACGACAAGGATCAACGCGAAGCACACCATCACAGGCAGAGCAGCAAAAATATCGGATATCGATCTGAGCAAGGATTGTACATCAGCAGTCGTTAACCGCCACAGCACATGACTCTCAACATAGCCCTGTGCAAACAGCGCCAGTATGGAGCCGTTCAGACACAGTCTGCCGGATTTCTTTCTGAGGAAAGCGGAAAGGAGCAAAAGCACAAAGCCCGCCGCCGACAGCAGCATCACCAGCATCCGGAAGAGAACCGAGGAGTAGAGCGGCATACGGGAATACATTTTCCAGATGGCATACAAGGTCACTGCCGACTTGACCCCCGCGCCCACCGCCGCCAGGGGGAATATCCCCGTGAACATGGCCACGGCCATCAGAACGCAGGCCGCTATCTTCAGGACCACGGCCCAACCGATCGCCCAGCCGTAATAGGCGAGGGTATAGTAGTCGCAGAGCGCCGCCGCGAGAAACAGCGCCCCGGAAATCATGCGGCATTTTTTCTGTGCCTGCTGAGAAAGCCCGTTCTTCCCGGCAGAATCCAGCAAGGCCTTCAGCCCCTTCCTGGGGGCGGGGGCGAAGATATCGTCCTCCTCCCGAACAGGCGGCTTGGGAGGCTCAGGCTTGGGCGGTTCAGGCTTGGGAGGCTCAGGCCGTCTCGGGGCTGCCTCCGGGCTGTAGAGCTCCCCCATGAGCTCCTCCATGGAAGCGATCCGGTCCGCGGCCCGGAGGGCCATGCCGTGCTCCAGCACTTCCATCTGCCGCCGGGTGATCCCCTGGGCACCGCTCCAATCCAGAGGCGCGCCCTCCAGCATCCGGGCGGGGGCCTCCGGGGGAATCCGTCCCGTTACACAATAATAAATCGTGGCGCTGAAGGCGTACACATCCGTCCAGGGGCCCAGACTGCCCTTGGTCAGGTACTGCTCCATGGGGGCGAAGCCTTTTTTCAGAATAGCTTCGGTGGGGCGGGTCAGCTCCTTCTCCGCGTCGGGGTTTTCCACCTGCCGCACCGCGCCGAAGTCCAGGAGCTTGGCACCGTCCCGGGGATCGAGCATAATGTTGTCCGGCGCGATATCCCGGTGGATCAGCCCCGCCTTGTGCACCCGGGCCAGGGCCTTCATAACGGGCTTCAGAATCCGCAGGGTCTCGTCCATGCCGATCCTGCCGCCCCGGGTTTGGACATATTTGGCCATGTTGATGCCCTCGACGTACTCCATCACCATGTACGCCGTGTTGTTGGCCTGGAAGAAATCAAATATGGACACGATCTGCGGCACATTGCGGAACTGTGCCAGGGATTTGGCCTCCCGCAGGAACCGCTCCCGGCTGGTCACATAGCCTGCCTCCATCATCGTGGTGTTGCAGGTCACCGCGCAGGTGTGGCCATGATCCCGGTTCACCGTGCTGGAAGGAAAGAATTCCTTGATGCACACCCGGATGTCCAGGTTCAGGTCCCAGCCCAGGTAGGTAATGCCGAAGCCCCCCTGGCCCAGAGCGCGCCCCACCAGATACTTGCCCGCCAGGATGGTGCCCACCGGCAGCTGGTGGGACTCATTATTCTGCCCCGCGCTCCAGCCGCAGCGCTCGCAAACCTCCGAGGCTGTCAGATTCATGCACCCGAAACAGCGTCTTTGTTCCATTGCATCCCCTTCTTTGTCAGAATATGGCATTATTATATCAGACACCCCACAGAAAGCAACATTTAAAATCGTAATCTACCCCGGTTCCCACCCGCAGTGCGACAAATCATTGTTTATAGCGCTCAAATAGAACTGTCATTGCGAACCAGTCCGCTTTCCTGGTGTGGCAATCCCCCAACAATTCAGGACGGTTCGTTAGGGCGTTTGTCCGTTTTTCATACATCCCGGAATATCCGGGGGATTGCCACGCCAGTGTGCGCACTGGCTCGCAATGACAGCGTTTTTTGAGCACACCCTTTCAAACACCAATTTGTCGGCTTGCTGACTGAAGCCGATAAGCACATTAGTTTTTTCAAATCGTCCCGAAGGGACTCCTTAACTGTCCACTGTCAACTGTCCACTGTCAACTCGGGTTTAGCCCGCTAAACACCAATTTGTCCGTCTGCCGCGTGAAACTCCGGAATTGTCAGTTGTCCATTGCCAATTCCTTCAGCTCCAGGACGCATTTCAAAACGTGCCTGGCGCAAAGCTGCAGTTCGCCCAGGGTGATGCCGCCGGGCTTGCCGTAGGTTTCCAGCAGGGTTCCGTCGGGCTGGAAGCTGCGGTCAAAGAAGTCCCTGCCTCCGGGCATCAGCACATCCACCCGGGCGCGGACCCGGTAGGCGTTGTCCCGCAGCTCCGGGAACTCCGGGGACGCGGCGCTCTGCATCCACCAGTCGGTGATCACGTTGCCCCGATAGCCCCACTCCCCCCGGAGGACGGTCTGCACCAGATCATAATGATAGTGGCCCCAGACACCGTTTATTTTATTGTAGCTTGTCATGATGTTTTTCGGGTCGGCTTCCTTCACGCAGATTTCGAAGCCCTTCAGGTAAATCTCCCGCAGCGCCCGCTGGGACACCACGGAGTCGTTAAACTGCCGCCGGGTCTCCTGGTTGTTGCAGGCGAAGTGCTTGGGACAGGCGCTGACCCCCTGGCTCTGGATGCCCCGGACCACGGCGGCGGCGATTTTGCCGGAGACATAGGGGTCCTCGGAGAAATACTCAAAGTTCCGTCCGCACAGGGGGCTGCGGTGGATGTTCATGCCGGGGGCCAGCAGCACGTCGCTGCCCCGGTCAACCATCTCCCGGCCCACATGGGCGAAGAGGTTCTCCACCAGCTCCAAATCGAAGGTACAGGCAAGAAGCGTCCCGATGGGAAGCAGCGAGCAGGAATCGTACAGCCGGATGCCGGAGGGGCCGTCGGTGGTGACAACAGGCGGCACGCCCTTGTCCCGGAGGGATTCCGTCACCCCGCCGAAGATGCCCGCGTTGCCCCGGGCGCCCCAGGGATGGCCCATGACATAGGCCCCCCGGGAGATAGCCTCCAGCTCCTCCAGGCTCAGCTGGGCGGTGAAGTCCTCCAGACTAACCCGGCCCTCCTGCACGTCCCGGGGCTTCCAGCCCCGGTCCCCGGTGATGGGCTTCCCCTCCGGCAGGGCGGCGAGAATCCGCTCCTTCAGATTGACGGTTTTTCCCTGCGCCATCCCCGCGCCCTCCCGGGTCAGGATGGGGAAGGGCTTCTCCGGGGCAGCGGCCTCGGTCAGCGTCTGAATGGCCCGGGTTTCCGTTACGGTATAAATTCCAACCTCCCCGGCAGCCCGGACATCCCCGCCCACATACAGCCGATAGCCCCCGGCCTGCAGCACATAGCAGTTCCGGTGGCCGGTATAGCCCCCCTCGTCAAAGGAGCTGAGCCGGTATTCATCGGTGCGCAGGGTCAGCTCCTGCTGCTCCCCGGGGGCCAGCAGTTTGGTTTTTCCGAAATCCTGGAGCTCCCGGGCGGGATTTCCAAGAGCGCCGCAGGGCTTTTGGGCAAAGAGGAACACCGTGTCCCTGCCGGGGCGGGCGCCGGTGTTGGTGACCCGCACCCGGAATTCCAGGGGATTCCCGCCGGGAAGCACCTCCCGGGAGAAGCTCGTGTAACTGAGGCCGTAGCCGAAGGGATACAGCACCCGCTCCGGGGCGAAGGTTTCAAACCACCGGTAGCCAACGTAGATATCCTCGTAGTATTCGTTCCGGTCAAGGCCGCCAAAATGGGCCGAAGAGGGGTAGTCGTCATAGGTCAGAGCCACGGTGTCCGTCAGCCGTCCCGAGGGATTCAATGCGCCGCAGAGAATATCCGCCACCGCGCTGCCGCTCTCCATTCCCCCCTGCCAGGCGATGAGCACCGCCCCGAGGGGGTATTCCTTCACGAAGCTCAGGTCCATCACCGCGCCGATGTTCAGCACCAGCACCGTGTCGGGGAAGGTCTCCGTCACCAGCTTCAGCATCTCCCGCTCCCGGGCCGTCAGGTAGAAGCTGCCCTCCTCCAGGGCATTCTCCCGGTCCTCTCCGGAGGACCGGCCAATCACCACCACCGCGGAGCCGGAAACCTCCGCCGCCCGGGTGACCGTCTCCCGGGTCAGGGGCATCTCCGGGTAGAACCGGGGCCAGGCGCCCCACTCCTCGCAGCCCACGGGATGATCGGCGCACCACCGTTCATAGGTTTCCGCCAGCTCCTCGTTGACCGCAAGCTCCTCACAGCGGCGCAGCCCCTCCAGCAGCCCCACCTGGTAGGGCATATTCACATCGCCGCCGGAGCCGTAGCCGGTGCAGAACCAGTTCACCTGGCACCTGCCGAATACGGATATCCGGCTCCCCTCCGGGAAGGGCAGCACCCGGTTTTCCAGCAGCACCGCCCCCTGGGCGGCAGCGGAGCGCAAAAGCTCCGGCATCCCCGGGGTGATTTTCTTTTCCGGATTATGATGCGCCTGCTCCTGCGCCAGCAGCGCGCCGAGAATTTCCTCTTTTTCCATGGTTTATATATCCTCCATTTTTTCTAAGATCGATAAATTGGTGTTTGTAGGGATGCGTCCCAGATTACCTGTCATTGCGAACCAGTGCGCACACTGGTGTGGCAATCCCCCGGTTAGAGGAAAAATGTACCGAAAAGCACCCGAAAAAACGGGGATTGTTTCGGCTTTTGGGGGGTAATCGTTACCTGGTTCCTTTCAACGGGGGGATTGCCACGCCAGTGTGCGCACTGGCTCGCAATGACAGCGTTTTTTAGGCGCGCAAGCGTAAACACCAATTTACCGCAATCCTTCAACCTTCAAAACAGCAGCCCCAGGTTTTGCTTCCAGGTGAGTACCCGCAGCACCGCCGCGTCCAGGGTTTCCATGGGAATCCGGCCGGACTGAACCGCTTCCAGCACGGCCTGGTACTGGACTTGGTATTCGGTGCAGCACAGCAGGTCGTTCCCTGCCAGCACCGCCAACACTGCGGCCTCCTCCGGGCCGTAGGCATCGGTAATGGCCTGCATCTGCAGGTCGTCCGTGACGACGACCCCCCGGAACCCCATTTCCTCCCGCAGATACCGGTGCACCTCCGGGGACAGCGACGCGGGCAGCTCCGGATCAAAGGCGTCCACAATGGTGTGCTCCACCAGCACCGCCCCGCACCCGGCGTCAATGCCCGCCTGGAAGGGGATCAGGTCCCACCCCTCCAGCTGCTCCAGGGTGCGGGTATCCCGGGCAAAGCCCGTGTGGGTGTCCGCGTTTTCCCCGTAGCCGGGGAAATGCTTCAGCACGCTGCCCACACGGCTGCCTGCCATAGCCTCCACCGTCCGCCGGACAAATTCCGAGGTGATGTCCGGCCCCTGTCCCAGGGACCGGCTGTACATGAACGCCCCGGGAGCTTCCGCGATGTCACACACCGGAGCCATGTTCACGTTGATGCCCAGGCCGGCCAGCAGCGCGGCCTTTTCCGCTTCGGCGGCAATCACCGCCTCCATTCCCCCGCTGTCATAGAGACTTCTGGGAGAGGCAAACCGGGTATCCCGGAAAGCGGACCAGCAGCTCACCCGGCACACCGTGCCCCCCTCCTCGTCCACGGCGATTAGGAGGGGCAGCCCCGGGGCCGTCTGATAGCTTTCCAGGGTCTCCCGGATGGAATCGGGGGTCTGCCCCTCAAAATCCCGGCCAAAGAGGATGTACCCCGACAGGAGGTATTGGGAAATGTCCTCCACTGCGTGCTCCGCCGGGCACCGGGCCAGGAAAAGCTGCCCCACCTTCTGCTCGGTGGAGAGCTTGTCCAGGAAAAACTGCAGCGGGTGGACCGGTGCCGCCGCCTGGACGGCTTCCTCCGTTTCCTGGGTGGTTTCCTCCGTTTCCTGGGTGGTTTCCTCCGTTTCCGGAGCGGTTCCCTCCGCGGCAGCGGGCTCCTGTTCCGGCAGCGCACCCGCCCCGGCGCACCCCGCCAGCAGCAAAACCGCCAGCAGCAGACATAAATACCTCATAGACTTTCCCCTTCTTTCCCTCATCACGCCATCCCCATACAGCCGGAGAACGATAAATTGTTGTTTGAAAGTGTGTGTTGCAGATTAGCTGTCATTGCGAACCAGTCCGCAGACTGGTGTGGCAATCCCCCGGTTGAAAGAAACCAGGAAACGATTACCACCAAAAATAGCAACGACTTTCATTCTTCCGGGCACTATTCGATACATTTCCCCTCTAACCGGGGGATTGCCACGCCAGTGTGCGCCAGACTGTCTAACGGTTGTATAGTGTGCTATAATGGAGTAAAGAAAAGAGTAACCACGGAGGTAGGCACTATGGCATACATTAACGGACTCGACAGGAATCAGGTTCAGATGATTAAT
>SFHI01000074.1 GCA_004555705.1 Clostridiales bacterium | reverse complement strand
TGCCAGCACCTCCTGGGGATCCTCCTTCCGGAACACGCAGAGGCTGGGGCCCTGGGAGATCATCCAGGGGTGCTCCGGGTCAACCTGGGGGATGGTCATAACCTGGGTTTCAAAGCGCACCAGCTTCTCCTCGGCAATGTCAATGAGGGGGGCATCGGAGCCCATCCAGGTGGCGCCCGCCGTGGAGTCAATGGCAAAGACGCACTGCCCGGCGTTGAGGAAGTTGGCCGGATACCCCGCCAGCTTGAAGGTGTTGAAGGCCCCGGTTTCCGCGTGCTCGGCGATGGTCAGCAGCAGCTCCCGGGTGGTGTCATTGAAGATTTCAATTTCCCCGGCATCGGTGGAGTACCCCGCCCCCTTCTGCCGCAGCAGCTGGATCATCATGTTGTCCGTGGATTTGTAAATAAAGGGAATCAGCACCTTCTGGCCGTTTAAGAGGAAATTGCCGTCGGCATCCTTCTCCATGGCCGCCTCGGAGACCTCCCAGATGAAGTCCCAGGTCAGCTTTTCCGGCAGGGTATACCCCAGCTTTTCCACATAGGTCTTGTTTACATAACAGGCCTCCGTGGAACGCATGAAGGGGATGGCGTAGAGCTGGCCGTCAATGGCGCATTCCTCCAGGAACTCCGGGATGATCTCCTGCCGGGTGGGGGAATCGAAGCGGAGCTCCTTCCCTCCCAGACCGTAGCGGGGATCATCGATCAGCTCATCCAGCGCGGCCACGGTGTCCGCCCCGGTCAGATAGGTGGCGATGTGGTCGGGGTAGGTGATGCAGACGTTGGGGGTGGTGTCCGTGGCAATGTTGGTAATCACATCGTTGTAAATCTTGCCGTAGTCGGTGTACAGCCGCAGATTCACGGTGATGTTGGGGTACAGCGCCTGGAAATCCTCGATGGCCTGCTTGTAGATGGCCACCTGGGTCAGGTTGGTGTCGTTTTTCGCCCAGAAGGTGATCTCGTAATCCCGGCTCTCGTCAAACGCCCCGGGGATGGAAAAGCTCTTCTTCTCCCGGGAGCCGTGGCAGCCCGCCAGAGAGCACACCATGAAAAGGGCCAGCACCAATGCAAGGATTCTTTTCATCCTTTGGTACCTCCCCGGGCCACACCGGCCATGATTTTCTTCCGGAACACCAGAAACAGCACGATCAGCGGCGCGGAGATCACCACCACGGCGGCCATCATGGCAGGGATATTCTCCCGGCCGAAGCCGTTCTCCCGAATCTCCTGGATGCCGTTGGATACCAGGAAGTAGGCCTGATCGTCGGTGATCAGCCGGGGCCACACATAGCTGTTCCAGCACTCGATGACCTTCAGAATGGTGACGGTGATGATGGTGGGACGGCAGATGGGGATCATGACTTTAAACAGGTACTTGAGATCCGAGGTTCCGTCCACCTTTGCCGCGTAATACAGTTCGTCCGGCACCTGGGCAAAATTCTCCCTCAGCAGGTAGATGTAGAACACCGAGGTCACCGACGGCAGAATCAGCCCTAAGAAGGTGTTGCGCAAATCCCAGTTTGTAATGGTGACGAAATTGGTAATCACCACCAGCTCCCCGGGAATCATCATCAGGGCGAGAAACGCGGTAAACATCAGATCCCGTCCCCGGAACTTCAGCCTGGAGAAGGCAAAGGCCGCCAGCACCGTGACCATCAGCATCAGCGCGGTGGTGCCCAGAGTGAAAATGATGGTGTTGACGAAATACCCGCCCAGGGGCACGGCGGTGAAAGCCGTCCGGTAATTCTCCAGGGTGGGGTCGGTGGTATAGAGCTTGGGCACCCATTCGGAGTTGTAGGCGCCGTAGCTTTTCACCGAGGTCAGCAGCATCCAGTAGAAGGGAAACAGCACGATAACCGCCCAGACCGTCAGCAGCGCATACAGCACGCCGGTGCCCACGCGCCTGCGCAGTCTGGCGGAGCGTTCAATCCGCTCAAAATCCATGGTGACCCCTCCTTACGAATAGTGGACGTGCTTCCGGCTCACCAGCAGATTGATGCAGGTGATGGTCAGCACAATGGCGAAGAGAATCATGGCCGCCGCCGAGGCGTAGGAGGGGTAGCCGCCGGAGTCGCCGTAGAGCATATCATAGACATAGCCCACAATGGTGTTCATCCCCGCGGCGTTCAAATCCACCCCGAACAGAGCCACCGCGTCGGAATAGGCCTTGAACGCTCCGATGAAGCCCGTAATCACGAGATAAAACACCGTGGGGGAGATCATGGGCAGGGTGATCCGGGTGAAAACCCGCCACTTGGGCGTCCCGTCAATCCTGGCCGCGCTGTAGTAGAGCGGATTCACCGAGGCCAGGGCGCTGGTGAGAATCAGAATCTTGAAGGGGCTGACGATCCACACGGTGTACACGCACAGCACCAGCATTTTTGCCCAGTAGGGCCCGTCGATGAAGTCCACCGGCCCCGCCCCGAACCAGGATAGCACCAGGTTCGCCAGACCGTCGGTGTAGGGGGTTTTCTTGAACAGGATCATGAACACCAGGCCCACCGCCAGGGTATTCGTCACATAGGGCAGGAAGTACACGGTCTGGTACAGCTCCCGCAGCTTCCGGATGGAGCTTAAGCCCAGGGAGATCAGCAGCGCCAGCCCCGTGGACACGGGTACCGTGATAATCACGAGGATAAAGGTATTCTTCACCGCCTGGAGGAAGTAGGGGTCCCGCAGCACATAGGAGAAGTTCCCCAGGCCCACCCCCCGGTGGGTCTGGGAGGCGAAGTTGAAGCCCTCCTCCGCGGAGTAGATCATCACGTCCACCAGCGGGTATACCAGAAACAGCCCCAGAAATATCAGGGCGGGCAGCAGATAAAGCCAGCCCTTACGGTTTTGTTTGTCCATAGGCCTACCTCTTAAAACCGGATTCGGCTGCCGTCATCCACGTCAAAGAGGAAGAGCTTCCCCTCCTTCAGGTGGAAACGGATGGTGTCCCGGTGGGTGTGTTCTAAGTGCTCGGAGCCCACAATGGCCCGAATCACTTCCCCCTGGAAGGCCTCATTGCGGCACACCACGCTGATGTCCCGGCCCATGACCTCCACCCGGTCCATTTGGCAGAGAAGCTCCCCGTCCTCCCGGGGGACGAAGCCCTCCGGCCGGACGGCGGCCACCACCTCCCGGTCGGCCATACCGGGGAGACTCAGCACCGCATTCTCTCCAATGTACAGCTTCTCCCCTTCAATCCGGGCGGAGAATACGTTGATGGGAGGCGTTCCCAGGAACTTGGCCACAAACAGGTTCACCGGGTTGTCGTAGACCTCCTGGGGCTTGCCGATCTGCTGCACCACGCCCTCCTTCATCACCACGATCAGGTCGGAGATGGACATGGCCTCCTCCTGGTCGTGGGTAACAAACACCGTGGTAATACCGGTGGAGCGCTGAATCCGGCGGATTTCCTCCCGGGTCTGCAGCCGCAGCCGGGCGTCCAGGTTGCTCAGGGGCTCGTCCAGAAGCAAAATCCGGGGCATCTTCACCAATGCCCGGGCGATGGCCACCCGCTGCTGCTGGCCGCCGGAAAGCTCCGAGGGCTTGCGCTCCAGCAGGCCTTCAATCTGCACCAGCTTCGCCGCCTCCAGAGCCTTTTCGTTCATCTGCTCCTTGGTAAGTTTGTCCTTCCCCTTCCGGTTTTCCAGGGGGAACCGGATGTTCTGCAGCACCGTCAGGTGGGGATACAGGGCATAGTTCTGGAACACCAGTCCCACTCCCCGGTGCTCCGGGGGCAGATTGGTCACATCGTCCTCCCCGAAAAAGATTTTTCCGGAGGTAGGCTCCTGCAGGCCGCTGAGAAGATTTAAGGTGGTGGACTTGCCGCAGCCCGAGGGGCCCAAGAGGCCGATCAGCTTCCCGTCGGGAATCTCGAAGCAGAAGTCATTCACCGCCACCACCTCCCGGAGGTCGCGCTTACTCCGGCTGGGGAACTTTTTGGTCAGATGCTGCAAGGTAACTTTCATGTGATCCCTTCCTCTGATAACTTTCCTGTTTTTAAGTAAGGTAAATTGGTGTTTGGCAAATAAATGCTGTCATTGCGAGCCAGTGCGCACACTGGCGTGGCAATCCCCCGGATACAGAGTGTGGAAACGCTGCAATTTTGGTGGTAATCGTTACCTGGTCCCACTCAACCGGGGGATTGCCACACCAGTCTGCGGACTGGTTCGCAATGACAGTTCTTTTTTAGTGCTGTAAACAACAATTTATCTTCCCGTATCAACTCTGCGATAACCCAATTATATATAGCTTTCTGCTCCATTGCAAGCCCAAAACGCCTCCTGCCCCGGATTTTCCCGAATAGCTGTTGACAAACCTTCGCATTTGTGGGTATAATAGGGAAGATATCTGCAAAAAGGCGAAGAAGAGAAGAGTACGCTGCCGTTTGCCGGTCAGAGAGCCCCGGAAGGTGGGAGGGGGTACGGTCAAAGCAGCGGAACATGGCCTCAGAGCCGGACTGGTGAATCATTAGCCCGTCCCGGGTTGTCCCGTTACAGACGATTGAGGCGTCCGCCTGTGCGGACGTGAATCAAGGTGGTACCGCGTCAATCTTGTCGCCCTTGGGTTTCCCAGGGGGCTTTTTTATTTACAGGAGGAAAAGGAAACATGTGTGAAAAGTGCAAGGGTAATTTCTACATTACCACTCCCATCTACTACCCCTCGGACAAGCTCCACATCGGCCACGCCTACTGCACCGTGGCTACCGACACCATGGCCCGCTACAAGCGGCTCCAGGGCTATAACGTGATGTTCCTCACCGGCACCGACGAGCACGGCCAGAAGATTGAGGACAAGGCCAAGGCCGCGGGCGTCACCCCCCAGCAGTTCGTGGACAACATCGTCCTGGGGGAGCGGGGCGTGCTGGACCTGTGGAAGCTGATGAACATCTCCTACGACCGTTTCATCCGCACCACCGACGACTACCATGTGGCCGCTATTCAGAAGATTTTCAAGCGGATGTATGATAACGGCGACATCTACAAGGGCAAGTACGTGGGCAAATACTGCAAGCCCTGCGAGTCCTTCTGGACCGACAGCCAGCTGGTAAACGGCAAGTGCCCCGACTGCGGCGGCGAGGTGCAGGAGGCCGAGGAGGAGGCCTACTTCTTCCGGCTTTCCAAGTACGCGGGCCGCGTGCAGGACCTGCTGGAGAATACGGATTTCCTGGAGCCCCGGAGCCGGGCCAACGAGATGGTCAACAACTTCATCAAGCCGGGCCTGGAGGACCTGTGCGTCTCCCGGACCAGCTTCACCTGGGGTGTGCCCGTGGACTTTGACCCGGGCCATGTGGTCTACGTCTGGATCGACGCCCTCTTTAACTACATGACCGCCCTGGGCTTCGAGAATGACAAGTACAACGACCTGGAAGCCTTCTGGCCCGCGGACGTCCACTTCATCGGCAAGGAGATCGTCCGGTTCCACTCCATCATCTGGCCCGCCATGCTGATGAGTCTGAATCTGCCCCTGCCCAAGAAGGTCTACGGCCACGGCTGGCTGCTCCTGGACGGCGGCAAGATGAGTAAGTCCGTCCTTCCCCTTCGGCTCCGACGGCAACTTCTCCAATGAACTGCTGATCAACACCATCAACGTGGACCTGGCCAACGACCTGGGCAACCTGGTGTCCCGGACCATCGCTATGGCCCAGAAGTATTTCGGGGAGCACCTGCCCGCCGCGCAGACCGCCGACGAGGAGAAAGACGCCGAGCTGATCTCCCTGTCATCCTCCCTGCGGGCAAAATACGAGGACGCCATGGAGCACTACGCCTTCCAGAACGCCCTGGCGGAAATCTTCAAGGTGATCTCTCGGGCCAACAAGTATATCGACGAGAACGCCCCCTGGGTGCTGGCCAAGAGCGAGGAGTCGAAGCCCCGCCTGGCAAGGGTTCTGTATAACCTGCTGGAAACCGTCCGCATCTGCGCGGGGCTGCTGACCCCCTTCATGCCGGACACCGCCGCGGAGATTTCCCGCCGTCTCGGCGGCGCGCCCATGGATTGGGACAGCCTGGGAAGCTACGGCCTGCTGAATCATGAGGTCGCCACCGTAAGCGGCCCCGCCCTGTTCCCCCGCATCGATGTGGAGAAGGAGCTGGCCGCTCTGGAGGAAATGTCCAAGCCCAAGTCCACCATCCAGGTGGAGCCCCTCAGCGAGGAGAAGGTGGATTTCGACACCTTCTGCAAGTCCGATTTCCGGGCCGTGAAGGTCAAGGACTGCCAGAAGGTGAAAAAGAGCGACAAGCTGCTCCAGTTCACCCTGGACGACGGCAGCGGCAAGGACCGTCAGATTCTCTCCGGCATCGCCAAGTTCTATGAGCCCCAGGAGCTGATCGGTAAGACATTGGTCGCCATTGTGAACCTGCCGCCCCGGAAGATGATGGGCAAGGAATCCTGCGGTATGCTGATCTCCGCCGTCCACACGGACAAGGGTGAGGAAAAGCTCCACCTTCTTATGGTGGACGACGCCATCCCCGCCGGCGCCAAGCTCTGCTGACCCCAAGCGCCCCGCCACCACGCGGGGCGCTTTTCCTCCCCTCGCGGCAGAACGATAAATTGTTGTTTACACTACACATTCACTCTGTAGGGCAATTGTCGATACATTTTGCCTCTATCCGGGGGATTGCCACGCCAGTGTGCGCACTGGCTCGCAATGACAGCATTTATTTGCCAAACAACAATTTATCTTTCCGCCTCCCCGTAAAAAAACTGTAGGAAAAACGGAACATTTGTGTTACAATACTCCCAGAGGTGAAATTCATGGACGAACATACCGAATCCCCCATCCCCGAGGAACAGGGCTATACCCCCCGCCCGGCCTGGCAGGTCTGGGCCGCCCGGGTGGGCGTGGTGGTCATGATCCTGTTTGTGATCTGGCAGATTCTGCAAATCGCCGGAGGAGGCCTGTAATGCGGATTCTCGGCATCGACCCGGGCTACGGCATCACGGGCTTCGGCATCGTGGAGGCCCAGGCGGGAGTCTGCCGGCTGCTTCGCTGCGGGGCCATTACCACGCCCCCCAATACGGAGTTTTCCTGGCGGCTGGAGGTTATTTACAACGATATGCGTCAGCTTCTGGAGACCGCCAAGCCCGACGCCGTGGCCATTGAGGAGCTGTTCTTCGGCCAGAATGTCACCACCGGCATCAACGTGGCCCAGAGCCGGGGCGTGATATTGCTCGCCATCCGCCAAGCGGGAGTTCCCATTTTTGAGTACAAGCCCATGCAGGTCAAGCAGTCCGTGGTGGGCTATGGCAACGCCACCAAGCATCAGGTGATGGAGATGACCAAACGCATTCTCCGCCTAGAGGCTCTGCCCAAGCCCGACGACGCCGCCGACGCCATCGCCATCGCCCTGTGCCACGCCCGCTCCAGCACATCCCTGCTCGCCCGGCACCTGAAATAATTCAAACGGCCTTGCCAAACTGACAGCCGGAGTGCGGTAAATTGGTGTTTGTACGTTCTTTGCTGTCATTGCGAGCCAGTGCGCACACTGGCGTGGCAATCCCCCGGTCCGAAGGAACCAGGCAACGATTACTGCCAAAAATCCCAGCGACTCCCGCTCCTCATGGTACTTTTCGGTATGTTTTCCCTCTAACCGGGGGATTGCCACGACCAGTGTGCGCACTGGTCTCGCAATGACAGGTAATTCGGGACGCACACCTGCAAACAACAATTTATCGCACACCGTATAACCACACCTGTACCTATATATCACAGTGAGGATTTGCCATGCTTTATTACGTTTCCGGCCCTGTTGCCGTGCTGGAGCCCGGGCTTGCGGTCATTGACTGCGGCGGGGTGGGCTACGGCTGCCGGGTGACCGCCTATACCGCCGGGCAGCTGAAGCTGAACCAAACCGCCCGGCTGTACATCACCGAATCCATCCGGGAGGACGCCTTCGACCTTTACGGCTTCATCAGCCGCGAGGAGCAGCGCTGCTTTGAGCTGCTGACCTCCGTCAACGGCGTGGGTCCCAAGGCCGCCATGGCCATTCTGTCCTCCGGCGGCCCCCAGAACTTCACCCTGGCCGTCATGACCGGGGACGAAAAAATGCTCACCGCCGCCCAGGGCGTGGGCAAAAAAATCGCCCAGCGGATCATCCTGGAGCTGAAGGACAAGCTGGGCGGCACCGCCGAGCTGGACTTCTCCACCGGCCCCATTGCCGCTGCCCCCACCCAGGGAGGCTCCGCCGCCCTGGCCCACGCCGCGCTGCAGGAGCTGGGCTATTCCCCCGCCGAAATCAGCGCCGCCCTGAAGGGCGCGGACCCCAACGCCTCCACCGAGGACCTGGTCCGCTACGCCCTGCGGGCAATGGTCATGAAGGGCTGATTCGCCGTACCATTCTGTGGGAAATTGTTGTTTAGCGGCTTCGCCGAATTGGCAATTGACAATTGACAATTGACAGTTGACAATTATTGTGTCATAAACGGGACGATTTTGAAATAAACTAGCACGTTTTCGCTTATAAATGTTTTAATTTCATCCCGTAGGGATTCCTTAATTGTCAATTGTCAATTGTTAATTGTCAATTTTAAACAACAATTTCCCGCACCAATCCACCAAGCATTCTCTCAGGAGGTTCTCTATGAGTCTTGAATTTTCCCAGGAGCTGGACACTCCCATCATCTCCCCCACCTTCGCCCCCCAGGACGCGGGGGAGATCGGTCTGCGGCCCAAGCTGCTGTCCGACTATACCGGCCAGGAGAAGGCCAAGGGCAATCTCTCTGTCTACATTGAGGCCGCACGCCGCCGGAACGAGCCTCTGGACCACACCCTGCTCTACGGCCCTCCGGGCCTGGGCAAGACCACCCTGGCGGGGGTCATTGCCAACGAGATGGGGGTAAACATCCGCATCACCTCCGGCCCCGCCATCGAAAAGCCCGGGGACCTGGCGGCGCTGCTGACCAACCTGAACCCCGGGGACATCCTGTTCATCGATGAAATCCACCGCCTGAACCGGGTGGTGGAGGAGATTCTGTATCCGGCCATGGAGGACTTTGCCATCGACATCATCGTGGGCAAGGGCCCCAGCGCCAACTCTATCCGCTTGGACCTGCCCAAATTCACATTGGTTGGCGCCACCACCCGGGCGGGGCAGCTCTCCGCCCCCTTAAGGGACCGGTTCGGGGTGAATCTGCGGCTGGAGCTGTACACCCCGGAGGAGCTGGCGAAAATCGTCACCCGCTCCGCCACCATCCTGGGTATGCCCATTGAACCGGAGGGGGCCATGGAAATCGCCTCCCGGAGCCGGGGCACTCCCCGAATCGCCAACCGCTTTTTGCGCCGGGTCCGGGACTTCGCCATGGTCCTGGGGGACGGCACCATCACCAAGGAGGCCGCGGACCTGGCCCTGCGCCGGCTGGAGGTGGACAAGCTGGGCCTGGACAACATCGACCGCAGAATGCTCACCGCCATTATCCGCAACTACAGCGGCGGCCCCGTGGGCCTGGAAACCCTGGCCGCCACCATCGGCGAGGAGGCGGTGACATTGGAGGATGTGTACGAGCCGTACCTGATGCAGCTGGGCTTTCTCACCCGGACGCCCCGGGGCCGATGCGTCACCCCCCTGGCCTACGACCATCTTCACATCCCCTGGGAGGGGCAAACCCAGTTTTCGCTGTAGTCATCGGAAAAGTTGCACAAACTACGAAAAAGAACCAGAAATAATTTCATAGACCATTGACAAATCGGAATGGTTTGTGTATAATCCGTTTTGTGGCACGGATTGCCACCAATTTACTGACCCTGCGTTACAACCAAAAACTGGTGGGCTTTCACGGGGCAAACAAAACCGAAGAGAGGTAATTCCAATGTACGAAGACAAGACTTTAGTGTGCAAAGAGTGCGGCAATGAGTTCGTGTTCACCGCCGGTGAGCAGGAGTTCTACGCAGAGCGCGGCTTCCAGAACGAGCCCCAGCGCTGCAAGGCCTGCCGTGATGCCCGCAAGAACAACGCCCGTGGCCCCCGTGAGTTCTTCACTGCTACCTGCGCTCGTTGCGGCGGCGAGGCGAAGGTTCCCTTCCAGCCCAAGTCCGACCGTCCCGTGTACTGCAGCGAGTGCTTCGCTCAGATGCGCGCCAACGGCTGATTTGCTCAAAAGAAATTCCTCCCTGTTTCCAGGGAGGAATTTTTTGCACAAAAATACCAACCATCAGTACGATAAATTGTTGTTTACAGCACTAAAAAAGAACTGTCATTGCGAACCAGTCCGCAGACTGGTGTGGCAATCCCCTAACAATTCAGGATGGTTCGTTAGGGCGTTTGCCCGTTTTTCGCAGATTCCGGAAGATCCGGGGGATTGCCACGCCAGTGTGCGCACTGGCTCGCAATGACAGCATTTTTGTGGGTGCGCACGCGTAAACAACAATTTATCGTTCCATCCTCAAAACCTTTTCTCAATTTCCTTCGCGCCGCGTTCCAGAATTTCCTCTGTGTCCTTCCCCAGGGCCAGCTCCATAAGTGCGTATTCCGACAGCCCTCCGTGGGGCACGGCCCAGGCGCCCGCGTCGGTGCCGGGGGCCAGAAGGCCGCCCATATCCGCAAATGCGCGCACATTTTCCAGGGCGCTTTCCAGAATGGCCTCCACTTCCTTCTCCCGGAAGCGGCCCTTTCCCCGGAGATCCCCCACGGTGGAGAGGGTCGGCACCCAAACCGTTCCGTTTTCCGCCATGGCGTGCAGCGCCCCGTTGTCCAGGTAGGCCCCGTGCTCCACGGAGTCCACTCCCGCCCGGGCAGCGGCCTCCACGGTTCTCGCTCCGTTGGCGTGGGCCATGACGGCGAAGCCCTCCTCGTGGGCAATGTGAATCAGCTCCCGAATCTCCGCCCCGGGCAGCCCTTCCTCCGTAAGCACCCCGAACCGGTCGAAGTCCATCAGGCCGGAGATCATGATTTTGATAAAATCCGCGCCCAGCTCCCGCTGCCGCTGTACCAGGGCCGCGTACTCCCGCAAATCCCCGAAGCCCGTTCCGATAAAAGCGCCGTAATGCCCCCGGTGATACAGCGGTGCCAAAGGCGTCCGGTAATGGATGCCGTACTCCGTGGCAAGCTCCCGGGCCCTGGCCCCCACGCCCCAGCGGTCGCCGCCGTCCCGCAGGTAGCCAAACCCCTGCCGGACATATTCCTGAAGAACGCCCCGAATCCAGTCCTCCCGGGGTTTCTCTTTGTGCCGCCCGATGGCAGCGCGCCAATCCAGCCCGTCCAGAACCATATGGATGTGGCAATCCCAAAGCATTCAGGCTGCCCCCTTTCTTTCCCCCAGTATACCAGATTCCGCCCCCTGGGCGCAATACGAAAATCGCCGCCGTCCCAAAAAGACAGCAGCGATTTTATGCTTAACCGCACGATAAATTGTTTTTTGCAAGGGTGCGCTCAAAAAACGCTGTCATTGCGAGCCAGTGCGCACACTGGCGTGGCAATCCCCCGGTTGAATGGAACCAGGTAACGAATACCACCAAGAACCGTAACAATCCCCGTTTTTCGGGTGCTTTTCGGTACATTTTCCCTCTAACCGGGGGATTGCCACACCAGTCTGCGGACTGGTTCGCAATGACAGGCAATTTGTAACGCGCACCTTCAAACAACAATTTATCGTTCCCTGTCCTGCCGCTTACGCCTTTCCTTTCCGGTACAGCAGGCGGATGGAGTTCAGCACGCACAGCATGGCCACGCCGGAATCGGCGAACACAGCCAGCCACATGGAGGCAAAGCCCAGAAGGCCCAGCACCATGACCACCAGCTTCACCGCCAGGGCGAACACCACGTTCTGCCAGGCGATCCGGGCTGTTTTCTTGGCAATGTCCAGCGCCTCGGGAATGGCCCCGGCCTGGGAGGTCATGAACACCACGTCCGCCGCCTCGATGGCCGCGTCCGCGCCGCTGCCCATGGCCGCGCCCACATCGGCTCCCGCCAGCACGGGGGCGTCGTTGATGCCGTCGCCCACGAACATGGCAGCGCCCTTCTCCCGGCGGAGCTTTTCCAGAATTTCCAGCTTCTGCTGGGGCAGCAGGGAGCCGTAGCATTCCTCCACCCCCAGCTCCTTGGCCACCGCCTGGGCGGCCTCCCTGGAATCTCCCGTGAGCATCACCGTGATGTAGCCCTTCCGGCGCAGGCGCTCCATGGCCCCGGCCGCGTCAGGCTTCACCGTGTCGGAAATCAGCAGGGCCCCGGCGTAGACTCCGTCCACTGCAGCCAGCACCCGGGTGCCGTACTCCCACTCAAGAGCGGGAATCTCCACGCCGTTTTCCGCCATCAGCTTCTCATTGCCGCAGAGGATTACCTTTCCATCCAGCACCGCCCGGATGCCCCGTCCGGGAATCTCCGCCAGCTCCTGGGGACGGCTCCACTGCAGGCCCCGCTCCCGGGCGGCGGAAACGATGCTCACGGCAATGGGATGGGTGGAGGTTTCCTCGCAAGCGGCACAGAGCCGCAGAAGCTCTTCATCCCCCCGAATCTCCTGCACCCGGAAATCGCCCTGGGTCAGGGTTCCGGTTTTGTCCATGACCACAGCGCGGACGCCGCTCATGGCCTCCATGGCAGCCCCGTCCTTAAAGAGGATGCCCTTCTTGCTCCCCGCGCCGATTCCGGCGAAGAAGGCCAGGGGCACGCTGAGCACCAGCGCGCAGGGACAGCTCATCACCAGGAAGGACAGGGCCGTGTACACCCAATACTCCCAGTTCCCGGTGACCAGGGAGGGCAGGATGGCCGTCGCGGCGGCAATGCCCACCACCACAGGGGTGTAAACCCGGGCGAACCGGGTGATAAAGCGGTCGATTTTCGGCTTTCCGGCGGCGGCGCTCTCCACGCTGCGCAGGATTCTTGTGACCATGGACTCCTCCAGGGGCTTCTCCACCCGGACGGTGAGCTGGCCCTGGGTGTTGACGCAGCCGGAAATCACGGCGTCCCCCGGCTTCACGGCCACGGGCACCGGCTCGCCGGTGATGGGAGCGGTGTCCAGGCGGCTTTCTCCGGAGACCACCACGGCATCCAAGGGAATCCGGTCTCCCGGCCGCACCAGCAGCACATCGCCCACCCGGGCCTCCTCCGCGGGGATGACCGTCATGTTCTCCCCATCCAATAAGGTTACCGTCTCAGGCCGCAGGTCCACCGCGTCCATGATCTGGCTGCGGCTGCGTTCCACCGCCCGGTGCTCGAAAAATTCTCCCACCCGGTAGAACAGCATGACACCCACGCCCTCGGCGGCGTTGCCGACGAAGAAGGCGCCGATGGCCGCCGCGGTCATGAGGAAGTTCTCGTCCAGAACCCGTCCCCGGAACAGCCCGCGCACCGCCTTTACGGCAATCTCCCAGCCCAGAATCACCAGAGCCGCCAGGCAGAATCCGGTGCTCCACCAGCCGCTGGTCACCAGGCCCAGCACAAACAGCCCCGCGCCGAGGAGCAGCCCCACCGGGCTTTCCCCGTGGCCGTCATGGTCGTGGTCTTCATGGTGGTGGCCGCAGGAGCATCCCTCATGTTCATGCTCCTCATGATGGCAGCCGCACCCGCATTCTTTGTGCTTGTGCTCCTCATGATGGTGGCCGCACCCGCATTCTTTGTGCTTGTGCTCCTCATGATGGTGGCCGCACCCGCATTTCTCATGCTCGTGTTCCTCATGATGGTGGCCGCATCCGCATTCCTCATGCTCGTGCTCCTCATGATGGTGACCGCATCCGCACACCTTATGCTCCTCATGATGGTGCCCACGCTCCTCCCTGGGGGTAATCACCACATCCGGCTCCACGGTGCGGGCAAGCTCCGTAAGCTCCTTCACCAGCGCGTCCGGTGCCTGGGCTGTCAGCCGCAGCTGCCGGGTGGTGAACACAATGGCCGCTTTTTCGACCCCGGGATGGGCGTTGAATTTCTCCTCAATCTTCGCGGCGCAGTTGGCGCAGCAGAGATTTTTCAGGATGTACACCTTGGTTTCCATAGGCTTCCTCCTCTTCGTTTTAACATATGAGCACTTGTTCATTTGTCGAAATCATTATACCCCATCCCGTTGCCATTGAAAAGTCCAGAATACTTGGTGTATTGTGGGCTTTTAGAAACGCATTGTTGGAGCAAAAGATCCGCCCAAAACCCAAAAGGGGAGTTTTTAGAGGTGCCCTGTTGTTTAGCAAAATAAACGCTGTCATTGCGAGCCAGTGCGCACACTGGCGTGGCAATCCCCCGGTTAGAGGGGAAATATACAAAGAACGGACAAACGCCCTAACAAACCGCCCTGAATTGTTGGGGGATTGCCACACCAGTCTGCGGACTGGTTCGCAATGACAGTTCTTTTTTTGTGCTGTAAACAACAATCTACCGTTTAAAGGGCCTCCCCGGGGTATTGGGGAGGCCCTTTGCGGGTTTATTTGTGTTCCCGCCGGTTTTCCATGTGCCCGGATTGAATCACGGGGGGCTTGGGGTCCCCCACTTCCCAGGGAACCGGCTTTTTTTCCTCTTCCTTCATGGCATTCACCCCGGGTTCAGTATGCCCCGGACGCGGAAAACCATGCGCGTTCAGGCGAAGAGCTTCTGCCGGAACAGCTCCTTCACAGCCTGGAGTCTCCCCGGCGCGAAGGGGCTCTCCAAATCCGCCTCCTCCAGAAATGCCAGGAAATAAACCTCCCAGGTGTCCAGGTGCTGCAGATACCGCTCGGCGCCCGCCCCGGGCTGGGCCTGCTCCAACTCATAAAGCTGCATGGCCGCGTCGTTGCTGACCACATAGCTGACGATGTACATGGGGTCCGTGTAAAAATGACTTACATCCACGAATTCCCGCCGGTCATAGCCCACGCTGTCAAAGCCAAAATCCCGTGCCACCTGGTCGTACAATTCAAACAGCCCCTCCACCGTCTGCTTCTCCTCAGGCAGCGCGTACAGCCGCAGCTCAAAGACCGCGTAGGCCGCCTGCTCCACATAGGTGCACAGGCTGTCCGCCAGCTTCACCCGGGTCAGGGTCTCCGGGTCCTCCCCATAGGGAAGGCTCAGGTATTCCATTCCCTGGGAGAAGATTTCCAGCACATCCACCCCCGCGCCGCTGCCGGAGCTGGCATAGTCGTTGCAGAAGTGGCCGAATTCGTGGGCAAAGGTCAGCCGGTCGTAGACCTCGTTATAGGGGCAGACGAACACGAAGGGCACGCCGTAGCTCTCCAGCCACACCTCAAAAGAGGTGCCATACTTGTTCGCGCCGAAGTCAATGTCATACAGCTCCCCGGCTTCCATCCGCTGGAAGGCCTCCAGAACGGTACCGCCCAGGCCCTCCGCCGCAGCGCGGACATGGCCCAGGGTCTGGCTCCGGGGGGCGTAGGCATAGGCCGCGTCCCAGACATCCATCCCCACCAGCTCCCGGTACAGGGGAACCAGCTCCCGGCAGACCTCCTCCAGGTACGCCTCCACCTCCTCCGGGGTGTAATCCCGGTAGTAATAGAAATCCCAGGCGAAATCGGCGTAGCTTTCATAGCCCCAATATTCCGTCATCTCCCGGCGCAGGCCCACCAGGTCCACCAGAATCTGAGCCTTCTCCCGGGCGCCGGCGTCATAGTCCGCTTCCGTCAGGGGCTGCTGGGCGCAGAGCTCATAATAGCGGTTCTGAAGCGCTCCCTCCTGCCGAAGAAGCTCCGTGAATTCCTCGTCCCAGCCGTTTTCGTCCTCATCATAATAGTCGAAGAACCCCTCGCCGAAGTAGTCCCGCTCCAGCGTCCTCCGGCAGGGGGACTGGGCCAGGGCGCAGAACAGGTCCTCCTGCCAGGCATCCGCCTGGGCCGCGTTTTCCACGCAGAAGGCGTATTCCGTTTCCCAGTATTCGTCCGTCAAATCCTGGCTGTAGTGGATGTCCGCCAGGGAATACCGGGTGTAAAACCAGTCGTATTCCTCATAGAACGCGTCCACCGCGTCCATCACGGCCTCCGCATCAGAGTCCCGGGCCGCCGTGCGGGCCTGTTCCAGCAGGTCCTCCAGCGCCTCCATATCCGGGCGGACATAGACCATCTCCCGGAAGGTCACTTCCTGATTCTGCGCCGGGTGGGTCTCACGCTGCTCTGTCTGCAGCGGCGTGATGGAGCCCCGAAGCTCCTCCAGCCGCCGGGAAGTTCTTTCTGAGCAGCCGGTCAGGAGCAGCACCGCCGCCAGCACCGCCGCCAGCAGCCGCGTTTTCCGTTTTTTCATTCCATCGCCCCCATTTTTTCTTTGAGTGTACCACAGTTTCCCGGGAAATACAATCCGTCCTTCGAAACTTTACATTTTCCAAAACCCGTGATATAATTTTCAAATAACTTTCCGCCCGACCGGTCAAAACGATAAATTGTTGCTTGAACGGCTTCGCCAAATTGACAATTGACAATTATTGTGTCCCTACGGGACGATTTTGAAATAAAACGCCTAATTTTTGACCATTAATATTTCGTGTTAGTTTAAAAGATTGGACCTAGCTATCATAGTGCATAAATTCCTGCTGTATGAAGTGGTAGTTCTAGCGTTATTTGGTATGAATTTCCG
>SFHI01000073.1 GCA_004555705.1 Clostridiales bacterium | reverse complement strand
GTGGTAATCGTTACATGGTTCCATTCAACGGGGGGATTGCCACGCCAGTGTGCGCACTGGCTCGCAATGACAGCGTTTTTCGACACACACGCGTAAACATCAATTTACAGTTTGATTTCCATTGACAGTGTCTTAATCCTATGCTACCATTTTACCATTCGATTTTGGAAATGCAAGTATGCACTATCTTGTGCAATACTTCCCTTTTGGATACCAAGGAGGAACATATGGAATTTACGGACCGCTGTCCTGTGGAGACGACCCTGGAGCTCATCGGGGGAAAGTACAAGGCGCTGATTTTATGGCACCTGTCCGGGGGAACCCTGCGGTTTTCCGGGCTGCGCAGGGCCATTCCCTCGGCGACCCCCAAGATGCTGACCCAGCAGCTGCGGGAGCTGGAGGAGCAGAACCTGATCCACCGGGAAATCTATCCCGTGGTGCCCCCCAAGGTGGAGTATTCCCTGACGGAAACGGGAAAGAGCCTGATGCCCATTCTCGCCGCCATGCGGGACTGGGGGGCGGAGTACCTGCGGGGAAAGCAGATGGAAAGCCGCTGCTTTATGATGGGCCAGGACCCGGTGGGCCGCTGCGCCGACTGTCACTGTGAGGGTTGAGGAGCGGTATGGATCATATTATTTTGCTGGACCTCGCCACGGATTTGGGCTATGATCTGGCCATGTGCGGCGCGGAGACCTTCCGTGTGGAGGAGACAATCAACCGGGTGCTGGCCGCCTACGGCCTGGAGGCGGAGTCCTTCGTCATTCCCAATTCTCTGACCGTCAGCATCCAGAGCAAGGACGGCACCCCGGTGACCCGGATGCGCCGTATCGGCCACCACGGCAACGACCTGGACAGCGTGGAGCTTTACAGCAGCCTGAGCCGGGCCATCTGCGCGGAGCGCCCGGAGCCGGAGGAGGCCGTCCGCTGGCTGGACGAGGTGCGCCGCAGACGCCGCCGATATACCGGCGTCGCCCGGCTGGCCGGAGATTTTCTGGGGGCCGCGGGCTTCGGACTGTTCTTCGGCGGGGGCTGGGTGGACGGACTGTGCGCGGGTGTCTGCGGGATGCTGGTGGGCTTCGTGAACAAGACCCTGGACGATATGAAGGCCAACCCCTTCTTCCGCACCATTGCCTCGGCCTTTCTCATGGCGCTGCTTGCCTATTTCCTGGGGGCCGTGGGCATCGTCCGGAATTCCGACGCGGTGACCATCGGCGCGCTGATGCTGCTGGTTCCGGGCCTGCTGTTCACCAACGCCATGCGGGACATCATCTACGGCGATACCAACTCCGGCATCAACCGGATTGTCCAGGTGCTGCTGGTGGCGGTTGCCCTTGCCCTGGGAACCGCCACGGCCTGGAGCGCGGCGAAAAGCCTCTGGGGCGCGCCGGTGAGCGGGGAGGCCATTGCCTGGGGTGTCGCCTGGGAATGCCTGTTCGCAATAATCGCGTGCGTGGGCTTTGCGATCCTCTTCAACATCCACGGGCCGGGAGGACTGCTGTGCGCCTTGGGCGGCGGGCTGGCCTGGCTGGTTTACCGGCTTGCCATGGGCTTGGGAAGCGGGGAAATCCTGGCTTATTTCTGGGCGTCCCTGTTTGCCTCGCTGTATTCGGAAATCATGGCCAGAATCCGCAAATACCCCGCCATTTCCTATCTGGTGGTGTCCATCTTCCCCCTGATTCCCGGGGCGGGGGTGTACTACACCATGAATTACGCCGTCCGGGGAGAAATGGAACGGTTCGCCAGCCAGGGTATGCACACCGCCGCCATCGCCGGAATCATGGCCGTGGGAATTCTGCTGGTGTCCACCTCCTTCCGGGTGTGGACGGTGTGGAAAATCCGAAGACTGAAAAAATAGCGGAAAAAGCGGTTTCCAAGGTCGTCAGGCGGCCAAAATGGCGCCGGAAACGGCGCGAATGCCGCATTCCTAAGGAGGAATTCCATGAGTGATTATTCCATCGCGCAAATCTACCCCACGGACAGGCGGGGGCTGGGGCAGGTGGACTGCCTGCTGGAGAAGGAGGGCATCCGCCGGGACGGAAATCTGGACTACATCTGCGGCATGGAGGATGAAAACGGCCGGATCATTGCCACGGGAAGCTGTTTCGGCCCCACGCTGCGCTGCTTTGCTGTCAGCGCCGAGCATCAGGGAGAGGGACTGCTGAACGAGATCATCTCCCACCTGATGGAGGTGCAGTATGCCCGGGGGAATACCCACCTGTTCCTGTACACGAAGGTGAAATCCGCCAAATTCTTCGGGGACCTGGGCTTTTACGAGATTGCCCGGGTGGACGGAACGCTGGTATTCATGGAGAACCGGAAAACGGGCTTCCCCAACTATCTGGCCGCCCTGGAGAAAACCAGGACGCAGGGGGTTTCCGCCGCTCTGGTCATGAACGCCAACCCCTTTACCCTGGGACACCAATACCTGGCGGAGACCGCCGCCGCGAACTGCGATACGCTGCACCTGTTTGTGCTCAGTGAGGACGCTTCCCTGGTTCCCTTCGCGGTACGGAAAAGGCTGGTGCGGGAGGGCGTGGCCCATATCCCCAATGTGGTGCTCCATGATTCCGGCCCCTACATCATCAGCAGCGCCACCTTCCCCAGCTATTTTCTCAAGGACGAGGCGGCGGTGATCGACGGACACGCCCGGCTGGATCTGGCGGTGTTTACAAGAATCGCCCGGGCGCTGAACGTGACGGAGCGGTATGTGGGCGAGGAGCCCACCAGCCAGGTGACGGGGCTCTACAATCAGATCATGGCCCGAGAGCTGCCCAAGGCGGGGATTGCCTGCCATGTGATCCCCCGGAAGGAAGCCGGCGGAAGGGCCATCAGCGCTTCCACCGTGCGGCAGGCCCTCCAGGCCGGGGATTGGGAGGCCCTGCGGGCCCTGGTGCCGGAGACTACCTGCCGCTACTTCACCAGCCCCGAAGCCGCCCCGGTGCTGGAACGCATCCGCCGGGCGGGGGATGTGGTGCATTACTGATTATTCCGCTTTTCTCCCGGGGCTTTCCCGGAAGAAAAGCGGTTTTTCTTTCCCGCGGCGGGGGGGCTTCCGGAAGCCGCGGAGAATTGTTCACAAATCGTCCATTTGACAAACGGGCGCCGCCGGGGTAGAATAACTAATATTGTTAGCAAAAATTGGAAGGCTGCGGCAGTGCGCTGCTTTTTTTTGAGAGATTAACTAATGATGTTAGGTAAATGGGACAACTGAACGGATAATTGTTGTTTACAGTTCTAATAGAGCACTGAAAAAGAACTGTCATTGCGAACCAGCGCGCACGCTGGTGTGGCAATCCCCCAACAATTCAGGACGGTTCGTTAGGGCGTTTGTCCGTTTTTCGCACATTTCGGAATATCCGGGGGATTGCCACGCCAGTGTGCGCACTGGCTCGCAATGACAGCGTTTTTTCAGGTGCGCACGCGTAAACAACAATTTTATCCGTCTGCTGGGATAGTAATTCTTTGCCAAAGGAGCGATGATGATATGGAAGAAAACTGGAAGGATATGCTGAAAAACAGCATCCGGGATGTGGAGCAGCTGCGGAAGGTGCTGGCGCTGAGTGAGGAAGAGGCCCGGCAGATGGGGGAGATCATTGAGCGGTATCCGCTGTGCGTCAATTCCTACTACCTGAGCCTCATTGACAAGGATGACCCCAAGGACCCCATCCGGAAGATGTGCATTCCGGAGATTCAAGAATTTTCCGAAGGAGGCCAGGCGGATACCAGCGGGGAGGCGGACAACACGGTGGTTCAGGGAATGCAGCACAAGTACAAACAAACCGCCCTGATCCTCTCCACAAACCAGTGCGCCATGTACTGCAGGCACTGCTTCCGGAAGCGGATGGTTGGCGCCTCTTCTGACGAGGTGGCCCGGCAGCTTCCCGTCATGGCGGATTATGTGCGCAGGCATACGGAGATCAACAATGTGCTGATTTCCGGCGGGGACGCGTTCCTGAATTCCAATGAGACCATTGAGAAATACCTTCAGTACTTCACCGGGATTCCCACGCTGGATTTCATCCGCTTCGGAACCAGAATCCCCGTGGTGCTGCCCCAGAGAATCCTCCAGGACAGCGAGCTGCTGGGAATCCTGGAGACCTACGGCAAGCGCCGGCAGATCATCATCGTGACCCAGTTCAACCATCCCCGGGAGCTGACCCCCGAGGCGGTTCGGGCGGTGGGGATGCTCCGGGCTGCCGGGTGCATCGTCCGCAACCAGACCGTGCTGCTCAAGGGCGTCAACGACGACGCGGAGGTGCTGGCGCGGCTGATGAATGGTCTGGTGGCCTGCGGCATCATCCCCTACTACATTTTCCAGTGCCGCCCGGTGGCGGGGGTTCAGAACCAGTTCCAGGTTCCCTTCCTGCGGGGCATTGAGATTGTGGAGGACGCCAGGAAGCAGATGAACGGCCAGGCCAAGAGCGTCCGCTACGCCATGTCCCATCCCACCGGAAAGATCGAGATTCTGGGCAGAACCGGGCCGAATCAGATGCTTTTCAAATACCACCAGGCCAAGTACCAGCAAGATCACGGCCGCGTCTTTACCCGGGATGTGGACGACGCCCAGTGCTGGCTGGGCGAGATTACGAGATAAGGAGATAGCTATGGCAATATTCCGAAAAAAAGAACCGGAGGTTCAGGAGCCCATGGACCTGGACTCCGTGATGAAGAAATATGACCGGGAGTCCAATACCCGGATATGGGAAGGGGCGCCCAAAATCGCGGTGACCTGCGTCCTGGCCCTGTTTTCCCTGTTCTGCCTGTATGTGACCCTGTTTGCCAACTGGCTGGAGGAATGGCGGCTGACCTCCTTCGTGGCCGGAATTGTCCTGCTGGGCTACCTGGTGTACCCGGCGAAAAAGGGGGTTCAGCGGGTCAACTACATCCCCTGGTACGACCTGGTGCTGATGATTGCGGGGACGGGCTCCTTCCTGTACTTCACCTTCAACGCGGTGGACATCATTCAGCAGGGCACCCGGTTTGAGTGGTACCAGATCGTCCTGGGCATTGTGGGTATCGCCTGTCTGGCGGAGGTGTGCCGCAGGAGCGTGGGATTGCCCATTCTGGTGGTGGCCGGGTGCTTCCTTGTTTACGCGCTGATCTGGGGCCTGAGCAACCCCACCTTCTCCGGCAGGCTGAACTACGCGGTGCGTTACCTGTTTTACAGCAAGGAGGGCATTCTCTCCACGCCCATCAACGTCTGCTCCAAGTACATTATCGTTTTCATTATTTTCAGCGCCTTCCTGGAACGCACAGGCATCGCGGACCTGTTTATGGACCTGGCCAACGCGCTGGTGGGCCGGTTCTCCGGCGGGCCTGCCAAGGCCGCTGTGGTCTGCAGCGCTTTTGAGGGCATGGTCTCCGGCTCCTCCGTGGCCAACACCGTGGGCTCCGGCTCCGTGACCATCCCCCTGATGAAGAAAACCGGCTACTCTCCGGAATTTGCCGCCGCGGCGGAAGCCTCCGCCTCCACCGGGGGCCAGATCATGCCGCCCATTCTGGGCGCGGCGGCCTTCCTGATGGCGGATTATGTGGGCGTTCCCTACAGCAAGATCGTCAAATGCGCCATTCTCCCGGCCATTCTCTACTTCGGCGGCGTGTTCATCAGCGTCCACCTGGAGGCCAAAAAGCTGGGGCTGAAGGGCCTGAGCAGGGAGCAAATCCCGATGATGAAGCCGCTGCTGAAGAAACTCTACCTTCTTCTGCCGCTGGTGGTGCTGTTCTACCTCATCGGCAGCAGCCGCTCCAGCATCCAGTACGCGGCGGCCATTGCCATCCTGACAGCCATTGCGGTGGGCCTGCTGAACAAGGACAACCGCATCACCCCCAAGCGCATTGCGGAGGCCCTCGCCGCCGGCGCCCAGGGCACCATCTCCGTGGCAGCGGCCTGCGGCATCGCGGGAATCATCGCCGGAACCATCACCATGACGGGGCTGGCCAACATGGTGGTCAATCTGATCGTGACCCTGGCCGGGAATCAGGTAATCATCGCGCTGCTGCTGACCATGGTCTGCTGCATCATCCTGGGCATGGGCGTGCCCACCACCGCCAACTACTGCATCATGGCGGCCACCTGCGCCCCCATCCTGATCCGCATGGGCGTTCCTACGATTGCAGCCCATTTCTTTGTGTTCTACTTCGGCATCGTGGCGGACCTGACGCCGCCGGTGGCGCTGGCTGCCTATGCGGGCGCGGCAATCGGCCAGGCCAATCCCATGAAAACCGCCTTCACCGCCACCAAGCTGGCCATTGCGGCGTTCATTGTTCCGTACATCTTCGCCCTGAATCCGGCGCTGCTGCTGATCGACACCACGGCGTGGGAGGTCATTTCCATCTGCGTCACCTCCGTGGTGGGCATTGTGGGGGTTTCTGCCGCGCTGGAGGGCTGGCTGGTCCGCACGATGCCCTGGTATCAGCGTCTGGTCAGCGCCGTCGGAGGGCTGCTGCTGATTTATCCCGGCACGGCAACCGATCTCGTCGGCATCGCGCTGGTGGGCGCCGTCGTGCTGCTGCAGGCAGCGGAGCAGAAACGGAATCCCCGGAGAATCTATGCGGAGGACTGACCCAAACCGGAAAAGCCTACGGGAGGGCAAAATGCGGTGCGCGGCAGTGGGGCGTTAGGGAGTCCCTTCGGGATGATTCCCCCCTTGTAGGGGGAACAAAGTAGTTTGCAAAATTGTTGTTTACGCGTGCACACGCAAAAATATGCTGTCATTGCGAGCCAGTGCGCTTGAGTGGCGTGGCAATCCCCCGATTAGAGGGGAAATGTACCGAAAAGTGCTCGGAAAAGTTGGGGAATTGCCACACCAGTCTGCGGACTGGTTCGCAATGACAGCTCCTTTTTAAGTGAGCAAAACAACAATTGATTGGTTCAAAGTGTGGCCCGGGAAGCTGCGGGATGGAAAAATTCTTTTGGAGCCGCCTGTTGACATCTGTTTTTTGGGAAACTATAATTACGGAGATTACCAGGAAAAAGAGGGAGAAGATCATGGATTACTCTGCTCTGGCAAATGAACTGCTGCGTGTCCGCGCGAACCTGCTGCTGGTTCCCGCCAGCCAGCAGCTGTCCCAAATCGTGAAGGGCGAGATGTTTGTCCTGAACTATCTGGTCACCCACGAAAACACCGTTCATCCCAAGGAACTGAGCGAAAAAATGGCGGTTACCACGGCCCGGATCGCCAGTCTGCTGAATCACATGGAGGAAAAGAAGCTGATCCGGCGCTGCACGGACCCGGATGACAGCAGACAGGTGGATGTGGTGCTGACGGAGGAGGGAAGGAGTGCCATTCAGGCAATCCGGCAGAGGGTTATTTCCTATGTTTCCGCCATGCTGAAAGACCTGGGTCCCGAGGACGCCGAGGCCTACATTCGCATTCAGAACAAAATCTGGAACAATTTCCAGCGTAATTCCTAGAGCAATACCCCAATCCCCCGGCCCCCGGCCGGGGGATTTTCTCTGGGCTGTTTTCCGGCCGGAACGCCAAATTGTTGTTTGTTGCTGCGTAATCGTTACCTGGCTCCTTTCAACCGGGGGATTGCCACACCAGTGTGCGCACTGGTTCGCAATGACAGGAAATTTGCAGCGCACGCTTTCAAACAACAATTTCCCCCGTTGCCCCACAGGCCCGGGGTTTTCGTCCGTTCTCCGCTGGGGGACGGGCTTTTTTTATGGGGGGCGGGGTTTCGACGGCCTGCGCCGGGATGGGAGGGTATACTGGTTACGGCTGCCTCCCATGGGCTTTTTCGGAGGCGGACCTTGACCGGGAAAGGGTGCTGGAAATGAAAAGACGGGTACTGGCGGTGCTCACGGCGGCGGTGTTGGTCCTGGCGCTTCAGACGGTTGGCCGGGCCGCGGGAATGGGGTCGCTGAAGCTGCAGCTGGTGGGCGGCGGAAGGCCCATCCGGAACGCGGAGGTTGTTGTGTACAGGGCTGGAACGGTGGTTGTGGGCGGATACCGGCTCACGGAGACGTTTGGCGGCGGGTTTGTCTCCGAGGCGGACGTGCTGTATCCGGAGCTGGCGCAGTGGCTTGCCAGGGACGCTGGGGAAGATGGGCTTCGGCAGCGGACCGACGACCGGGGGGAGGCTAATTTCGGCGCGCTGGAGGAGGGACTGTACCTGGTAACGCAGGAGGGACAGGCCGGGGGCTACGGGCCCTTTGAGCCCTTTGTGGTGATCCTCCCCTGGGACGGGGCCGAGTGGGACATTACCGCCGCACCGAAAATGGACCGGGCGGACTTGGATCAGCCCGAGACCGGGGACCCGGGAACCCTGGGCCGGGGGCTTTTGGGCATGGCCTGGTCGGCGCTGGCCCTTTGCCGGCTCCTTCGGAAGCGGCGTGAATACTTTTGCTAAAACCATGGCCGGGGAATTCGCAATGTTTGTGAAGGTTACCTCTTGAATCCCACGGTGCGCAATGATATGATACGCCGGTTGAAAAGTGTGTAAAGAAGGCGTTTTTTCATGGAAACATATCTGATTTGTCTGGCCGTCGCCCTGGTGGGCGGGCTGATGATGTCAAGACTGACCAAGCTGGTGCATCTTCCCGTGGTCACCGCGTACCTGGTGGCGGGACTGCTGCTGGGGCCCTTCTGCATCGGAGCCCTGGGACTGAAGGGCATCGGCTTTAACTCCTTGGAGCAGGTGGAGAGCCTGCGGATCGTGACCCAGACCGCCCTGGGTTTCATTGCCTTTACCATTGGCAACGAGTTCCGCCTGACCCAGCTCAAGGCCATGGGCAGCCGGGCCATTGTCATCGGCATCCTCCAGGCGGTGATCACCACGGTGTTGGTGGACGTGATGCTGGTGGTGCTGAGCCTGTGCTTCCCCAGCGTGATTACCGTTCCCTGCGCCATCACCCTGGGCGCCATCGCCGCCGCAACGGCCCCCGCCGCCACCCTGATGGTGGTGCGCCAGTACAAGGCCGACGGCCCCCTGACGAAGCTGCTGCTGCTCGTGGTGGCCATCGATGACGCGGTGGGATTGCTGCTGTTCTCCGTATCCTTCGGCATCGCCACGGCCCTGGCCATGGGCCACGTCAGTGTCACCGCCGTGGTGGTGGAGCCCATTGTGGAGATCATTCTGTCGCTGCTGCTGGGGAGCCTCATGGGGTGGCTGCTGAACCTGCTGGAACGGTTTTTCCACTCCCGCAGCAAGCGTATGACCCTGTCCGTGGCCTTTGTGCTGCTGACCGTGGGGCTGTCCATGCTGGAGTTTGACGTGGCGGGCATCCACTGCGGATTCTCCCTGCTGCTGGTGTGCATGATGACAGGCACCATTTTCTGCAACGTCTGCAATACTTCCGAAGAACTCATGAGCCGTGTGGACGGCTGGACCATGCCTGTCAATGTGCTGTTCTTCGTGATCTCCGGCGCGGAGCTGGACCTGGAGGTTCTGGCCAGCCCCGTGACCATTCTGGTGGGTGTGCTGTACATTATTTCCAGGTCTCTGGGCAAGTATTACGGCGCGGCCCTCAGCTGCCGGATCACGAAGGAGCCCAAAATCATCCGTGACCATCTGGGCATCACCCTGCTGCCCCAGGCGGGTGTGGCGCTGGGCATGGCGCTGACCGCCTCTGCCCTGCCCGGCGGTACTCTGGTGCGCAATGTGGTGCTGTTTGCCGTGCTGATCTATGAGCTGGTGGGCCCCGCGCTGACCAAGCGCTCCCTCACCGCCGCCGGAGAAATCCGGCCCGAGGGCAGAACCAGCGCCAGAAAGCTCAACGGCTGATCCCTTACTTACACGCCCCGTTCCCGGGAAACCGGAAACGGGGCGTTTTTTCGTCGGAAACCGTCGAAAAGTGTCCGCCCGCCCGGGTAGACACAGATACTTGACGTATGAGATAATGGGGATAAACTGAGGGGGGATATTTTATGGAGAGCGTGGTCAACGATACAATCCGGTACGTGATCAAATCCATGCGGCATATCCGGAAGGGGGACATTTCCTCAGCGATTTTGGTGATTCTGATCGAGCTGGGCTTCTGCCCCCAAAGCGACGGCTTCGGGCACCTGAGAAAGGCGATTTCCCAAAGGTGCCGTGATCCGGATCAGCGGTTTGCGGAGCTGTACGCCTCCGTCGGCAAGATGTATACGCCGGAGGTGGGCAGCTTCCAGGTGGAGCAGGCCATCCGCAGCGCCATCAGCGCGGCCTGGGAATCCGGCAGCCGGGAGAATTGGGCCTGCTTTTTCCCAAAGGACCGGGACGGAAACTGGAAAAAGCCCTCCAACGGGGAGTTTATCTCAAGGCTTGCCTGTATGCTGGAGCTCTGGAGCAGCTGCCGTGAGGAATGAGCCCCGCGAAACGCCGCCCCGCCCGGGATTTCCCGGGCGGGGCTTCCCTACTCTGCAGGGCAATTGTCGATACATTTTACCTCTAACCGGGGGATTGCCACGCCAGTGTGCGCACTGGCTCGCAATGACAGCGTTTATTTTGTAAACAACAATTTACCACCCCATGGCGGTTTCTTTGGGGGGTCAGCGGAGGCGTTCGGCAAGGGTGGAGATGAAGAGCTTGTTGGAGGGGACGCGCTCTGCCCGGGGGAAGTAGATCCGCCACATCACCGGGTCCCGGTGCTGCCAGGCGTCCAGGATGGCGCTGCGGATGGAATGCTCCACCGCCCGGCAGTCCATGCTGCCGAAGCGCTCCGCAACCTTGGGGTATACCTCTTTGGAAAGACTCTGGGAGGGACTCTGGGCAAAGTAGGGGATTGCCTCGCTTAGGTGCCTGTAGCCGATGCGATGGATGGGGCAGTTCAGATCGTGGAGCATCTGGATGGTCTGTTCCTGGGGTGTCAGATTGAAGTTCTGGTAATTTGCCGGCATAATTTGTTCCCCTTTCTACGGAACCTCTGAACAAACCGCCCGGGGCCGGGAGGGAATTTCTTGCCCGCGGTATCCGCTGATTTATTCATAGTTTCCTTGTATTTCCCGACAAAAAGCATATCATACAGGGATGGAAAAAGGCAACATAGGGAAAACGAGGATTTCCCAGAAAAAACGGGAAAGGTTTATTTCCGACACATTTTCCTATATTTTTGGGGTATCGCCGGGTTGACAGGTGCGGTATAATCAGGATACACACCGATGAAATGTAAATTGTTGTTTGAAGGTTTCCAAACACGTAACGTTGCTACCGTAGGGGCGGCTATTAGCCGCCCGAAACGTTCGGAATTGTTGAGTTTTCCGATAGATCCGACTGCTTTTGTTGTCGAAAGGTGGCGGGCGGCTAATAGCCGCCCCTACAGCATCATCTCGGCAAACAACGATTTATCTCTCTGCATGGGAACCGGTATATGTTTTCTGTCGAAAAAACGGGAAAAAGGGGGAGAAGCATGTCCATGGAATTTGTGACCCTGACTCCGGAGAATCTGGAAAGTGAACATCTTTGCTGCATCATCCGCACGAAAAAGGCCCACCCCGGGGTGGAGGCCAAGCGGCGGTGGCTGGCCGCGCGGCTGGCGGAGGGCCATGTGCTGCGAAAGATCAATGGGAAGGAATGCGCTTTCATCGAGTATGCCCCGCTGGAAACGGCCTGGACCCCGGTGGTGGGGGAGAACTACCTGTACATCTACTGCCTGTGGGTCACCGGCAGCCCCAAGGGCAGCGGAGTGGGCCGGGCGCTGATGGAAGGGTGCATCGCCGATGCCCGGGAGAAGGGAAAATCCGGGGTGTGTATGCTGGGGGCGAAGAAGCAGAAGGCCTGGCTCAGCGACCAGGGGTTTGCCCGGAAGTTCGGCTTTGAAACCGTGGACGAGACCCCCGGGGGCTATGAGCTGCTGGCGCTGTCCTTTGACGGAAGCAAACCCGCCTTTGCCCCCGCGGCGAAACGGGAGGCCATCGACGACCCGTGCCTGACGGTTTTCTACGATGATCAGTGCCCCTTTATCCTCCAGCGGGTGGAGGTGCTCCGGAAGCACTGCGAAGAAAAGGGAATCCGCCTGTCGCTGGTGCACGTGGACACCCTGGAAAAGGCCAAGGGGATGCCCTGTCCCTTCAATAACTGGGCGGTTTTCTATGGCGGGAGCTTCCGGACGGTGAACCAGCTGGACCCCGCCGCCCTGGACCGGCTGCTCCGCCAGAACGGACCGACTGGGGCGTAAGGAAGGAAAATTTTTGTTTAGAATTGACAATTGACAATGAACAATTGACAATTAAGGAATCCCTTCGGGATGATTTTAAATAATTCGTGTTAGTTTAAAAACTTGGACTTAGTCCGTTTTATTGGTCATATTCCACAGTATAATAGCACCATCAAAGAGAGATGGGGCAAAATACTATGGT